>DATMVU010000701.1:0-1708 GCA_035562875.1 Actinoplanes sp. | reverse complement strand
CCAGGCTGGGCTGCGGCGGGCCGGGCAACGCTGGGCCGCGGCCGGCTGCGTGAACGGTGAGCGACCCGCATGCTCGAAGCGGTTTCGCCGGGAGGCTCCGGTTGGCGGTTGTCACGGCGGGGAGAATTGCCGGTTACCGTCGCATTCGGCCCGGCGGACGCGAAAAAGGCCGCGACCCACCGCTAACATCGCGCGGTAGCCACGGCCGCTTTCCTAGTCGTACCGAAAATGGTTTAGAAAAGGGTTAGTTCGTCTTTTTTCATGCCGCGGAGCTTGTCGTAATCGACGACGAGACAGCGGATGCCGCGGTCGGTGGCCAGTACCCGGGCCTGCGGCTTGATCTCCTGAGCAGCGAAAACGCCCTGAACGGGAGCGAGGAGCGGGTCGCGGTTCATCAGTTCCAGGTATCGCGTCAGCTGTTCGACGCCGTCGATCTCGCCTCGGCGTTTCACTTCGACGGCGACCGAACCGCCCTCCGCGTTCTTCAGCAGAAGGTCCACAGGGCCGATGGCGGTCATGTATTCCCGCCGCACCAGCGTGTATCCCTCGCCGAACGTCTCGGGATGTTTGGCGAGCAGTTCCTGCAGGTGCGCTTCGACGCCGTCCTTGACCAGTCCAGGATCGACACCGAGTTCGTAGGAATAGTCCTGGAACACTTCTTCCAAGGTGATCCGCAATTCTTCACCGGCCTTGTTCACCACTTTCCAGACGCCCGGCGCCTCCTGCAGTCTGCAGGGCGGGCTCATCCAGTTGAGCGGTTTGTAGGCACGATCGTCGGCGTGGATGGACACCGACCCGTCGGCTTTGACCATCAACAGCCGCACTGCCGGGGGCAGGTGGGCGGAGAGACGGCCGACATAGTCCACGGAGCATTTCGCGATGACCAGGCGCACCGCACGACGGTACCTGAAGCGTGCCGGGCACCCGGCGGGCACCACGAGCGTGGCGGTGCCATGCTGGGTTCGTGCTGGAAGTATTGACGGGTACCGGTCTGGCCGCGTCGGCCGGGCTGAACGCCTACATCCCCCTGCTGACCATGGGACTGCTGGCCCGGTACACGGAAGCCATCGATCTTCCGTCCGGTTCGGCCTGGCTGTCGAACGGCTGGACGCTGACGATTCTCGCGTTCCTGCTCGCGATCGAGGTGGTGGCCGACAAGGTTCCGGTGGTCGATCACGTGAACGACATGGTGCAGACGTTCGTCCGGCCGACGGCCGGTGGTCTGGCGTTCGGGACGGGTTCGGCGTCGGAGACGGTGACGGTGGCCGATCCGGGGGCGTTCTTCACCTCGAACCAGTGGGTGCCGATCGTCGCCGGGGTGGTGATCGCCCTGGTGGTGCACGGGGTGAAGTCGGCGTCCCGGCCGGTGGTGAACACGGCGACCGCCGGTTTCGGTGCCCCGGTGGCGAGCACCGCCGAGGACATCGGCAGCGTGATCCTGTCGTTGCTGGCGATCGTGCTGCCGGTTCTGGTGCTGATCGGCCTGGTGGTGATGGTGTGGGCGGCCGTCTGGGTGGTGCGGCGGCGTAATCGGCGCAAGAAGGCGGCTGTCGAAACTCGTCAACTGTTTGGTTGACTCTACCGGTGCCCGCGATCGCCGTACCCGCCTTCGCCCTCACGTGGTGGCTCGCCTGTTATCTGATCGGCCGGGATCCACGGCGCCCGTCGCTTCGCTGGCCGACGGCCGGACTGCTGGCGTACGCCCTGG
>DATMVU010000700.1:0-2334 GCA_035562875.1 Actinoplanes sp. | reverse complement strand
TCGGGATGAACCCCCAGGCCACGATCAGCTACCTCGCCGATCACGTCGACCCCGACCGGCTTCCACCACCCCACGTCGGGCCCTGAACCCGGTCAACTCCGGCCGCCACCTTGCACACGTTCGCTCGAACAAGTGCGCTTTGCCGAAGGGCATGTTCGAGGTGACCAGGACTGAGCCTTGTTCGTAGCGGTGGGCGATGAGCTGGAAGAACAGGTTCGCCGCGGCGGCGTCGAACGGGATGTAGCCGACCTCGTCGATGATCAGGAGCCGGTAGCGGCGCAGGCGTTTGAGTTCTGCCTCGAGGCGGCCGGCTTCGTGTGCGGCGGACAGGCGGGAGAGCCAGCCGACGGCGGTGTTGAACAGGACGGCGTGGCCGGCGTTGATGGCCTTGACGCCCAGGGCGATGCCGAGGTGGGTCTTGCCGACGCCGGGCGGGCCGAGGAGGACGACGTTGTCGGCCTTGTCGACCCAGGTGCAGGTGGCCAGGTGCGCCAGGACGTCTCGGCGCAGCGAGGGCTGGTGGGCGAGGGTGAAGTCCTCCAGGGTCTTGATGGCGGGTAGGTGCGCGGCGCCGGTGCGGATCGCCACGCCGGAGGCTTCCCGGTCGGCAACCTGGCGGGCCAGGACGGCGGCGAGGTACTCCTCGTGGGTCCAGCCGGCGTCGCGGGCGGTCTCGGCGAGCTGGGTGAACGTCCGCGCGATGGTGGGGGTCTTGAGCACCCGGGCCAGGTAGGCGACCTGGGAGGCGGTAGCAGTCACGGCGTTCACGGGGTCACCGCCGGGGCGTGGCCGCTGGAGTCGAAGTCGACACCGAAGAGGGCGTCGTAGTCCGTCAGGACCCGCAGGGGAACCCGGTGACCGTCGGTGTGGCGGCGCTGGGCGGCCCGTGCCCGTTCCCGTTCGTCCTCCTGCCATGCCGTCCGCAGCCTGGCGGCGGCCTGCACGTGGGCGGGGTCGGTGATCGTCGCCGCCCGCGCCCAGCAGCGGGGGTGATCGGCCACGGTCCGCCCCTGGCAGGTGACGCGGACCCGCCCGAGGTCAGCGTGGACGTCGACGAACCGGCCGATCACGCCCGGGTCGACCGAGTAGTCGCAGGCGTCCACGCGCACGTAGTACTCCCGCCCGAGGCGCACCCGGGTGCGCAGCCCGATGCTCGGCGCCACGGGCGGCAGCGTGAGGCCGGCCGCGATATCGGTGCCCAGGTGGTCGACGGGACGCCCGCCCAGGGAGCGCACCGTTCGGGTGTTCGCCACCGGCAGCCAGTCGGACAGCTGGGTGTTGAAGTCACCCGGACCGGTGAACGTGCGCCCGGGCAGGAACGAGGTCTCCAGATACCCGTTGTGCCGTTCGACCATGCCCTTGAACTCCGGATCCCGAGGGCGGGCCAGCACGACGCGGGTCGCGAGCGTCCCGGCGAACGCCGCCGCGTCAGCGTTGACCGTGCCCTTGCCGCCGATCGCGGACTCCCGGTCCCACCACAACCGCTTGCTGACCGCGCCGACGCCGCTGATCAGCGCCCACATCCCGGCCAGGATGTCCCCACCCTGACGCGAGGGGATCATCCGGGCCGTGATGAACCGCGAATACGCCCACGTCATCACCAGCACCGGCAAACATCGCGGCCTGACCGTGCCCGACCGCGATCCGCGGCGCCGGGAACCACAAGTCGCACTGCGTGGTGTCCCCGGGCTCGTGCACCAGCTTGTCGACCGGGTCCACGCCCCGGTACTCCGGCCGGATCGCCCGCACCCGGTCCTTGAGCACCGTGATCGAGTACTCCCAGCCGATCCGCTCGGCGATCACCGTCGCCGGCATCGTCGGGGACTCCCGAAGGAGCGCCCTCACCTGCGCCTCGACCGCATCGACCAGCGACCCCTTCGCCGCCCGCACATACCGCGGCGGCTCATCCGAAGCCAACGCCGCCCGCACCGTGTTCCTTGCCACGCCGAGCCGGCGGACGATCTCCTTGATCGGCACCTCCTCCGCGCGATGCAACCTGCGGATCTCTGCCCAGTTCTCCATCGTGATCACCCTCCAAGGGTTCAGGAGGGGTCAGAATTCACCCGTCACCCGGGGGTCAGTATTCGCGCGTCGTCGACACCGTGGGGCTCGAACCCACAACCCGCGGATAAAAGGCCCCGGCGCGACTATCGGATCTTGTCGTTCTGAGGGTTTTTGGGCTGGTCAGGGCAGGTGCCGCTGTCGGCTGGCGTTGGGCGATGGGCTTGCCGGAGACGGGGCGGCGGATCAGCGGCCCGGATACTCGCTGGCCGCGGCAGGCCTCGAGGACCCGCAGGACGGGCACGGTGAGTGGCATGGCGGCGGGCTTGTGGC
>DATMVU010000699.1:0-3647 GCA_035562875.1 Actinoplanes sp. | reverse complement strand
CGGGCCGTAAACCTGATTCGCCGAGATTTCTCCGATCGATTCCGCCGGCGAGGGTGAGCAGGGTCTCGATGGCGTCCTCCTCGTCGAGGCCGTGCAGGCTGCGGCAGGGGATCGTGTGCAGGGGCCGGGGTGCGGCGGCGTCGTCGAGCCGGACTGCGATCAGGCGGCCCACCAGGGCCGGAGCCTGTGCCAGCATGGTCCAGTCGGCGTGGGTGGCGCGGTGTTCGGCGGAGAGGAGCAGGAGCACCGTATCGGTGCCGGTTGATCCACTGCTGAGCCGTCCGGCGAAGTCGCGCCCGGCGGGGTCGAGTCGCACCCGATGACCTGCGGCGCGCAGGGATCCGGCGATCCACTGTGCCCAGGGTTCGTCGGCGCTGGTGTGGGAGACGAGGACGGGCACGCTCCCAGCATGCCGGACCGCGGTCCACTGTGCCTTCCCGGGTTTCGGTGCCGTTCACTGGCGCGGTGTGAGAATGTCGTCCGTTGACGTGCAACTTGCACAACTCATAGTGTCGGTGTCGTGACGGCGAGTGGACTTCGGTGTGTCGGGGTGCGATCAAGTCACGGGAGAAATGCTGACAAAGTAAACAAAATCGAGGAGCGCTCGATGACTGTCACGATCGGGATCAACGGACTCGGGCGGATCGGCCGAAGCTTGACCCGGATCGTGGCCGCCATGCCCGACGCCGGTGTGCAGATCGCCGCGGTGAACGACATCGCGTCCACTGAGAAACTGGCCTACGGGCTGCGCCGGGACAGCATCCGGGGCTCGTTCCCGGGCACGGTGGCCGCGCGTGGTGACTACCTGGTGGTCAACGATCACGCCATCCGGGCCTTCCACCACGAGCGGCCGGAGCGGATCCCGTGGGCCGACCACGAGGTGGACGTGGTGATCGAGGCGACCGGCCGGTTCCGGGCCGGCACCACCGCCCGGCACCACATCACCCACGGCGGCGCCCGCAAGGTGGTGATCAGTGCCTCGGCCGACGACCCGGACGCGTTCCTGGTCTTCGGCGCGAACCACCAGAGTTACGACCCGGCCGGGCACGACGTGGTCTCGCCCGGGTCCTGCGGCGTCAACGCGCTCACCGTGATGGCGAAAGTGCTGCTCGACCGGTTCGGGCTGAGGTCGGTGAACACCTCGGTGATCCTGGCGTCCCAGGGCTGGCAGCGGGTGCAGGACGCCAGTGTCGGCAACTCGCGGGACGATCCACGGCTGGGCCGGGCCCTGGGGGAGAGCATCATCCCGCACAACTATGTGGTGGGTGACCTGGTGCGGGTGGCGCTGCCGGAGATCGGCGAGATGCGCTACAGCTACTACTGCGTGCCCACCCCGATCGGCTCGCTGGCCGAACTGTCCGGGACGACCGGGCGGCCGGTGACGGCGGAGGAGGTCAACCGGGTGATGGCCGAGGCGGCGGCCGGGCCGCTGCGCGGGATTCTGGCGTACGACCCGGATCCCACCGTCTCCATCGACGTGAAGAACAATCCGGCCTCGTGCCTCTTCGACCCGTCCGGCACGCAGACCACCGCGGACGGCGGGGTGAAGGTGCGCGGCTGGTTCGACAACGAGTGGGGTTTCTCGAACCGATTACTGGACCTGGCCCGCCTGGTGGGGGGACGTCTGCCGGTGCCGTCGAGCCGGGTCAGCTGGAGCGTGGCCTAGGGTTGACTCATGATCAACCTGGCTGACGTGGAAGCCGCGGCGAAGCGTATCGACGGCCGGATCCGGCGGACTCCGTTCGTCGAGGCGGGGGCGGACCTGTGGTTCAAGCTCGAGTACCTGCAGCACGCGGGCTCGTTCAAGACCCGTGGCATGTTCAACCAGATCCTCGCCGGGGACCTGCCGGCCGCCGGGATCGTCGCGGCGTCCGGAGGTAACGCCGGGCTGGCCGCCGCCTACGCGGCCCGCGAGCTGGGGATCACCGCCGAGGTGTTCGTGCCGGTTACGGCTCCGCCGGTCAAGGTGGCGAAACTCGGCCGACTGGGTGCGCACGTGGTCCAGCACGGCAGCGAGTACGCCGAGGCCTATGCGGCGGCAGTGGTCCGGGCCGCCGAGACCGGGGCGAAGTTCTGCCACGCCTACGACGACCCGGCGATGGTCGCGGGCAACGGGACCATCGTCGGTGAGCTGCCGGATTTCGACACCGTCCTGGTGGCCGTCGGTGGTGGTGGACTGCTGGCCGGCGTGCTGGCGGCCGCTCCCGATAAAAAGGTGGTGTCGGTCGAACCGGTCACCTCGTGTGCGCTGCACACGGCCCTCGAAGCGGGACACCCGGTGGATGTGCCGGTGTCGGGAGTGGCGGCGGATTCGCTCGGTGCCCGGCGTACCGGGCAGATCGCCTTTGACCTGGCCGTGGCTCGAAAGATCGAATCAGTGCTGGTCACCGATGACGCGATCGTCGAAGCCCGCGGCCGGTTGTGGGACGACCACCGGATCGTGGTCGAGCACGGCACCGCCGCCGCGCAGGCCGCACTGGTGTCCGGGGCCTACCGCCCGGAGCCGGGGGAGCGGGTGGTGGTGCTGCTCTGCGGGGCCAACACCAACCTAGTTGATCTAGGGGTGTGATCCGCGACCTTGGTCACCTCATGAACCGGCGCGTACGGTCGATCCGTACTTGAAGTGTCAAGTGCACCAGGGAGAGGGCATGCCGGTTCGTACTCGCGTCACCGTTCCGCTGGAGTTCCCCGACGGATACCGCGCCACCGCCGAGGTGGTCACCTTCACCGGTCTGTCGGACGGTAAGGAGCATCTCGCGCTCGCCTTCGGCGACGTCGCGGGTGCCGAGGTGCCGTTGGTCCGGCTGCACTCCGAGTGCATGACCGGCGACGTCTTCGGCTCGCAGCGCTGCGACTGCGGCCCCCAGCTCCGGGAGGCCGTCGAGCGGATCGCCGAGGTCGGCGGCTACCTGCTCTACCTGCGGCAGGAGGGCCGGGGCATCGGGTTGTACGCGAAACTCGACGCCTACGCGCTGCAGGACACCGGGATGGACACCTACGAGGCGAACCGTGCCCTCGGGCACGCCGACGACGAGCGGGACTACACCGCCGCCGCGCAGATGCTGCAGACCCTCGATGCCGGGACTGTCGACCTGCTCACCAACAACCCGGACAAGTCCCAGCAGCTGCGTGACCTGGGGATCGAGGTGCGGACGGTACGCCCGACGGCGGTGCACGCCTCCTCGGCGAACGTGCGCTACCTGCAGGCCAAGGTCGCGCACACCCAGCACACGATCGATCTGGCCTCGGCGAGCTGAGTTTTCTTTCGGTTGCACCTCAGTTTCCGGGCGGCTCGCCGATCGAGTAGGCGTGGGAATCGAGGGAGTGAATTCGCGCATCCTGAACATCCAGAGCCGGATCCTCGCGCTGCAGGGTCAGCAGGCCACGACCACGACGGGACCGTCCCAGACCAGGGGTGCGGCGCCCGCGCAGGGGAGTTTCGCCAGCCAGCTCCGGAGCGCGGTCGCGGCCAGCCAGCCGTCGGACAAGACTTACAAACTGAACAGCAAGGGCATTCCGGAGGATCTTGCCGCGTACGGCAATGGCAAGATCCCGCCGGAGGCCCTCGGGCAGGTCGGCGGCACCAGGCACAAGCTCTGGGCGCCGGCCGCCGAGTCACTCAACCGGATGATCGAGGACGCCAAGCG
>DATMVU010000698.1:0-2932 GCA_035562875.1 Actinoplanes sp. | reverse complement strand
AGAGCATCGGGTGTGTTCAGGACCGGTAGCGGTAGCCCATACCGGGTTCGGTGATCAGGTGTCGGGGGTGAGCGGGGTCGGTTTCCAGTTTGCGGCGCAGCCTCGCCATGTACTGGCGCAGGTAGTTGGTCTGTGTCTCCGACTGCGGTCCCCAGACGTCGCGGAGCAGTGCCTGCTGGCTGACCAGTTTGCCGGGATGGCGCAGAAGGTGGTCGAGCAGCTGCCATTCGGTGGGGGTCAGCCGTATCTCGGTGTCGCCGCCGGTGATGCTGCGGGCGGCGAGGTCGACGGTGTGTTCGCCGATTCTGACGCGTGGTCCGTCGTCGGCCGGGTGTGTGCGGCGGGTGACGGCTCGGATGCGGGCGAGTAGTTCGTCGATGCCGAAGGGTTTGGTGACGTAGTCGTCGGCGCCGGCGTCGAGGGCCGACACCTTGTCGGCGCTGCCAGCCCGTCCCGACAGCACGATGATGGGGACGTTGGTCCAGCCGCGAAGGCCGCGGATGACCTCGGTGCCGTCCATGTCGGGCAGGCCGAGGTCCAGGACGACGAGATCGGGGGGTTGCTGGGCGGCGGCTTTCAGGGCGGTGGTTGCGTCGCGGGCGGTGTCGATGGTGTAGCCGCGGGCTTTGAGGTTGATGGTCAGTGCGCGCACGATCTGGGGTTCGTCGTCGATGACGAGGATCCGGGTCATGACGCGCCACTGACGGGTAGGGCGAGGATCATGGTGAGACCGCCTCCGGGTGTCTCTTCGGGGGTCAGGGTGCCGCCCATGGCTTCGGTCAAGCCGCGGGAGAGGGCCAGGCCGAGGCCGACGCCGGTGTGGTTGTCGCGGTCGCCGAGGCGCTGGAACGGCAGGAAGACCTGGTCCCAGCGGTCGTCGGCGATACCGGGGCCGTGGTCGATGATGCGTAGTTCGACGGTGTCGCCGTGGCTGCTGCCGGTGATGACGGGCGGCCGGTCGGGTGGGCTGTAGCGCAGCGCGTTGCTGACGAGGTTGACCAGGACGCGTTCGAGCAGGCCGGGGTCGGCGTGCAGGAGTGGCAGATCGTCGGGGACGTGCACGGTGACCCGCCGGCCGTCGAGGCCGATGTCGTCGAGCGCCCGGGGTACGACTTCTTCGGCGCCGACGCCGATCGCGGTGACGCCGAGGGCGCCGGCTTGCAGGCGGCTCATGTCGAGCAGGTTGGCGACGAGACGGTCGAGACGGTCGAGAGATTCGTCGGCGGTGGCCAGCAACTCCTCGCGGTCGTGCTCGTCGAACTGCACGTCGCGGCTGCGGAGGCTGGCCACTGAGGCTTTGGCAGAGGCCAGCGGGGTACGCAGGTCGTGGCTGACCGCGGCGAGCAACGCGGTCCGCAGCTTGTCGGCTTCGGCGAGCGGTTTGGCGCTCGCCGCCTCGGTGGCGAGGCGTTCCTGTTTCAGCGCGACAGCGGCCTGGGCGGCGAAAGCCTCCACGATCCGCCGGTCCGAGGCCTGCAAGGTGTGGCCTTTGAGTAGCATCACCAGGTCTGAGTCGGCGGTCACTTCAACATCGGAGTCGGCCGGGCGTTCGCAGGTGGGCTGGCCGACGGCGGCCACGACGGTGCCCTTCTCCAGCAGGGTGACCGAGTCCAGGTGGAATGTCTCTCGAAGTCGTTCGAGCAGCGCCATCAGCGGCCGCTCGCCGCGCAGCACGGAGCCGGCGACCGTGGCGAGGGTCTGTGCGTCGGCGGCTGCCTGCGCGGCCTGGCGGGTCTTGCGGGCGGCGGTGTCGACGACCCAACTGACGGCGAGGGCAACGATGACGAAGATGGCCAGGGCGAGGAGGTTCTGTCCTTCGGCGATGGTGAATTTGCCGACCGGTGGAGTGAAGAACCAGTTGAGCAGCAGTGATCCGGCGACGGCGGCGAGCAGGGCGGGCCAGAGTCCGCCGATCAGGGCGACGCCGATGACTGCTACGAGGAACAGCAGGATGTCGTTGATCAGTGGGAGGGTGGTGCTGATCTCCAGAACCGCCGTGAGCAGCGGTAGCCCGACCAGTGCGGTGATGAAGCCAGCGACGCGGCGGCTGCGGGGCAGGGCGGCCGGCAACGGCCCCCGGCGGCGGCCCTGCCCGGCGCGTTCGTGGGTGACCAGGTGTACGTCGATCGACCCGGACCGGTTGATCGTGGTGACGCCGACGCCGGTGGCGAAGAGTTGGGCGAACCGTCCGCGGCTGGAGGCTCCGAGCACGATCTGGGTGGCGTTGGCGCCGCGGGCGAAGTCGAGCACCGCTTGCGGGATGTCGCTGCCGATGACCTGGTGGTAGGTGCCGCCGAGGCTCTCCACCAGCACCCGCTGCCGGGCGAGTTCGGCGGGATTGGCGCCGGCCAGGCCGTCGTTGCGGGTGACGTGCACGGCCATCAGGTCGGCGCCTTTGGTGCGGGCGGCGATGCGGGAGGCGCGGCGGACGAGGGTGTCGCCTTCGGGTCCGCCGGTCAGGGCGACCAGTACACGTTCGCGGGTTTCCCAGGTGTTGTCGATGTCGTTGTCGGCGCGGTATTTGTCGAGTTGGTCGTCGACTTTGTCGGCGAGCCACAGAAGCGCGAGTTCGCGCAGGGCGGTGAGGTTGCCGGTGCGGAAGTAGTTGCCGAGGGCGGCGTCGATCTTCTCGGGCCGGTAGATGTTGCCGTGGGCCATCCGGCGGCGCAGGGCCTCCGGGGTCATGTCGACGAGTTCGACCTGTTCGGCGGCGCGGACGACCTCGTCGGGCACGGTTTCGCGTTGTTCGACGCCGGTGATCCGGGCGACCACGTCGTTGAGCGATTCCAGGTGCTGGATGTTGACCGTGGTGAGGACGTCGATACCGGCGTCGAGCAGGGTGTGGACGTCCTGCCCGCGCTTGGCGTTGGCCGAGCCGGGCACGTTGGTGTGGGCGAGTTCGTCGACGATCGCCACCTCCGGCCGGCGGGCG
>DATMVU010000697.1:0-2481 GCA_035562875.1 Actinoplanes sp. | reverse complement strand
CCTGAGACGGCCGTCACCGAGACGTCCGACACTCCGGCGCTCCCCAGCTTCGCCGACCTCGGTCTCCCGGCCGAGATCATCCGCGTGCTGAGCCGTGAGGGCATCACCACCCCGTTCGAGATCCAGGCTGCGACCGTGCCGGACGCGCTGGCCGGCCGGGACGTCCTGGGCCGTGGCCAGACCGGTTCGGGCAAGACACTCGCCTTCGGTCTGCCGGTGCTGGCTCGTGTCGCCAAGGGTGGCCGGGCTCGCCCGCACTACCCGAAGGCTCTGATCCTGGTTCCCACCCGCGAGCTGGCGATGCAGGTCGCCGACTCGCTGATGCCGGTCGGCCGGTCCGTCGGCGTCTTCCTGAAGACCGCTGTCGGCGGGGTTCCCTACGACCGCCAGATGGACGCCCTGCGCCGCGGCGTCGAGGTGATCGTCGCCACTCCGGGTCGTCTCGGCGACCTGATCGAGCGGGGCGCCTGCCGGCTCGACGACGTCGAGGTCACCGTTCTCGACGAGGCCGACCAGATGGCCGACATGGGCTTCCTGCCCGAGGTCACCGACCTGCTGTCCAAGACCCCGGCGAACGCGCAGCGGCTGCTGTTCTCGGCCACTCTGGACGGTGACGTCGACACCCTGGTCAAGCGGTTCATGAACGACCCGGTGACGCACTCCACGGCCCCGGCCGAGGCCAGCGTGTCCACCATGGAACACCACATGCTGCTGATCCCGCCGGCGGACAAGTTCCCGATCACTTCGTGGATCGCGAACCGGGACGGCAAGACCATCGTCTTCGCCCGCACCCAGATGGGCGTCGACCGGCTGGTCGAGCAGCTCGGCGCGGTCGGTGTCCGGGCCGGTGCCCTGCACGGTGGCAAGACGCAGCGGGTCCGTACCCGCACGCTCGCCGAGTTCAAGGAAGGCCGGACGAACGTCCTGGTCGCCACGGACGTGGCAGCGCGTGGCATCCACGTCGACGGCATCTCGCTGGTCATGCACGTGGACCCGCCGAAGGACCCGAAGGACTACCTGCACCGTGCCGGTCGTACGGCGCGGGCCGGCGAGTCCGGCTCGGTCGTGACGCTGGTTCTGCCGAAGCAGCGCCGCACCACCCAGGCGATGATGTCGAAGGCCGGCGTCAACCCGGGCGAGTTCCGCGTCCGGCTCGGCGACGAGAAGCTGGCCGAGGTCACCGGTGCGCGTGAGCCCAGCGGTGTCCCGGTGGTGGAGGAGCCGGAGCCTCGTCGTGAGCGTTCCGGTGGCCGTGGCCGCTTCGGCGACCGCGACCGTCCCCGTGGCGACCGCCCGCAGCGTTCGTTCGGCGACCGTCCCCAGCGCAGCGGCTACGGCGACCGCAACGAGCGCTCGTTCGGCGACCGCCCGCAGCGTCCCTACGGTGACCGCCCCCAGGGCTCGTACAGCGACCGCCCGCAGGGTTCCTACGGTGACCGCCCCCAGGGCTCGTACAGCGACCGTCCGCAGCGTTCGTACGGCGACCGCCCCCAGGGCGGCGACCGGCCGCAGCGCTCCTTCGGTGACCGTCCCCAGGGCGACCGGCCGCAGGGTTCCTACGGCGACCGCCCGCAGGGTGACCGCTCGTTCGGCGACCGCCACGCGTCGGGTGACCGGGGTCAGCGTTCGTTCGGCGACCGCCCGCAGCGTTCGTTCGGCGACCGCCCGACCGGCCAGCGCCCGACCGGCCAGCGCGCCGACGGCCAGCGCTCGTTCGGCGGCGACCGTCGGGAGGCCCCGGCCAGCCGGCACAGCTCGTCCCGCCCGGCCCGCACCTACTGATCCACCACCGGTGAAGTCGGCTGACGGCTACTGATCCGATAGTCGAAAGATGAAGCCCCGGCCCGCTTGACAGCGGGCCGGGGCTTCATCCGTTCACCCACTGATCAGAAGCAGTCACGTTGCGAGGCAGTGGCCCGCCGACCAAGATCAGCCGGGGTGGAGGGGTAGCCGGGAGGGACGCATTCGGCCCGGCGGTCGCGGGGTGACCGGGAGGGACGGCCTGGCGGGCGTGCGGGTACGGGACTGCGCACGAACGTACCGAAAAGGGAATTTGAACTTTCGCGTCATCGCTGGTCAGAGCTTTTGTTTGATCCACTTCACGCAGGCCTTGTCCACGGTCTTGAAGGGCTTGCGGAAGGTGACCTGTGCGGCGCCGTCCCGTTCCATGCCTTCGCGCAGCACGAGGGCGACGAAGTCCAGCATCTTCGCCTCGCCGTATTTCTCGGCCATGCACCCCACCGCGAAGTGCCCGGTGGCGTAGAGCCTGGTGACGGACACGTCGTCGGACTTGTCGGAGAGGTAGGGCGCCACGATCGTCTTCACCGAACGGCCCCGGGACTGGACGTAGCGCAGCGCATCCCGGCTGTAGGTGTTCTGCACCTTGCGGGGCTGGGTGCCGATGTATTCGGCGACCCCTTCGACAAGCCACTGGTCCTCGCGCTTCCAGCCGTTGCTGGTCTTGTCGTTGAGGGTGACGGC
>DATMVU010000696.1:0-5654 GCA_035562875.1 Actinoplanes sp. | reverse complement strand
ACCTGGCCCAGGTGCAGGTGGACAAGAAGGACATCGCCGTGGTGGCGAAGGCCTTCCTGTCGGAGAACGGCCTCGCCTGATCGTTCTGCCGAACGCCGCCCCCGTCGACGACGGGGGCGGCGTTTTGTTTCCGGCTGATGTCTTGACGATGTACTCGCTGGTATCTATCTTCTGTGAAAAGTTTTGCAAATTTTGCAAGCTCTTTCCCTCAGGAGGTTGATGTGGACAGACGCCTGGCCCGCGTGCTGGCCGCCGCCACTCTCGCCCTCGGCGTCGGTGGTCTCGGTGTCACGCAGATCGCCACCAGCCCCGACGCCTACGCCGCCCCGCCCGGTACCAAGGACGTCACCGCGGTGATGTTCGAGTGGACGTTCGCCTCGGTCGCGGCGGAGTGCACCACCACCCTTGGGCCGCTCGGTTACGGATACGTGCAGGTCTCGCCGCCGCAGGAACACATCCAGGGCGCACAGTGGTGGACGTCGTACCAGCCGGTGTCGTACCGGATCGCCGGTCGTCTCGGTGACCGCAGCGCCTTCGCGAACATGGTGAACACGTGTCACGCCGCCGGTGTCAAGGTCATCGCGGACGCGGTCGTCAACCACATGAGTGCCGGTTCCGGTACGGGTACCGGTGGCAGTTCGTACAGCAAGTACAACTATCCGGGTGTCTACTCCGACGCTGACTTCCACACCTGCCGCACCGCGATCAGCGACTACACCAACCGCTCCAACGTGCAGGATTGTGAACTGGTAAACCTCTCGGACCTCAACACCGGAAGCGACTACGTACGCGGGAGGATCGCCGGCTACCTCAACGACCTCGCCTCCCTGGGTGTCGACGGCTTCCGGATCGACGCCGCCAAGCACATGTCCGCCGCCGACCTGGCCGGTATCAAGTCGAAGCTGTCGAACCCCGGCGCCTACTGGAAACAGGAGGTCATCTTCGGGGCCGGTGAGGCGGTCCAGCCCACCGAGTACACCGGTACCGGCGACGTGCAGGAGTTCCGGTTCGCCCGGGACCTCAAGCGGGTGTTCCTCAACGAGAACCTCGCCTACCTGTCCAACTTCGGCACCGCCTGGGGTTACCTGCCCAGCAGTCAGGCGGCGGTGTTCGTCGACAACCACGACACCGAACGCGGCGGTGACACGCTCAGCTACAAGAACGGGTCGGCGTACACGCTCGCCCAGGTGTTCACCCTGGCCTGGCCGTACGGGGCGCCGGACGTCAACTCCGGCTACGAGTTCAGCGACCACGACGCCGGCCCGCCCAACGGCGGCACCGTGAACGCCTGCTACACCGGCGGCTGGAAGTGCCAGCACGCCTGGCGGCAGATCGGCAACATGGTCGGCTTCCGCAACGCCGTCTCCGGCACCGCCGTCACGAACTGGTGGAGCAACGGTGCCGATCAGATCGCCTTCGGCCGTGGCAGCAGGGGTTACGTGGCGATCAACCACGAGGGCAGCGCCCTGACCCGCACCTTCCAGACGGCACTGCCGGCCGGCACCTACTGCGACGTCCAGCACGGCGACCCGACGAGCACCGGCGGCTGCACCGGACCGGCCTACGCGGTCAACGCGTCCGGCCAGTTCACCGCGACCGTTCCGGCCGGTGACGCGATCGCCCTCCACGTCGGTGCTGCCGGCGGCGGCACCACCACGCCGACCGCGTCCCCGACCGCCACCGCCGGGACCGGCTTCGCCGTGACCGCCACGACCACCCCGGGTCAGAACATCCTCGTCACCGGCAACCAGGCGACGCTGGGCAACTGGGCTCCGGCTAGCGCTGTCGCCCTGTCCGCGGACGCCTACCCGGTCTGGAAGGCCACCGTCGCGCTGCCGGCCGGGACGACGTTCGAGTACAAGTACGTCCGCAGGAACACCGACGGCAGCTTCACCTGGGAATCCGGCGCCAACCGCACCGCCACGGTTCCCGCGAACGGCCGGCTGACCCTGACCGACACCTGGCGCTGACCCTTCACCCGGTACGGCCCGGCCCTCACGGCCGGGCCGTCGCCGTGTCCGCCGGGTGTCACTTCTGGATCAGGGTCATCTCGAACTCGTAGAAGTCCGGCCGGTAGACGTGGTGCCCGAACTCGACGACGCGGCCCTCGTTGTCGTACGCGGTCCGCTCCATGGTGAGCAGTGGGGCGCCGGGCTCCTCGGTGAGCAGGCCGGCCTCGGCGGTGGTGGCGCGGCGGGAGCCGATGCGCTGCCGGGCGACCGACATGGACACGTTGGCCCGGCGCAGTGAGGAGTAGAGGCCCTCGCGTTCCAGATCGAACTGTCCGAGGTCGACCATGTCGGTGCGCAGGTAGTTGCGCAGGATCGCGAGAGGCTCGTCGCCGATCAGGCGTAGTCGTTCCAGGGCCCAGATCTCGTCGCCGGGGGCGACGCTCAGCGCGTGCGAGAGTCTGGCGTCGGCGGGGATCCGTTCCAGGCGCAGGATCCGGCTGCGGGGGCCCTGGCCGGTGCTGCTGAGGTCGTCGAAGAGGCTGGTCAGCTCGAGGGGCCGGCGAACCTGGCCGTGCACCACCTGGGTGCCGACACCGCGTTTGCGGACCAGCATGCCCTTGTCGACGAGGAGCTGGATGGCCTGGCGGACGGTGGGCCGGGAGAGCCCGAGCTGCCTGGCGAGTTCGATCTCGTTCTCGAGCCGGTCGCCCGGGTGCAGCCGGCCATCGACGATCGCCTGTTCGAACTGTTCTGCGATCTGGAAATACAACGGAACGGGGCTGGCTCGGTCGAGTATTACGGGAGGGGGGAGGCTCACGGTCCGAATCTACCTCCTCACAAGTTCTCGTCTTAATGTCCTGACAAACTATTGACAGGATCTTGTGACGGCGAGCACAGTTCATCTCACCGAAACGAGTTTGTCACGACAAAGTATTCAGCGGAAGGACGACGATGGTCGCAGAGCGGATCGCCGGGGCACCCATCTCCTGGGGCGTGTGCGAGGTGCCGAACTGGGGCTACCAGATGCCCGCCGAGCGTGTACTCGCGGACATGCGGAGCCTGGGCCTGACGGCCACCGAGTTCGGCCCGGACGGGTTCCTGCCGGACTCGCCCGAGGAGAAGGCGGCGGTGCTCCGGTCGTACGGCCTCAAGGGTGTCGGGGGTTTCCTGCCCGTCGTCCTGCACGACCCGGAGCACGACCCGATCGCCGAGGTGGACGCCTTCGCCGACGCCTGCATCGCCGCCGGTGCGGGTGTGGTGGTGCTGGCCGCGATCACCGGCCTGGACGGGTACGACATCCGTCCCGCCCTCGACGAGGGGCAGTGGAAGACCCTGCTCGGCAACCTCGACCGGATCGCCGATCACGTGGCCGCGCGTGGCCTGCTCGCCGTCGTCCACCCGCACATGGGCACGATGGTGGAGGGTGCCGGTGACGTGCAGCGGGTCCTGGACGGCTCGCACATCGGCCTCTGCGTCGACACCGGTCACCTGGTGGCCGCCGGGGCCGACCCGGTCGCGATCACCCTCGCCAACCCGTCCCGGGTCAAGCACGTGCACCTCAAGGACGTCGACGCGGCCAAGGCGGCCCGGGTGGTGGCCGGTGAGATCTCCTTCTCGGACGCGGTGGCCGATGGTATGTGGACGGTCCTCGGCGAGGGCTCAGTCGATGTCCGTGCCATGATCAATTCGCTGGAGAACGCCGGTTATCAGGGCTGGTACGTACTGGAACAGGACCTGATGCTCCGGAACGGTGAACCGGCCGGCGAGGGGCCGATCGCCGACGTCCGGCGCTGCCTGGCGTTCGTGGAGGACGCCCTCGCATAGTTCCACCTCCTATGGAGAATTCGATGATGTTCTCTCTGACGAAAAGGAACGCACATATGAAGAAGAACCGTTTCCTCGGCACCATCGGCGCGGCGGTCCTCGTCGGCTCGGTCCTGGCCGCGTGCAGCGGCACCGGTAAGGAGGAGGACAAGGCCACCACCACCGAGGGCGGCACCAAGAGCAGCGGCCTGACCTACGCCGTGATCACCCACTCGGGTCCCGGCGACGCCTTCTGGGACCGGGTCAAGTCCGGTGCGGAGAAGGCGGGTTCGGACTACGGCGCGACGGTCCAGTACAACAACGACCCGGACCCGGCCAAGCAGTCCCAGCTCATCGACGCCGCGGTGGCCAGCAAGGTGAACGGCATCGTGGTCTCGATGGCGAACCCGGACGGTCTCGAGGAGAGCGTCAAGAAGGCCGTCGCCGCGGGCATCCCGGTCGTCACCATCAACTCCGGCCTGGACAGGTTCAAGGATTTCGGGGCGATCACCCACATCGGTCAGAGCGAGGCCGTCGCCGGTGAGGCGGTCGGTGCCCGGCTCAAGACCGAGGGCGGCAAGAAGGCGATCTGCGTGATCCAGGAGGCCGGCAACGTGGGCCTCGAGGAGCGCTGCGCGGCGGCCGCGAAGGCCTTCGGCGCGATGGAGAACCTCCAGGTGGACGGTACCGACGACGCGGCCGTCCAGGCGTCGGTCACCTCCAAGCTGCAGGCCGACCCGGCCATCGACACCGTGCTGGCCCTCGGCGGGCAGTACGCCGTCGACGCCGTGAACGCCGTCACCGAGTCCGGCAGCAAGGCCAAGGTCGCCACCTTCGACCTGTCCGAGGACGTCGTCTCCAACATCGAGAGCGGCAAGATCGCGTTCGCTGTCGACCAGCAGCCGTACGTGCAGGGCTTCCTCGGTGTCACCACGCTCTACCTGAAGTCGATCAACGGCAACGACGTCGGTGGCGGCCAGCCGATCAACTCCGGCCCCGCCTTCGTCACCAAGGAGAACGCGGCGCAGGTCGCCGAGTTCGCCGCCAAGGGCACGCGCTGATCTCCGGGCCGGGTGCGGTCGCCACCGCACCCGGCCCCACACCCCTCACCCCCCTGACTCATTGACTGAGGAGTAGTTCGGCTCATGTCGACAGCAACGGCGGCCGACGAGCGCATCAGCGGCTCGTCGACGATCAGCAAGGTCCTGAAAAGACCCGAAAGCGGTGCGATGGTCGCCGCCATCGTCATCTTCCTGTGGTTCGCCCTGACCACCGACGCCTTCGCAACCCCCGGCGGATCCAGCACCTGGCTCCTGGGCTCCTCGACGATCGGCATCATGGCCGTCGCCGTGGCCCTGCTGATGATCGGCGGCGAGTTCGACCTCTCGGCCGGCGCGATGACCGGCTTCACCGGCCTGCTCGTCGGTGTCCTCTGCACCGAGTACGGCCTGAACATCTGGGTGGCCATCCTGGTCTCGCTGGTGGCCGCGCTGGCGATCGGCGCCGTCAACGGCATCCTGGTGATGAAGACCGGACTGCCCAGCTTCATCGTCACCCTCGGCACCTTCTTCGTCCTGCAGGGCGTCGACCTGGCCGGCACCAAGGCACTGATCGGCCAGGTCGCCATCCAGGGCATGGCCAAGGTGCCCTACTACGACCAGCCGCGGGCCCTGTTCGGTTCGGCCTTCACCTGGGGCGACAACGGCTCGGTCTACGCCTCGGTCTTCTGGTGGATCCTGGTCACCGCGATCGCCACCTGGGTGCTGATGCGTACCCGGGTCGGGAACTGGATCTTCGCTCTCGGTGGCGCCCAGCAGTCCGCGCGCCAGGTCGGCGTCCCGGTGTTCCAGGCCAAGGTAGGCCTGTTCATGACCACCGCGGCGGCCGGCTGGCTCGTCG
>DATMVU010000695.1:0-7534 GCA_035562875.1 Actinoplanes sp. | reverse complement strand
ATCTGGCAGGTCCACGAGTGGGCCGTCGCCAACGACGCCCGGGTCCTCCTGGCCCGGATGCACGTCCTCTGGTCATACATCCACCAGCACCTCGGCGACGCCGAGCAGGGCCTGGAGCACGCGCTGCTCTCGGTCGAACTGCTCGACGACGACGCGACCGATCACATGCACATCTGGCACCGCACCAAACTCGCCGACGCCTTCTGGGCGGCCGGCTCGATGGACGCGGCCCGGGTGCGGTACGCCCAGGCCGAAGAACTGGCAGTGCAGTCCGGTTCGCTGGCCCTGCTCTGCATGCTCAACAATCAGGCCTTCGCCGAGTTCGACTCGGGCGAGACCGAGCGGGCCGAACAGGTCGCCGACCGGCTCCAGCGGCTGGCCGCCGAGTGGAACGTGCTGCTCGAACCGGACTACCTCGACACCATCGGCTCCATCCAGGTCGGCAACGGCAGCTACGCCGAAGCCGAGGCCACCATGCAGCTCTGCATCGAACGGCACAGCGAAGGCCAGCACGACCGCGCCGACGCCCTGGCCGGTTACCTCCTCACGCTCGCCGAAGCCCAGCGCGGCCGCGGCGCCTACGACCTCGCCCAGCGCAACCTCGACGAGTGCCGGGACCTGTGCGTCGACCGCCACCTGATGGACATGCTGGTCCGTCTGCACCAGGAGCAAGCCGACCTGCACGCAGCCCGGGGCGAGTTCGCCGAAGCCTTCGCCATGCACAAGACCTTCTTCACGGCGTACCAGAATCTGCACTCCCTGCAGCGGGAGGCACGGACCCGGACCCGGCAGGCGATGTTCGAGACGGTCGAAGCCCGGCAGGAGGCCGAGCGTTTCCGCGAACAGGCCCGCCGCGACCCGCTGACCGGCCTGCACAACAGGCGCTTCGTCGATGAGAGCCTGCCCGGCCTGATCGAGTCCGACCCCGTGCTGACCATCGCCCTGGTCGACCTGGACCACTTCAAGCAGATCAACGACCGGCTGTCGCACAACGTCGGCGACCAGGTCCTGATCCGGGTCGCCAGCATCCTCACCGAAGGGGTGGCCGCCGGCTGCCCGGAGGGTTTCGCCGCCCGGATGGGTGGGGAGGAGTTCCTGCTGGTACTCCCCGGCACCGCACCCGGCCGGGCCGCCGCCCTGCTCGACGGCATCCGCCGCACCGTGCGTGATCATGAGTGGCGGGAGGTCACCCGCGGCCTGCCGGTCACCGTGAGCATCGGGGTGGCCGCCCGCTCCGACGTCCCCGGCGCCACCCAATCCAGCCTACTGTCCATAGCAGACAGTCACCTGTACGCCGCCAAGCACGCCGGACGTGACCGAGTCGTCTCAGCCGCCACCCGGGGGTACGCCTCGGCAGCCTGACAGCCCATCCGGCTGGACTCACGCTTCGGGGGGTGAAACCGGTCGATAGTTCCGGCTAACCTGATCCGGTCATCGGCGATGGGGTCGAGCATGAAGGAGACTGTCGTGGCAGAGAGTAGCTCCGAATCCACTGAGGTCGCTCCACCCGGCGTCAACATCAATGTGCCGCATTCGGCCCGCATCTACGACTACTGGCTCGGCGGCAAGGACAACTTCGCCGTCGACCGGGCCGTCGGCGCGGCGATGATCGAGGCCATCCCCGGGATGCGCTACATGGCCGGGGAGAACCGCCGGTTCGTCCACCGGATCGCCCGTGACCTGGTCCTCAAAGAGGGCGTCCGGCAGTTCCTCGACATCGGCACCGGCATCCCCACCCGGCCCAACCTGCACGAGATCGCCCAGTTGCACGAGCCGTCCACCCGAGTGGTCTATGTGGACAACGACCCGATCGTGCTGGTGCACGCCCGCGCCCTGATGGTCAGCAACCCGGCCGGCCGGAGTGAATACATCTCCGCCGACCTGCGCGACCCGCGCGGCATCCTGGCCAACCCGGTCCTGCGCGACACCCTCGACCTGACCCAGCCGGTCGGGCTCAGCCTGATCGCCATCCTGATGCTGATCGCCGACACCGACGACCCGTGGGCGCTGGTCGACGAGTTGCGGGACGCCCTGCCATCCGGCAGTTGCCTGGCCATCACCCACCCGACGGCGGACTTCAACCCCG
Source organism: Actinoplanes sp. (assembly GCA_035562875.1). Classification (GTDB taxonomy): domain Bacteria; phylum Actinomycetota; class Actinomycetes; order Mycobacteriales; family Micromonosporaceae; genus Actinoplanes. Next base: position 5,448 of record DATMVU010000695.1, on the reverse strand, counting down.
CCGAGGTGGACGCCGCGGTCGCCGCCGCCACCGGAGCCGGCATGACCCTGGTGGCCCGCAGCCGGGAGGCGGTCGCCCGCTTCTTCGGCGACTGGGAGATGCTCGACCCCGGCCTGTCGCCGGTGTCGGCATGGCGCCCCGACACCGAGGTCGAGAACCCCGAGGCGGCGTACTACTGGGCCGGACTAGCCCGTAAGCCCTGACCGGTTCGCCGGCCGGCCCCACATCCGGCGTGTGATGACTTCAGGCGTGAATCGCGCCGCAACCCACCACACGCCCGACGCTCACATCCGGCGTGGTGACTTCGGGTCGGCGATGCGCTGCGACTTGCCACACGCCGCGCGGTCAGGCGTGACCTGGGGTGGGGGCCGGGTGGGCGGCCCAGCACGGGGAACCGCGCCGCCCACCCGGAGTTTCAGACGCTTGTGCGCCGCAGGTCACGCATTCGGGGGCGGCGGACGGCGAGCGGGGCCGGGATGCGGGACGCGCGGACCAGCATCTCCCGGACGGCGCCGACGCGGCCGGCCGCGTCGATGACCACACCGCGGACCCCGAACCAGGTGTCCCCCTCGTGCGGGATGGGCTGGGCCCAGTTGACACGCTCGAGGCGGAAGCGGATGGGGCCGACGCCGTAGCAGTAGTCGGCTTCGTCGAATTCGTACACCGGCCAAGCCGGGCCGCTCTGCCGCAGACGGCTGTCGCGCAGGAACGGGCCTCGGGACTGGGGCTGTGGGGCACGTCGTCGCGGGCGGTGGCAACGAACGAGCTCAGTCACGCGCGTCGGACTCATCCTCCTCGGCAGGCGGCTTCCGGGCGGTCGTCCCGCCGGGCCGGCTCAACGCATACCTGACCCCGCCGAATCGGTGGCTTACCGTGGTCGCCCTGGTGGAAGCGGCGAACACCTCGTCGGGTTCATCTCGATAGACAAGCGAGTTTCCCCAGCGCGGACTATCGACCGCGCCGGGTCCACCCGTTTCGGGTCGCTCGGGGCCGAAATTCGGAACCGACACACTCGTCACCTCTCGCTAAGGACGCCCCCGCCAGGGGACCTCGCGCCGAGGCCGCAGACTGTCGCTCCGCGACCGACCCATCACCTAAAGATGTCACCCTCAGTGACCCCCAAAGTGAGTAGTACGTGCGTTATCATGCTCAGAATCCCGTGACTACGCAAGGCCAGATGCACGTGCATTTGCATCCCCGCCCGATTAGGCACGCGGAGATCACCACCAATCCCGGACCGATGGGCGATCCGGGGCAAATCTAGGGAGCTTGGAATGGCCTACGTGGTCAACGGCATGCCTGCCGGCGAACTGCAGGGAGTGACCTGGCAGAAGAGCCGCCGGAGCAACCCGAGCGGCAACTGCGTCGAGTGCGCCGTCCTGCCCAGCGGCGACGTCGCCGTGCGCAACTCCCGGGATCCCGAGGGTGCGGCACTGATCTACAACCGGGCTGAGATCGAGGCGTTCCTCGGTGGCGTCCGTGACGGAGACTTCGACAACCTCATCGCCTGACCTTCAGGCACCAACCGGTCCGGCCGTGGGCTTTCCCGCACGGCCAACCCGATTTCGGGTGTACGGGGAACAAGCCCCGTGACATACGAAGCCGGGACGACCCGACCTCGCGGCCGGACCACCCATCGAACCTCACCGTGCACCCGCTCGCGCTGATCTCGAGCCGGTCATCCGGATGAACTCAATGGTCCCGCACGGAACACCCGGCCTGTCGCACGGCGGGTCCGGCCTCGAGACCTCTCATCACCACAGCGCACGACAGCGCTACTGCCGGCCACTCGCGCGCTTGTCCCCCGTACCCAAGCAGTCGGGGTTGAAAAATCGCGCTCGCCGGACCGGACCGGCAGACCAGAACCCACGGCCTGCCCGCCGGTGTCAGGCCGGGCGGCCGATCTCGTTGAGCAGTTTGCCGAGGATCGCCGGAGTGTCGTTCGGCGCCTCGGCGTCGATGCAGACGCGCTCCATCGCCATCGCGTAATGGTCGACGTCCTCGCGCTTGTCCAGGTAGATCGCGCTGGTGAGCTGCTCGACGTAGACGACGTCGGGAAGCTCCGGCTCGGGGAAGCGCAGGATCGCGAACGGGCCGCCGGCGGCCGCGTGCCCGCCCGCCTGGAACGGGATGATCTGCAGGCGCACGCTGGGCAGCTTGGACGCCTCGATGAGCGCCTCGATCTGGGCCCGCATCACCTCGACACCACCGATCGGGCGGCGCAGCACCGCCTCGTCGATGACGGCCCAGAGCTGTGGGCCGCCCGGGCGGGTGAGGATCTGCTGACGCTGCAGGCGCACGTCGACCCGGCGGGTGATCTCGTCGGAGCTGGCGCCGGCGTGGCCGAGCATGATGACCGCGCGCGCGTAGTCCGGAGTCTGGAGCAGGCCGGGAACGAACTGGATCTCGTAGGTGCGGATCAGCGAGGAGGCCGCCTCCAGGCCCAGGTAGGCCTGGAACCAGGTCGGCAGGACGTCGCCGAAGTGCTGCCACCAGCCCGGGTTGTTCGCCTGGCGGGCGAGGCCGATCAGGGCGTCCCGCTCGGCGGAGTCACTCACCCCGTACAGCGTGAGGAGGTCGGTGACGTCGCGCTCCTTGAAGCTGACCCGGCCCAGCTCCATCCGGCTGATCTTGGAACCGGAGGCGCGGATCTCGTAACCGGCCGCCTCCCGAGTGATCCCTTTCGACTCCCGCAGCTTCCGAAGCTGGGAGCCGAGCAGGATGCGCAGCACGGTAGGGCCGCCGCTCGGCGTCTCCTCCTGCGAACCCGCGCTCACCTGACTCCTTGTCGCCGCTCTGTGACTGCTTGCCGCAGCCTTACGCATCCTAAGGCGGAGATCGTCAACTGGGAAACCAGCGGTGTCCCTCGTCCGAATCGGACGTGCAGGACTTCCGATTGTGTCCGCTCCCACCCTCCACCGCTTCCGTTTAAGTCGCTCCCAGCCGCACTTTCGGGACGCCCGTTGCGGATGCACGTGCATCCGGCCTTGCGAACGCACTTGATGACGAGCATGATAGCTGACAGACACGTACCAACCGCTAACAGAGCGTGCCGAAATCTTCGGCTGCTCAGCGGGTTGTGCTCGTCGCCCATAGATCGTTATGCCAAAGTCCTCAAGACCTTGGAGGCATGTCCATGCCTGACCTGATGGTGTCGACGCCGACAGTGACTCCGCCGTACCGCGATCCGGCCGAAGTCGCTCCGGCGGAGAGCTACCGGCCGGCCGACCCCGTGTGGGTCTACCGGGACGGCTGGCGTGCCGGAATCATCGAAGCCGCCTCACCGCGCGCGGTGACAGTCACCTACCGGCCGGAACAACACTCGGGTACGGGTGTCGACACGTTCACCGCACCCTATGTGACGTCACGGGCCGACAGTGACGCCCTCGACGAACGAGCCGTCAAGTTGATGCGCCGGAGCCCTCGACTGTGACCGGGGCGGTCACCGTCTCGGCCGTCATCGGCATGCTGAGTCTCCTTGCCGGCGTCGGCCTGGGTTGGTGGCTGCGACGCACCAGCGACTGGTGCACCTCCTGCGGGCAGCATCTGCGCTGCACCGCCTGTCAGCCGATCATCGACCAGGTCCGGGTAGATTCGCTGACATGACCGCTCTGGACAGCATTCCGTGCGCCCGGCGTGACGCGGCACTGTCCAAGGCCTTCGAGTTCCTCGGCCGCCGGTGGAACGCGGCGATCCTCGGCAAGCTGCACCACGGGCCCAGCGGCTTCCGGGAGTTGTCCCGGGCCATCGACGGGATCAGCGACTCGGTCCTGTCGAACCGGCTGTCGTCCCTGGTGGCCGCCGAGCTGATCATTCGTACCGTTGAGGTGGGGCCGCCGGTCTCGGTCTCCTATGCGCTGGCGCCGGCCGGGCGGGCGCTGATGCCCGCACTGGATCAGATCGCCGTGTGGGCCGAGGATCACCTGGCCTCGTAGTTTCTCGCTGTGCAGGCTGCCTTGTTCCGGTCTTTGTGCAGGCTGCCTTGTTCCGGCCACTTCCCCTTGGCCGCCTCTCCTCCGGCTGCTTCCTTAGTGGTGATCGACCTCACCGCCTTCGGCTTGGCGGTTTCGGCTTGCCGGTCACTAGTTTTTTAGAAGTGGATACTCTTTCTGAAGCGGACGTGACTCGTCCCCCGTTGGACGCCGCCAGCCGGGCGCTGCTGTTCACCGAGGCACGCACCGCCTCCTCGTTCGCCCCCACCCCGGTCACCGACGAGGAACTCGCCGAGATCTGGAACTTGGCGAAGTGGCCGCCGACCGCAGCGAACACCCAGCCGCTGCGAGTCCTCTACGTCCGCACCGCGGAAGGCAAGAAGCGCCTCATCCCACATCTGGCCGAAGGCAACCGCGCCAAGTCGGAGAGCGCCCCCGTCGTCGCCGTCCTCGCCCTGGACACGTCGTTCCACGAGTTCGCGCCCGAGGTCTTCCCGTACAACCCCGGCTTGAAGGACTTCTACGAGGCGAACGAGCCGCTGCGTCTCACCAACGGCACGTTCAGCGCCGCGCTGCAGATGGGCTACTTCATCCTGGCGGCCCGCTCGATCGGCCTGGTGGCCGGCCCGATGACCGGTTTCGACAAGGCCGCGGTGGACGCCGAGTTCTTCGCCGACGGCCGCTTCACGTCGCTGGCCGTCGTCAACCTGGGCCACCCCGGCGAAACCCCGTGGCGGGACCGTCTGCCCCGGCTGTCGCCGGAGACCACGGTGCTCTGGGCCTGAACTTTTACAAAAACAGCCCGGCAGATCCCTGCCGGGCTGTTTTCAGTCGTACGGTTCGGGGTACGCGCTGGCCATGCGCCTCTTCAACAGTCCGGCACCGCGTTGGGCGATCGTCGCGGTCGCATTGTGGACGATCGCCCCGGTCCTGGTGATCTTCGGTGGCTGGCCCGGCCTGATCGGAGGCGTGCTGGTCGGCGGTTACGGAAGCCATCTGCTCCACAAGAGGAAGCAGTCGGCTTCCGCCCCCGTCGCCTCCAGCACAGCGGCCCCCGCGGTGGCGCCGTCCCCCGCCGCGGCTACCAGCCCAGCGGTCTAGCCGCCGTCACTGCTGCCCGCTTCGGTCCATGTCGGCGCCGCTTGCCTCGCCTTGTGGCTGGTCATGCTCATGGCATCAGCGCCAGCGCTCGCCGGTGAGCCGTTCGTAGACCTCGACATACCGGTTCCGGGTCGCCTCGACGACCTCGTCCGGGATCTCCGGTCCGGGCGCGGTCCGGTCCCAGTCGGTGAGCTGCCCCGACCAGTCCCGCAGGAACTGCTTGTCCAGATAGCGCGGGACGCTGCCCGGCTTCCACTCGTCGGCCCCCCAGAACCGTGACGAGTCCGGGGTGAGCACCTCGTCGCCCAGCTTGAGCGTGCCGTCCGCGGACCGCCCCAGCTCGATCTTGGTGTCGGCGATGATGATGCCCTTGTCTGCAGCGATCTCCGACCCCCGCCGGTAGACCTGGAGCGTC
>DATMVU010000694.1:0-5085 GCA_035562875.1 Actinoplanes sp. | reverse complement strand
CGCCGGCTCCGAGTTGCCCGTCCGGGTCCTCGGCGATCAGCCGGGTCAGTTCGACCGGCCCGTCCGGACCCGGCACGGTGGACGGGTCGCCGGGGTGCGCGCCGAGCCACAGCTCGGCCTCCGGCCCGTCGGTGGGGCTGGGGCGGCCCTGCAACTCGGCGATCGCGGTCCGGGAACCCCAGGCGTACGGCCGGATGACTCCGGTCAGCGGAAACACGGTCATGATCGGCAAATTAGCAGGCCGTCAGGCCTGATTGGGCTCGGCCACCAATGGTGTGTCCTTTCCGGATTCAACCCGGTAGATGTCCGGCTCGATGTAGATCACCCGGGCGATCGGTACCGCCTCACGGATCCGGGCCTCGGTCTGGTCGATGTGCCGGGCCACCTCGTCGGCAGTCTCCGAGCGCGGCACCGCGATCTTGACGGCGACCAGGAGTTCCTCCGGCCCGAGGTGCATGGTCTTCATGTGGATGATCCGCTCCACCCCGTCTCCGGCGAGCACCGCCTGCTCGATCCGGCGGACCGCCTCCGGGTTCGCCGCCTCGCCGAGGAGCAGGCTCTTCGTCTCGATGGCGAGGGTGACCGCGATTCCGACCAGCAGGACGCCGATCGCTCCGGTGCCGACCGCGTCCCAGCGGCCGTCCCCGGTGCCGAGCGTCATGCCGACCCCGAAGAGCGCCAGGACCAGGCCGATCAGGGCCCCGAAGTCCTCCAGCAGCACCACCGGCAGCTCCGGAGCCTTGGCCCGGCGCACGAAGTCCACCCACGAGGTGTCGCCACGGGTGTGGTTGGACTCGGTGATGGCGGTGTAGAACGAGTACGACTCCAGGCAGATCGCGACGACCAGCACCACCACCGGCACCCAGTGCCAGGACGTGATGGCGCCGCCGTGCTCGTCCTCCAGCGACTCGTGGAACTTGTGGTAGCCCTCGTAGAGCGCGAACAGGCCGCCGACGGTGAAGAGCACGATCGACACGATGAACGCGTAGACGTACCGCTCCCGGCCGTAGCCGAACGGGTGCTCCGGGGTGGCGGCCCGTTTCGCCCGCTTGCCGCCGATCAGCAGCAGGAGCTGGTTGCCCGAGTCGGCGACCGAGTGGATCGACTCGGCCAGCATCGACGACGAGCCGGTGAGGAGGAAGGCACCGAACTTGGTGACCGCGATACCGATGTTGGCCGAGAGCGCGGCCACGATCGCCTTGGTGCCTCCCTCAGCGCTCACTGGAGGCTCTCCGGGAGGAGGTTGGAGAGCTCCTTCATCTCACTGATCGCCGGGACCGCCATCGGGTCGAGGCCGTGTGCCAGTGCCAGGTAGAGCGACGCGTAGTCGGGCACCGCCACCAGCGAGGCCAGCCGCTCCAGTGTCGAGCCGCCCTCGGCGGTCAGCACGTCGCAGCGCACGCCACGCCGGTCGGCGAGGGTCTGGATGGCGTCGGCCCGCCGTTCCTCGACGGCCACCGGCTCGTCCGCGTCGTCCTCCGGGTTCAGGCCGCCGTCGCGGAAGACCACCAGCCGCAGCCGGGTCAGCTCCCGGTCGTCGTCCTCCGGGTCGGCGAAGATGTCCCGGTTGGTCTCGGCCAGGCCGCCGAAGACACCGTCGAGCAGGCCCACCCGCCCGCGGCCGGCCTCGCCGAGCGCGCCGGCCATCACCGGGTAGCGGGCGTTGGCGGCGAGCGTGTCGCCGAACCGCCGGGCCGCGACGGTGGCCAGCGGCGACGAGCCCCAGACGATCGGCACCGAGCCGGCCAGCCCGAGGGCCAGCGCCTTGGCCGGGTTCACGAAGGAGTCGGCACCGGGACGGCAGCGCTCGGCGTCGGCGTCCAGCCGGGTCGCGGTCTCCGCGACGTCCGCCTCGGCGAACTTCGCGATCCCCAGCGCCCGGCCGGCGAAGAGCACCGGGATGGTCAGGCCCCACAGGGTGGCCCGGGCCGGAGCCCGGCGCGGCACCCCGATGAACGGCGCGCGGGCCCGCTCGGCGAGCGCCTCCAGCTCGGAACCGGGGTTGCCGATGGCGACCAGGCGGGCGCCCCGGCGGTGGGCGGCCTCGGCGGCGGCGAGCGCCTCCGGGCTGCGGCCGGACGCGGAGACCGCGATCACCACGTCGGCGGCGCCGACCCAGCCGGGCACTCCGGCACTGCGGTGGCCGATGATCGGCACCGGGCAGCGGGGGCCGGCGACAGTGGACAGGATGCTGCCGGTCAGACCGGCGGTGCCGATGCCGGCGACGACGACGGCGCGCGGCCGGCCCTCGTCGGCGAGCATGGTCAGGTCGACCTCACCGGCCAGGGCCGCCGACTCGCGCACCTGGGCACCGGCCGAGGCGGTGGCCCGGAGCATGCCACCCGGGTCGTTGCCGAGCATCGACTTCTCGTCGTTGAGCAGCGACTCGTCCGCGACGCGGTGCCCGTTGACCCCGGAGGATCCGCTCAGTGGACCGGCCATCAGTCCTTCTCCTCGTCCTGGGTCGGCTGCCGTGCCTCGTCCAGGAGCAGAATCGGGATGTCGTCCCGGACCTCGAAGACCCGACCGCACTCGGTGCACGTCAAGGTCTGCGCGCCTGCGTCGTACTCCAGGGGCGCGTGATGCGTATCCGGGCAGGCCAGGATCTCCAGCAACTGCTGATCGAGCGCCACCGACGTACTCCTAATCGCCGCAACGAACTTGGGTCGTGGCGATCCTATCCACGAACGATCGCCAGCACCTCGTCACGCAGTTTCGCCATCCGGTCGGCGTCCAGGGCCTCCACGTTGAGCCGCAGCAGCGGTTCCGTGTTGGACGCCCGCAGGTTGAACCACGCGCCCCCGCCGACCTGGAAGGTCAGGCCGTCGAGGTCGTCCACAGCGGCGTCCGGGAACGCGGCCTTCACCTCGGCGATCTTCGCAGTGGCGTCGGCCACGGTGGAATTGATCTCACCGGAGGCGGCGTAGCGCTCGTACTCCGCGGCGAACTCGGAGAGCGGCAGCGGCTGGCCGCCGAGCGCGGCGAGCACGTGCATCGCGGCGAGCATGCCGGTGTCGGCGAACCAGAAGTCGCGGAAGTAGTAGTGCGCCGAGTGCTCGCCGCCGAAGACCGCGTTGGTGGCGGCCATGTCGGCCTTGATGAACGAGTGGCCGACCCGGCTGCGGACCGGCTTGCCGCCGTTCTCGGTGATGATCTCCGGCACCGCGGCCGAGGTGATCACGTTGTGGATGATCGTGCTGCCCGGGAACTTGGCCAGCTCCCGGACGGCGACCAGCGCGGTGATCGCGGACGGCGACACCGGGTCGCCCTTCTCGTCGATCACGAAGCAGCGGTCGGCGTCGCCGTCGAAGGCGAGACCGATGTCGGCGCCCTGCTCGCGGACCGCCTTCTGCAGGTCGACCAGGTTCTTCGGGTCGAGCGGGTTGGCCTCGTGGTTGGGGAACGAGCCGTCCAGCTCGAAGTAGAGCGGCTCGATGGTCAGCGGCAGGGCCGGCAGCACCTGGTCGCCGAGTACGGCGGGCACCGTGTGGCCGCCCATGCCGTTGCCGGCGTCCACGATCACCTTGAGCGGGCGGATGCCGGACAGGTCGACGAGCGAGCGCAGATGGGCCGCGTAGTCGGCGAGCAGGTCCCGCTGCTCCACCCGCTCCGGGCCGTCGGCCTCCGCGTTCAGGTCGGCGAGCAACTGCTGGGCACGCTGCCGGACGATGGCGAGGCCGCTGTCCTGACCGACCGGGCGGGCGCCGCCGCGGCAGAGCTTGATCCCGTTGTACGCCGCCGGGTTGTGGCTGGCGGTGAACATCGCGCCGGGCAGGTTCAGGATGCCGGAGGCGTAGTAGAGCTGATCGGTGGAGGCGAGACCGATATTGATCACGCCGGTGCCGGCCGCGTTGACACCCCGGGCGAACGCGGCGACCAGTCCGGGACCGGACTCGCGCATGTCGTGACCGATCACGATCTGGTCCGGCTCGACACCGGACTCCCGCAACATCTCGACGAACGCCGTGCCGATGGCGCGGGCCACCGTCTCGTTGAACTGGTCCGGGACGGTACCCCGTACGTCGTACGCCTTGATGATCTGCGAAAGATCAAGCACTGCTCACCCCTCAGCGAAGTCCCCTTGCGCCCGAGGGTAGCGGAGCACCTCGGCACCCAAGGTTTTAACCGCGCGGCCAGGCGGTTAACTCAACGAATCCCGGCAGGCACGGTCAGCGATCCGGGTGGTCTCGGGCAGCCGGAAGTGTGGTGTCAGCCGCAACGTCAGGTCGCATGCCCGGTCCAGCCCGATCCGATGGCCGGCGGAGACGAAGACCGGCTTCACCCCCGATCGGGTACGCAGGACCGCGCCGACCGTCTCCCCCGAGTCGATCAACGGCGATCGTGCTCCCCGCTGCTCACCGACCGGTTCCCAGTCTCCCACCAGCCGGGTCTTCCCGACGCCGAACGACGGTAGATCGGTGAGCACACCCAGGTGCGCGGCCAGTCCGAACCGGCGTGGGTGGGCCAGCCCGTGTCCATCACAGATCAGCACGTCGGGGCGTACCGACAGCTTCTCCAGGGCGTCCATCAGCGCCGGCACCTCGCGGAAGGCGAACAGGCCGGGGACGTACGGGAAAGCCGGCCGGCCCTTGACCACGGCGGTGTCGGCGATCGAGAGGTCGGCGAGGTTGAGCACCACCACCGCGGCGGCCAGCCGCGAATCGTCAGCGGCGTAGGCGACGTCCAGACCGGCGACGGTGGTGGGCGCCGCCGGGCCCGGCTCGTCGATCACCCGGGCGCGGAGCGTGTCCTGCACGGCGAGGGCTTCTTCTTCACTGCTGGGCCAGGGCTGCACGGCCCGGAGCTTAGATAGTGTTGTCACTTGACGTGACGCGGGTCACGATGGCACCTGGAGGTGCTGCCGGTGAACCCGTGGCTTGCCCTGACCCCCGGAGACGACCCCGCCGAGCGGATCCGGCAGGTCGGCCGTGCCCACGAGCGGTTCCTGGCCGGTGAGCTGCCGCCGGACCGGATGCGCTCGGTGGTGGCCGACTCCTGGGCCCGGTCCGCCGCGTTCATCGGCGCCGACCACACCGCCCCGATCGACCTGGCCGACGCCGATCTGGAGGCCTACCGGTCGGCGCA
>DATMVU010000693.1:0-4422 GCA_035562875.1 Actinoplanes sp. | reverse complement strand
CCATGACGCCGACCTCAACCCTGAATCAACACGAACCGAAATCAACACGAGCCAGAAAGCTCGCCAACAAACCCGGGTCTGTGCCAGCCAGTATCAATACAAACCCGGGTAAATATGAACGCAAGTCAACATGACCCAACGACTCCACACTTACCTGGGTCAACACGAATCACGCTCGTCAACACGAACAGAATCAACAGGGACTTGGGGATGACGCCCCGGGGCAGGAGACGTCTCAGCACATCGTTACATGGGAGCGCTCCCAGAGCAAACGTCTTACCAGCCCTGCCGGGGCACACGATCCGTCATCGTGTGCGTTAGCCAGGGCTGGCACGCCGACGCGACGGCACGGGCCACGAATCGCAGCGGCTCGGCGACATGGAACGTCTGCGGGAGCACACGATCAGCGTGGGCTTGACCCGCGCCCGAACTCGCCACACCACCGGCGAACAGGGACGACGTGGCGAGAACAGGCGCAACATGAACCCGAACCCGCCACACCACCGATGAACAGAGACGACATGGCGAGAACAGGCGCAACGCGAACCCGAACCCGCCACACCACCGGTGATCAGGGGCGGCGTGGCGGGTTCGGGTTCGGCGACGACTCGGACTCGCCAGGTGGCCGGCAGTGGGGCCCGGACCGTGCATGCACTTCTGTGACGGCGGGGCCCGGGTGGGTCAGTTCGCGGTGCAGGTTACGGATGGGGCCGTGTTGGCGCCTGTCTGGGAGCCGAGGAAGCCGAAGTTGGTGGACGCGCCGGCGGCCAGTGCTCCGTTCCAGCCCGCGTTGCGGGCGGTCACCGTGGAGCCGCTGCTGGTCACGGTGGCTCCCCAGGCGTTGCTGACGGTCTGGCCGTTGGCATATGTCCAGGTCACCGTCCAGCCGGTGATCGCGGCTCCGCCGGCTGTCACCTTCACGTCGCCTTGGAAACCGCCGGGCCAGCTTCCGGTGACCGCATAGGTCGCGGTGCAGGCTCTGGTCTGCGGGTTCGACGGGGACGGTGACGGGGAGCTCGGAGACGGCGACGGGGAACTGGGAGACGGGGACGGCGAGCTGGGAGACGGCGACGACGGGCCGGGTGAGCTGGGCTGCACCCCGCCGAAGATGGTGGCCTCCTTACTGGTGGCCTTGAGGCCGTTGGGTCCGTTCACGATCCGCTGGCCCCACGTGGTGAGGGAGGCTGCGTTGAAGTTGTTCGTCATGTCCAGGATCGGGTCGGTGTTGCCGGCCCACGACCAGCCGAGGTAGCCGATGCCGCGGGCCTGCGCCTCGGCCATCAGTGTGGTGTCGTCGACTTCGCCGGAGGCGAACTGCCAGCCGAACTCGCCGATCACCAGGGGCCAGTTGTTGTTCTGGAAGACGTCGAGGTAGTTGCGGATCGAGGCAGCCGTGTTGAAGACCGCGTACATGTGGATCGACAGGACCGTGTTGGCTCTGGTGTCGGCGTTCAGTACGGTCTGTGCGTTGTCGCGCATGGTGTACTGCCAGTCCTGACCCCAGTTCGGGGCGTCGACCATCAGCAGGTGTTCGAAGCCGTTGGTGCGCATCTTCTGGATGGCGGCGACGGTGGCGGCGGTCCACTGGCCGGGGTTGGTGTTGCCGATGGGCTCGTTGCCGATGTTGATGACTACGTAGTTCTCCTGGCCGGCGAGCACACTCTTGAGCCCGATCCAGTAGTCGACCGCCTGGTCGAGGGTGTATGCGGCACCGTCTTCGCCATACCCGGTGGTGTCGTGGTTCTCCAGTACGCAGATCAGCTTGTTCGCCTTGCACAGGCTGATCACGTTGGTGACGTCGGCGGCGGTGTTGGCGGTCCAGCGGCCGCCGCTGAGCACGACCCGGACGGTGTTGGCCCCGGCTGCTTTCATGTCGGCGAACGACTGGGTCTGCCCGGCGTACCAGGTGTGCATGTGGTTGATGCCGCGCATCACGAACGTCGAGCCGTTGGCCTCGACGATGTTGCGGCCGCTGATCCGCAGGCCGGTGGCGGCCCAAGCGGGGTTCACGACGGTGAACACGGCGGCGGTGAGGGTGATGAGGACGGCGGCGATCGTGGCCAGTCTTCGTTTCATGACCTGCCTCTTGACGATGGGGGATGTGAACAGCGTTCGTCGACGTGTTCCACCCGCCCCGGGCAGTCCCCTGCAACGTCGTCACCGACGTGTCAACGAACCTACCCGCCGCACCGATTCATCGCAATGAATCGATTTCAGGCGGCCCGGCGATCGCGCTTGTCCCGGTACATCGCCGCGTCCGCCTCGGCGGTGAGCGTGTCGAGGCTGGTGCCGGCCCCGGCCGGGCGTTCCGCCGATCCGATGCTGACGCCGACGGTGACCAGGTGCCCGCCGATGTCGACCGGTTGCCGGACGGCATCCCGGATCCGTTCCATCACGGAGCCGACCGCCCGGCCGCCCGAGAGAGCAGAGCCGCCCGAAGACGCAGAAGCGCCACCCGAGGAAGCAGAGCCGCCCGAGGAAGCAGAGCCAGCCGAAGACGCCGGAGCGCCGCCCGGGAGAGCGGAGGACAGGTCCGGGCCGGCGGAAGGCAGCAGGACCAGGAACTCGTCACCCCCCAGCCGCCCGACCAGACCGTCCTCGCCGAGTGCCGCCGCCAGCCGCTCCCCGATCCGGTGCAGCAGGACATCTCCGGCAGCGTGGCCGTAGGTGTCGTTCACCTCTTTGAACCCGTTCAGGTCGAGCAGCAGCACGGTCAGGGCCCGGCCGGTGTATCCGACGGCGTAGGCGGCCAGCCGGGCCCGGTTCGGGAGCCCGGTGAGCGCGTCGTGGGTGGCCTGGTGTTGCAGGGCCCGCCGGGTCTCGCTGAGTTCGGCGAGTTGCCGGGCGAACGCCGACGACTGGGTGCCGGCCAGGATCATCGTCATCGCGTTGGTGCCGATCACGAACGCCAGGTCCGGGGAGTCCGGCAGCATCAGCACGAAGGCCGCCGAGGTGACGGCGAAGGCGGTAAGTGCCCCGGCGAGCTGGTGCCGGATCGCGGCGATGGAGATGCTCAGGGCGAGCAGCGGCCAGGTGGTCTGGGTGAAGTCCCGTTCCGAGACCAGCACGAAGGCGGTGATCGTGATCACGTCGAACAGCACCTGCAGGGCACTGAGCAGCGGGTACCAGCGGGATCCGGGCCACCGCCGGGCCGGTACGGCGAGGAGGTTCGCCGCGGCGATCAGCCCGAGGGAGAGCCAGGAGACGATCAGCATGTCGCCGCTGAGCTGCGCCGGGCCGAGTCCGGTCACCCCGCTCATATAGAGAATGATCAGCACGAACCCGACGGTTCGGGACACTGTTCCGGCGGTCTCCAGGGACCGCCGGCGCGCCCGCAGCGAGTCGTCGACCGGCGGCACGGCCCGCCTACCGGTCAGTCTGCGCATGGACCTCTGATCGGCAGAGGCCGGTCCCGGTTTGAGGAACTCAGGCCACGGTTCGGGCACGCTTCTCCCGTTGCAGGGCGGCATCCGCCTCGGTGATCAGCACGTCCAGACCGGTGTCGGAGCCGGCCGGGCGGACGGCCACGCCAGCGCTGGTCCCGAACCGGGCGGTCCGTCCGCCGCCGATGTCGGCCGGCTGCCGGACGGCGAACCGGATCCGGTTCAGGACCCGGGCCGCTTCGGTGCCGGACGCGTCCGGCAGCAGCACCAGGAATCCGCCAGCACGCCGTTCGGCCCGGCCCGGCCGGTCGAGGGCCGCGTTCACCCGGCCGGTGATCCGGTCCAGCAGCAGGTCGTCCGGCACAGGCCCGTGGATCGCCAGCACCAGCACGGCGACAGCCCGGCCCGCATGCTCGTCGACGGGACCGGCCGACGGCGGGAGAGGCGCCGGAAGAGGCGACGAAAGGGGCGGTACAAAAGGTGACAGAAAAGGCGGCGCAGAAGAAGCCGGAAGTGGCGGCGGAAGTGGCGGTGAAGAAGGCGGAGGTGGCGCAGAAGAAGCCGGAAGTGGCGGCGGAGGTGGCGGTGAAGAAGGCGCCGGAAGAGGAGCCGGCGGAGGAGGGGACGGCTCCCGGACGGTGCTCGCCCCGGCCACGGACAGCAGTGTGGAGACGATCCCGAGACCGCGCGACACCAGGGCCCGCCGCAGGTTGTCCGGAGGGCGGAGCAGGTTGAGCATGGGCCTTCCATCGGCAGGCCCATACCGATCTTGAGCAAGGACCTGGGAAAGCCCGCCCGTCAGAATTTGAAGGCGCCGACCAGGTTGCGCAGTTCCTCGGCGGTGCGGGACACCTCGGTGCTGGCCTCCCGGGTCTGGTTGACCCCGTCGACGGTGGCGTTGCTGGCCGCGGAGACGTCGCTGATGTTGGTGGCGATGCGCTGCGATCCGGCCGCCACCTCGGCGATGCTGCGGCTCATCTCGCCGGTGGTGGCGGTCTGCTGCTCGACGGCCGAGGCGATGGTGGTCTGGAAGTCGTTG
>DATMVU010000692.1:0-5821 GCA_035562875.1 Actinoplanes sp. | reverse complement strand
TTCTCCGGGGGCGGGTGAAGGTCGATGTGGCTGATGGCCCGCTCCATGATCGAGGTCGGTGGATCTTGTAGCCCGCGGGTGGGCAGGGGTGTGGCAGGATCGGCGGCATGGGGCTGCGACCGGTCATGGTCAACTTCAAGGCCGTCGATCCGGTGGCGCTCGGGCGATTCTGGGCGGAGGCCCTGGGGTGGACCGCACATCACCGGGCCACCACGTACGTAGCACCGGGGTCTGACTTCGTCTGGCCCGCTCCGGACGGGCTCGGCATCAACGTCGTTCCGGTGGCCGAGGGCAAGGGTGCGGGCAAGAACGGGGTGCATCTTGATCTGGCGCACCGGGACGGCCTGATCGATCGGGTGCGGGATCTCGGGGCAACCCTGATCGACGTCGGTCAGGACGATGTGCCGTGGACGGTTCTCGCTGATCCGGAGGGTAACGAGTTCTGTGTACTGGAGCCGCGGGAGATCTACCGGGACACCGGGCCGCTCGCCGCGGTGGTCGCCGACTGTGCGGATCCGGTGGTGTCGGCCCGGTTCTGGGGTGCGGCGATCGACTGGGCGTCCTGGCGGGTGACCGCCGACATCGCCTCGTTCCGGGCGGACGGCGGCCCGTTCCTGGAGTTCCTGCGGGCCCCCGGCCGGGGCGGGAGGGTGCACCTCGACCTGCTGCCGGGTCCCGGCGACGACAAGGCAGCCGAGGTGGAGCGGCTGCGGGCGCTCGGCGCCACCGATCTGGACGTGGGGCAGGGCGCGGTGCCGTGGACGTGCCTGTCCGACCCGGACGGCCTGAGCTTCTGCGTGCTGGCCACGGAATGAACGGCGGCTGATCGACGTGGATGACGTCGTGGTTCTGGTCAGCGGCAACTGGGGTGACTACGAGCAGCCCCTGACCGTGTGGGTGGCGACCGGGCCGGGTGCTCGGCCCGGTCGCCGGCCGATATCGGCGCGGTCGCTGTCCACCGGGGAGCCGGTGCCGTTGACGGTGATCCCCCTGGAGTTCCGCAACGACGACGAGTCCCGGGCCCTGATCGCCGCGGGCCGGATCCCGCCGCCCTGGCCGCTGTCCGGGTGGCAGACGGAGAACTGGGGCGAGCCGCCTCAGGAGCTGTTCGGCCCGGTCGTCCCCAGCACCGTGGCTCCCGAGGAACGGCTGCTCGACCTGGCCCTCTACGTCGACCGCGACCGGGACGCCGCACTGCGCCGCTTCCAGGCCCTGGCGGCCGCCGACGAGAGCCGGGCCCGGATGGTTCTGCTGACCCTCTTCATCAAGTTCTTCGATTCCCCGCTGCCGTGGATCCGGGACGAGGCGGCCCGGCTGGGGGTTCAGCTACCGGCCGTCGGCCCCTGACCGGACGTGGTGGCGGCCGATCGGGAGCATCAGCGGTTTGCCGGAGACGGGGTCGATGATGACCGTGCTGTCGAGACCGAACACCGCCCGTACACAATCCTCGGTGAGAACTGCGGCGGGATCTCCGGCGGCGTGCAGGTTGCCGTTCGCCAGGGCGATCAGGTGGTCCGCGTAGCGGGCCGCCATGTTCAGGTCGTGCAGCACCATCACGACTGTGGTGCCGCGGTCCCGGTTCAGGTCGGTCAGCAGGTCGAGGACCTCGATCTGGTGGCTGACGTCGAGGAACGTGGTGGGTTCGTCGAGCAGCAGCACGTCGGTCCGCTGGGCCAGGGCCATCGCGATCCACACCCGCTGGCGCTGGCCGCCGGAGAGTTCGTCGACGGACCGGTCGGCGAGTTCAGCGGTGTGCGTGGCGTCCAGGGCGTCGGCGACCGCCTGGTCGTCGTCCTTGTTCCACCGGGACAGGATCCGCTGGTGCGGGTTGCGGCCCCGGCCGACCAGGTCGGCGACGGTGATGCCCTCGGGGGCGATCGGCGACTGGGGGAGCAGTCCGAGGGTGCGGGCCAGCTCCTTGGCCGGCATCTTGTGGACTTCACGGCCGTCCAGCAGGACGTGGCCGGTCTTCGGGGCGAGCAGCCGGGACATCGAGCGCAGCAGGGTGGACTTGCCGCAGGCGTTGGCGCCGACGATCGCGGTGATCCTGCCGGGCGGCAGCAGCAGGTCGAGCGTGTCGATCACTACCCGGTCGTGGTAGCCGACGGTCAGTCTCTCGACCGCCAGGGAGTGTTCGGTGGTCACAGTGAGCCTCCGGCACGGTTGGTGCGGACCAGCAGGAAGATGAGGTACGGGGCGCCGAGCACGCCGGTGACGACGCCGACCGGGAACCGGGTGTCGAAGGCGAACTGGCCGATGAAGTCGGCGAGCAGCACCAGCAGGGCGCCGACCGTCGCGGACGGCACCAGCAGCGAGCCGCCGGGGCCGACCAGCCGGGCGGCGATCGGCCCGGCCAGGAACGCGACGAACGCGATCGGGCCGGTGGCCGAGGTGGCGAACGCGATCAGGCCGACGGCGGCGACGATCGAGATCAGCCGGGTGCGTTCCAGCCGGGTCCCGAGGGCGGCGGCGGTGTCGTCGCCGAGCTGCAGCATGGTCAGGTTGCGGGCCTGTACGAGCAGGATCGGCCCGAACACCGCCAGCGCCACCAGTACGGGGACCACTTCGTCCCAGGTGGAGCCGTTGAGGCTGCCGTTGAGCCAGCGGGTGGCGGCCTGCAGGTCCCACTGCCCGGCCTGGTCGAGGACGTAGGAGGTGGCGCTGTTCAGCATGGCGGCGATGCCGATGCCGATCAGTACGAGCCGGGTGCCGGCCACCCCGTCCTTGAACGACAGCAGGTAGATGATCACGGCGACGCCGAGCGCGGCGACGATGGCGAACGCCGAGACGCCCGCCTCACCGAGGTTCAGCACGATGATCGCGAAGGCGGCCGCGGCCCCGGCGGCGGAACTGATGCCGATGATGTCCGGGCTGGCCAGTGGGTTGCGCAGCATGGTCTGGAAGGTGACGCCGCCGATCCCGAAGCACAGCCCGGTGATCAGGGCCAGTACCGCGCGGGGCAGCCGCAGCTCACCGACGGTGAACGAGGCGCCGGGCACGGTCTCGCCGAGGATCACCCGGAACACCTCGTCCGGGGTGTAGAAGGTCTGCCCGACCATCAGCGAGACGGCGAAGATCGCGACGACGGCCACGGTGAGGCCGCCGAGCACGGCCCGGCGGCGACGGCCGCGCCGGACCCGCCCCCGGGTGACGGCTTCGAGCGTCGTGGTGGTCACAGCTCACGTACTTTCTGGCGGCGGACGATGTAGATGAAGAAGGGTGCGCCGATCAGGGCGGTGATGATGCCGGCCGCGATCTCGTCCGGTCGGTTCACCACCCGGCCGACCACGTCGGCGGCGGTCAGCAGTGCCGCGCCGACCAGTGCGGTGAACGGCATCAGCCACCGGTGGTCGAGGCCGACGAGCAGCCGGCACATGTGCGGGACGATCAGGCCGACGAAGGCGATCGGCCCGGCGATGGCGGTGGCGCCGCCACACAGCACGACGGCGCCGAACGCGGCCACGCCGCGGACCAGGGCGACTCGCTCACCGAGGCCGGCGGCGAGTTCGTCGCCGAGGGCCAGCGAGTTCAGGGCGCGGGCGCTGAGCAGGCAGACGGCCAGGCCGCCGAGCAGGAACGGCAGCACCTGGACGATGCTGTCCCAGGAGGCGCCGCCGACCCCGCCGACCTGCCAGGACTGGAAGTTCTCGGCGACGTCGCCGCGGGGCAGGACCACCGCGACGACCAGGGACGCCAGGGCGGCGGAGGTGGCCGCGCCGGCGAGCGCGATCTTGAGCGGGGTGGCTCCGCCCCGGCCGAGCGAGCCGACCCCGTAGACGAACAGGGCGGAGATCGCGGCGCCGGTGATGGCGGCCCAGATGTACTGGGTGGCGGTGGTCAGGCCGACGGTGGTCATGCCCACCGCGATGGCGAGCATGGCGCCCATGTTGACGCCGAGGATGCCGGGATCGGCGAGCGGGTTGCGGGTGACACCCTGCATCACCGTGCCGGACAGGGCCAGGGCCGCGCCGATCAGGGCGGCGAGCACGGTCCGTGGGATGCGTTTGACCACCGCGGCCTGGTTGAGGGTCTCGTCGGTGCCGCCGAACGCGGCGACGATGTCGGACCAGCCGACGATGCGGGAGCCGAAGGCCACCGACGCCAGCATCACGAGGACGAGCACGGTCAGGACGACGAGGAGCCAGCCCAGACGCACCCGGGCCGGGCGTCGCAGTGTCGCGACGTCCGGCCCTGTGGCTGATGTCATCAGATCTTGTCGGCTGCGGCGCCGAGCAGGTCGACGTAGTCCTTCAGCACGAAGGAGACGGCGAGCGGGGTCGGGTTGGCGGCGGTGGCCACCGGGGTGCTGCCGGGCAGCGACACGAACGAGCCGCGGGCGATCGCCGGAATCTTCGAGAGCAGCGGGTCCTTCTGCAGCGTGGCGAGCGTGGTGCCCTTCTCGTCGGCGTAGGTCACGATGATGTCGACGTCACTGAGGTTCTGGACCTGCTCGGCGCTCTGGGTCAGGCTGAACTCCTCGGTGGTGGAGGAGGCCTTCTCGATGCTGGCCGGGTGCTTCATGCCGAGGTCGGTGAAGAACTGGGCGCGGGTGTCGTGCGTGGTGTAGAAGCTGACCTTGCTGAGGTCGGTGGGGTCGATGTGGGTCAGGAACATCACCGACTTGCCGGCCAGCTTCGGGTAGCGGGCCGCCTCGGCCTTCATCTGGCCCTCGATCGTGGTGATCAGCTTGTCGCCCTCGGCGGCCAGGCCCAGGGCCTTGCTCTCCAGCTTGATGCTGTCGCGCCACGAGGTGGCCCACGGCTTCTTCGGGTACGCGACGACCGGTGCGATCTTGGTGAGGGTGTCGTAGTCCTGCTGGGTCAGCCCGGAGTAGGCGGCCAGGATGACGTCCGGCTTGGTGTTCGCGACACCTTCGAAGTCGATGCCGTCGGTCTCGTCGAACAGGACCGGGGTCTGCGCGCCCAGTTCCTTGAGCTTCGCGGCGTCCCACGGCAGCAGGCCGTCGCCGTCCTCGTCACCGAAGTTGGCCTTGGCGTAGCCGACCGGGACGATGCCGAGCGCGAGCGGGACCTCGTGGTTCGCCCAGTTGACGGTGGCGACACGCTCGGGCTTCTTCTCGATGGTGGTGGTGCCGAACGCGTGCTCGACGGTGAGCGGGAACGAGGCGGCGGAGGCGCTGCCCGTCGCGGCGGGCTTCTCCTCGCTCTCGGACGTGCCACAGGCGGCGAGCGCCAGGGCGGTGGTCGCGGCGACGATTCCCGCCAGGAACCGGGATGCACGCATGTCATGAACTCCAAACTCTACTGATAAGGCATGCCTAACCTAACAGTAAGAGTTCTTCGCGTCATGATCAGGTGTGGGATCCGCCAATAAAGTTGACGCTTCAACCTTTCCGGCCTACTGTTCGATCATGAGCAACCCCGTCGTGGCCACCGCCGGATCCACCGGCCAGCAGGCCCCGCTCGTCGTCCTGCTGCACGGTCGCGGATCCCACGAGCAGGAGATCCTCGGCCTGGCCGGGCACCTGCCGCCGGAGTTCGCCTACGCCGCGGTGCGCGCCCCGATCGCCGAGGGCGGCGGCTTCGCCTGGTTCGCGAACCGCGGCATCGGCCGCCCGGTGCCCGAGTCACTGCGGGAGAACCTCGACTGGTTCCGGACCTGGCTGGACAGTGCCGCCCCGGACGGCCGCCCGGTCGTCCTGGCCGGTTTCAGCGGGGGAGCGGCCTTCGCCGGCGGTCTGCTGCTCGACGACCCGCAGCGGTGGGCGGGCGTCGCGGTCCTCTACGGCACCCTGCCGTTCGACGCCGGAGTCCCCACCACGCCGGGCCGGCTGGCCGGGGTCCCGGTCTTCGTCGCCCAG
>DATMVU010000691.1:0-10083 GCA_035562875.1 Actinoplanes sp. | reverse complement strand
CCTTCCCCTGGATGTTCCAGGAGGTCAAGGCGCTGCGCCCGTTCGCCGCCGCGATGGCCGAACTGGCCCAGGTACAGACCTGGACACCGCTCTACGACACCCGGCGGCTGGCGGACAACGACGTCCCGCTGGCCGCCGCGGTCTACTTCGACGACGTGTTCGTCGACGAGGGACTGCAACTGAGCACCCTCGCCCGGCTCGGTAACAGCCGAGCCTGGGTGACGAACGAGTTCGAGCACGACGGCATCGGCAGCGGACGGGTCTTCACCCACCTGCGCGAGATGGTCCGCGACCGAGGAGGAGTTCGACGATGACACAGCCCCGCCCGGCCTGGGCCGGCACCCGACCGCCCCGGCTGGCCGACGACAGCCCCGGATTCCTGGCCGCCATCGGTCAGGGCTGGGCCACCCGCCCGGTGCCCGCACCGGTGGACGCGGCAGCCGCGAAAGCCGCCGCCGACCACCGGGAACGGCTCAGCGCCGCACTGCCCGGCGAGACGATCGTGCTCGCGGCCGGTGGCGCCAAGAACCGCAACGGCGACGCCGACTACGCGTTCCGGGCCGACAGCGACTTCGTGTGGGCCACGTCCTGCCAGGTCGAAGGCTCGATTCTGGTGATGACCCCGCGGCCCGGTGGCCACGACGCGGTGCTCTACATGCCGCCGCCGGCCCGGCCCGGGGAACGCGACTTCTTCGCCAGCGCCGCCCGCGGTGAACTGTGGGTGGGCCCGTCGGCCGGGCTGGACGACTGGTCGGCGGCCCTGGACCTGCCGGTACGGGCGCGGGAGTCGTACCAGAAACCGTCGTCGTTCGTGGCCGGCGCCACCGTCGTCTCCGACCTGCGCATGATCAAGGACGACTGGGAGATCACCCAGCTGCGGGCGGCGATCGACGCCACCGTGGACGGGTTCGCCGCCGTCGCCGACGAGGTTCCGCGCGCGATGACCGACGGCCTCGGCGAGCGCTGGCTGCAGGGCACCTTCGACCGGCACGCCCGCACCTTCGGCAACGGCCCCGGCTACAGCACCATCGTCGGCTCCGGACCACACGCGCCGATCCTGCACTGGGTGCGCTGCGACGGCCCGATCCGGCCCGGCGAGACACTCCTGCTCGACATGGGTGTGGAGGCGCGTTCGCTCTACACCGCCGACGTCACCCGGACCATCCCGGTCGGCGGCCGGTTCACTCCCGCCCAGCGGCAGATCCACGACCTGGTCGAGGCGTCGCACCGGGCGGGCATGGCCCAGGTCCGGCCCGGAGCGCAGTACTCGGACTTCCACTTCGCCTCGATGGAGGTCCTCGCCGAGGGGCTCGCCGACTGGGGTCTGCTGGGCGTCTCGGTGGACGAGGCGCTCGCCCCCACCGGGCAGCAGCACCGCCGGTACATCGTCTGCGGTGTCGGCCACCATCTGGGCCTCGACGTGCACGACTGCGGCAGCTCGGTCTACGAGAACTACCACGGCGCGCCGCTGCGTGAGGGCATGGTCCTCACCGTGGAACCGGGGATCTACTTCCACGCCCACGACGAGACGGTGCCGCCGGAGCTGCGCGGGATCGGCGTGCGGATCGAGGACGACCTGCTGGTCACCGCGGACGGGAACGAGGTGCTGTCCGGGGCGCTGCCGATCGACGCGGCCGGCCTCGAACAGTGGGCGGCGCGATGACCTTCCCTCCCCTGAGCGATGTCAGGCTGCACGACGGGGTGCACTCCCGGGCCCAGGAGCAGATGCTGCACTTGGCGCGGGTGTACCCGGTGGACCGGGTGCTGGCGGTGTTCCGGGCCAATGCGGGGCTGGACACCCGGGGCGCTCAGCCGCCGGGGAACTGGGAGGATTTCGGGCACAGTGAGGAGGAGCCGTGGTCCGGCTCCGACTATCCGGGAGCGGGAGTGGCGCAGACCGCCTCGTTGCTCCGGGGGCACTATGCCGGGCATTTCCTGTCCATGTCGGCTATCGCCTACGCGTCCACCGGCGTAGCTGAATTTCGTGACAGATCGGATTTGCTGGTGGCCGGTCTGGCCGAGGTTCAGGAGGCACTGGCCGCCACCGGGCGGTTCAGCCATCCGGGCTTCCTGGCCGCGTACGGCGAATGGCAGTTCACCCGGCTCGAAGACCTCGCACCGTACGGGGAGATCTGGGCCCCCTGGTACACCTGCCACAAGATCATGGCCGGGCTGCTGGACGCCTACCAGCACACCGGCAACAAGCAGGCCCTCGACGTGGTGACCAGGATGGGTCACTGGGCGGCCCGCAGCATCCTCGCCGTCGACCCGGTCCAGCGGCAGCGGATGTGGTCGCTCTACATCGCCGGTGAGTACGGCGGCATGAACGAGAGCCTGACCGTCCTGTACCGGATCACCGGCGAGCAGGTCTTCCTGGACGCGGCGGCGGCCTTCGAGATGGACGCGTGGCTGGCCGGGGCGGTCGCCGGGCACGACGTCCTGGACGGCATGCACGCCAACCAGCACCTGCCGATGCTCGTCGGGCACCTCACCCAGTACGAGGTCACCGGCGACCGGCGCTACCTGGACGCGGTGCTGAACCTGTGGAATCAGATCGTCCCCGGCCGCACCTTCGCCCACGGCGGCACCGGCGAGGGTGAACTGTGGGGCCCGGCCGGGGCGGTGGCCCGGTTCGTCGGCCGTCGCAACGCCGAGTCGTGTGCCACCTACAACCTGCTGAAGATCGCCCGGGGGCTGTTCACCCACACCCTCGACGTGAAGTACGCCGACTACGCCGAACGCGCCTCGCTCAACCACATGGTCGGCTCCCGCGCCGACGTCGTCTCGGACCACAGTCCCGAGGTCGTCTACATGTACCCGGTCGACCCGGGAGCGGTCCGCGAGTACGACAACGTGGGCACCTGCTGCGGCGGCACCGGCCTGGAGAGCCACGTCAAACACCAGGAGTCGATCTGGTTCACCGAACCCGGCGAACTGTACGTCCTGCAGTATGTGCCGTCCCGTCTGACCTGGGCGGACGTCGACGGTGACGTGATGCTGGAGACCCGCTACCCGCGTGACGGCCAGATCACCCTGGCAGTCGGCTTCACCGCGACGGTCACCCTGCACCTGCGGATCCCGCCGTGGGCGCGCGGGCGGGCCGAGGTCCGGGTCGGCGGGGTGACCCAGCCGGCCGGCGACCGGGAGTTCGTGACGATCCACCGCGCCTGGCAGACCGGGGACGTCGTCACGCTGGCCCTGCCGATGCCGTTGCGCCTCGTGCCCACCCCGGACGATCCGGCACTGGTCAGCCTGGAACACGGGCCGACGGTGCTGCTGGCCCGCGACGACACGACGACCACCCGCTCCGTCGCGCCGGCCGGGGCCCGGCTGCTGGACGGCAGCATCGACGGGTTCACGGTGGACGACGACCTGGTCACGGTTCTCGGGCACACCTTCGAACCGGCCTGGTCCGGCGGCGACCACCGCTACCACGTCTACCTGCGGCTCGACGACGCGGACATCCTGTTCCACGGCAGCGACCCCGGCGTACCGAACCGTCGCGACCAGGACGGCTGGTCGTTCCTGGGGGCGCTCTGGGCCGGCGGCGGATATGCCACGACCGGGGAGTTCTTCGGCGCGGTGCACCGGTACGTCGTACAGGCGGCCGGTAAAGGTCTGCTGAGCCGGGCGGAGGCCGGGGCGGTGCTGGTCGCGGCGTCGGCGAGCACCCTTGCCGACGGTGTCCAGGTCATCGGGGAACTGCCGCCGGACGTGGGTGCGGAGTCGGCGGCGCCGGTGATCCGGATCGACGTGACGGGGGAGCGGGCGTCGTCCGGCTGGTACACCTCGCTGCCGTCGTGCACCGTCACCGTGGTCTCGCCGGGCCCGGGGATCGGATCGGTGGAGATCACCCTCGACGGCGAGGTGTGGACGCCGCTCGACGGCCCGGTGGTTCTGCCCGCGGACGGCCGTCACCTGGTACGGGCCCGGGCCACCGATGTCTCCGGGCGTACCGTGCACGTGTCCCGCGAGATCGACGTCGACACCGCCCCGCCGGGAGTGTCGGCGCGGGTCCGGTCGCTGGGCCGAAGCGTCGAGGTGACACTGGACGCGGTCGACGGCGTGTCCGGGGTGGACCGGATCCAGTGGCGTACCGCGGAGACGTTCTGGGGTGTCTTCCAGGAGCCGTTCACCAGGGCGCTGCACGACGAGCCGCAGATCCTGGAGTTCACCGCCACCGACCGGGCCGGCAACACCACACCGGTGCAGACCGTGACCCTGCCCGCCCGGTGAGCGACTGACCGGCGGCCCCGGGACTCAGGACCGGGGCTGAGCCGGCAGCACGTCGATGATCCAGATGGCCAGGAAGCCGACCGCCGCCAGCGCGACGATGGCCAGTCCGATCATCATCAGGAACGAGCGGGACATCGCCGCCAGGCGGTTCCTGTCACGCGGGGCTTCGGCGGCTTCGTCCTCGAACTCGAACATGCCCGAGACTATAGTTTCGCCGTCGCCCCGCCCAGGACCTGGGCGGCCTGATCGGGTGGCATCGGCCGGTGGAAGTGGTAACCCTGCCCGACCCGGCAGCCCATCCCGGCCAGCAGCCGGGCCTGCTCGGCGGTCTCGATGCCCTCGCCCACCACGTCCAGGTCGAAGGCCAGGCCCAGCCGGACGATGGCCTCGGCGATCCGCCGGTCCCGTTCGTCGCCGGCGATACCGCTGATGTACGACCGGTCGATCTTCAGAATCGAGACGGGCAGCTGCTGCAGGTAGCTGAGCGCCGAATAGCCGGTGCCGAAGTCGTCGACGGCGAGGCGGATCCCGGCATCGCGCAGCGCCTGCAGCCGGGCGATGGTGAGCTCGTCGGGTTCCAGCACCACCGACTCGGTGATCTCCAGGATCAGCCGGCCGGCCGGGAGCCCGGTCTCGGCCAGCACGGCGGACACCACGTCCACCAGGTCGGCCTGTTTAACCTGCTGGGGGGAGAGGTTGAGGCTCAGTGACAGCCGGTCGGCCCCGGGCATCCCGGCCCGCCACTCGGCCAGCTGGCGGCAGCCCTCCCGCAGCACCCATGCGCCGAGCGGCACCACCGCACCGGTCTCCTCGGCCAGTTCGATGAAGGCGCCCGGCATCAGCAGGCCCTCGTCCGGGTGGTTCCACCGGACCAGGGCCTCGACGCCGAGGATCCGCCCGTCGTCCAGCGCGACCGCGGGCTGATAGTGCAGCACCAGTTCGTTGCCGGTGATCGCCTGCCGCAGCCGGGCGTCCCGGGTGCCGGCGTCCAGCTCCGGGCTGTACAGCTGGTAGCGGGACCGGCCGGAGCGTTTCGCCGTGTACATCGCCAGGTCGGCCTGGCGCAGCAGCTGGTCGCCGTCGACCACGGTGCTGCCGTCGAAGACCGCCACCCCGATGCTCGCCTCCACCGACAGCACCAGGTCACCGAGGATGACCGGGGTGCGCAGGGCGGCGGACAGGCGCTGGGTGACCTTCTCGACGGTGGTCACGTCCGGCAGGTCACGCAGCAGCACGGCGAACTCGTCGCCACCGAGCCGTCCCGCGGTGTCCCCGGCCCGGATCACCGACCGCAGCGCGACGGCGGCCGCCTGCAGGACCGCGTCACCGGCTTCGTGGCCGTACGTGTCGTTGATGGGTTTGAACCTGTCCAGGTCGATCAGCACCACCGCGGAGCACCGCCCGAGGCGGGGCGGCTGGTCCACCAGGGCGGTGATCCGCTCGTTGATCCGGGTGCGGTTGGCCAGCCCGGTGAGCGGGTCGGTGACGGCCAGGTCGTGGTTCTCCCGCAGCACGTACATCTGCCGGGCGATCACCAGCACGGTCATCAGGATGGCCCCGATGATCATCCCACCGAGCGGGTAGATGCCCTGCTCCCGGGCCAGATAACCGAGGACGCCGTAGGCCAGGGCGATGGCACCGTACGGCAGCCAGTTGACCCGGGCCCGGCGTGCCGTGACGTCCGGCGGCCGGTAGGTCTGCTTGTAGGTGCGGTGCGCGGCCAGCACCAGCAGGTACCCGCCGCCCACCCAGAACAGGTCCGGCCAGCTCCCGCCGGAGTAGCTGCTGTGCAGAGCCTTGTACCCGTAGGCGATGTCGGCGACCACGAACGACGCCACCGCCGCGATCAGCGCCGTCAGCGCCCGGTCCATCATTCCGGACCGCCGCATCAGCAGCATCGCCAGGGCCAGCACCAGCAGCAGGTCACCGACCGGCAGCGCGGCCGAGTAGATGCTCTGGTACACCGGGACACCCTGCTTGACCACCAGCGGGCCGAGCAGCAGGTACCACAGCACGATGAACGCGCCGGCCGCGACGATCAGCGCGTCCAGTGTCAGCTTGATCCGGTCGATGCGGTTGCGGCGATCGGCGGGCATCATCATCAGCCCGGTGAACATGAACGGTACGAAGGCCAGCGTCCAGTGGTCGGCGAAAGCCGGGAAGTGCGGATCGCCGAGCACCGAGTCCTCGATGAACCAGGACGACTGGGCGACCAGCCGGCAGAAGAACGCCGCGGTGATGAACCCCCAGGCCCGGCGGATGTGGTGCGACGGCGCCCCGCGCACCACGATCCGCAAACCGAGAGCGGTGTAGACCAGGGCGAGCGGGACGTGCGTCAGGTTGGTGACGAACTGACGCTGCCCGTCCGAACCCCAGGCGCCCAGGTAGTACACCAGGAAGGCGGTGACCAGCAGGCCGGTAGCGCCGACTGTCGCACCGGCGATCCTGTCCGCGCCCCTGTTCTCGGCCATCGCCCTCCCATCGGCATCGCTGCGCCCCCGCTTAGGCCGCCGCCGGCACCTTCGCCACGCTGCGGAACCTCGGGTGCACCAGGACGAACACCGTGACCGCCGCGGTGACGCCGCTGAGCCCGGCCATGCCACCGTGCTCCTCTCGCCCGACGAGTAGCGACGGCCCGGCGGTGAACCCCGGCATCGCGATGCCCAGACCGAGACCGATCAGCCCGATCGGCAGCAGCAGAGGGATCTGTGGTTTCACATCACATTCCTTCAATTGATGGTACGAGGGGAGAGCGCCCGTCTCCGTCATGAGCGGGCCTCTCCCGGGGCCAGCTCTTCGGCGACGCCGGCCAGCACGACCCGCAACTTTCCGCGGAACCAGTCGAGCGGGTCGGCCCGGAAGGCGTGCAGCATCCCGGCCCGGATCGCCGCTTCCGGGGAGCCGTCGGCCGGCTCCGGCCACGGGGCGGCCAGCCGGTCGCGCATCACTTCGTCGTCCTGGATCAGGGCCAGGTCGTCGGCCCCGCGCCGGTTGTCGACGGCCAGGTCGAAGACCAGGTCGACGGCGAGCACCGCGTCGGCCGGCCGGAAGCCGTGGCCGATCAGCATCGCGCCGAGCCCTTCGGAGAGCCGGAGCACACTGTGCGGCAGCACCCCCCGGCTCATCTCGGCGGCCGCCCCCGGATGCGCGGCGTAGGCGTGCCACGCGGCGAGCGCCCACTCCCGCAGGACCTGCGACCACGGCCCGTCCAGGCTGGGCCAGGTGACCCGGCTGATCGCCAGGTCGAGCCCGAGCCGGACCAGTTCGTCCCGGTTGGCGGCGTGCCGGTAGAGGGTGGCCTGGCCGATCCGCAGCCGGGCGGCGACGGCGGTGAAGGTCAGGTCCCGGAAGCCGACGGCGAGCACCGCGTCGGCGATCTCGGCCGCGTCCACCTGGGCGGGACGGCCCCGTCGAGTAGTCACCGGCACACCGTACTCTCATTATGAGAGTGCACTCTCATAATAAGAATCCTGTCACGGCTCTGTCATGGAACCGCTGTCCGATCGCCACGCCCGCCGACCAGACTTCGCCGTCGAGACCGACGGCAGTACGGAGACAGAGACGTGGCACCCCAGCCCTTCGACGACGCCTGGCAGGACCGGCGACCCCGGCCCGCCAGCAGCCCCGACATCCGGCTCACCGTCGACGTGACCGAACGCATCCTCGGCGACCCCCGGCTGGAATCCGAACTCATCCTGGTCGAAGTACAGAACCGGGTCGCCAACCTGATCGGCACCGTCGGCTCCCTGCACGCCCGGATCACCGCCGCCGAGATCGCCCGCAGCACCCCCGGCGTCACCGACATCTGCAACCGTCTGGAACTCGCCCGCACCGCCGACGTCACCGGTGCCATGGCCGCCCCCGACCCGTTCGACGAACTCGTCGCACACTGGAGCGACGAGCCTCGGCGACCGGCCACCGCACCCCGGCGGGCCCTGCTCCTGAAAGGGGCGGCTGTCGTGATCGGGACGGTGGCCGTGCTGCTCGGGCTGGTGCTCCACCCGCACCTGGGTGCGGCCGGGGCGCTGCTGCTGGCGGTGCCGTGGGTCGCCGTCGCCACGGCACTCGCCGTTCAATCAGCCCTCTGAGGCCGTTGCCTCCGCCTTCTCGCGTCCCTCGTGTTCTTCGCCTTCTTCGTCGGCCTTCTGGACGCCGGTCTTCTCCGGGCCGGCCGGCACCGTCAGCCAGAGCGAGGTGCCCTCCTCGACGTCCAGGTCCAGCCAGATCCGGCCACCGTGATACTCGACGATCTTCTTGACGATCGCCAGGCCGATTCCGGTGCCCTCGTACGCGTCCCGCGGATGCAACCGCTGGAAGATCACGAACACCTTCTCGGCGAACTCCCGCTCGATCCCGATCCCGTTGTCCCGCACATTGATCCGCCACTCGCCACCGACCCGGTCGGCGGAGACCCGGATCACCGCCGGCACGTCCGGGCGGCGGAACTTCAGCGAGTTCCCGATCAGGTTCACGAACAGCGTGGTGAGCAGCGGCTCCTCACCCTCCACCACCGGCATCGGCGACCAGGTGATCGAGGCGTCCGCCCCGGCCCGCTCCTCCAGCTGCGACTTCACCTCCGACAGCACCGCCGCCAGGTCCACACTGGTGAACCCGGTGGTGATCCGGCCGATCCGGGAGAACGCCAGCAGATCGTTGATCAGCCGTTGCATCCGCTGGGCACCGTCCACGGCGAAACCGATGTACTGGTCGGCCCGGGCATCCATCTGACCCGCGTACCGGCGCTGCAGCAACTGGCAGAAACTGGCCACCTTGCGCAGGGGCTCCTGCAGGTCGTGCGAGGCGACATAGGCGAACTGCTCCAGATCACGGTTCGACCGGGTCAGTTCCTCCGCCTTCGCCTCCAGCTCCCGGTTGATCGACTCCACCTGGGCCCGCGCCTCCCGCACC
This sequence comes from Actinoplanes sp., assembly GCA_035562875.1. Taxonomy (GTDB): domain Bacteria; phylum Actinomycetota; class Actinomycetes; order Mycobacteriales; family Micromonosporaceae; genus Actinoplanes. The sequence continues at coordinate 939 of DATMVU010000691.1, read as the reverse complement.
ACGGTCAGCTCGGCGGCGATCTGCCGGCGCATCCCGTCCACGTCGGCCGCCAGCCCCCGCAACTCCGGTGACCCGGAACTGCTGGTCACCCGCTCGTAGTCACCGCCCGCCACCCGGCGGACCTGCGCCGCCAGCTCGGTGACCGGCCGGTTCACCAGCCGGTCCAGCAGCAGCATCAGCACCGCGCCGGCCACCACGACCACCACCGCCGCGACGATCTGCAGGATCACCAGCACCGACGAGGTCAGCTCGGCCCGGTCCACGGCGGCGTCCCGGACCGTCAGGATGTCGTCCTGCAGCCGGTTCACCGCGTCGCGCAGCGCGTCGAACTGCGCGGTCCCGATGGTGGCCGCCGTCGGCTCACCCTCCGCCTCGGCGTTGATCACCGGGTCGGCCACACTCCGCCGCCACTCGTCGGCACGGTCCCGGACCAGGCGCAACCCGGCCCGGACCCGGTTGTTGCCGACGTCGTCGTTCAGCGTATCGATCCGGGTGAGTAGTTCCCGCTCGGCGCGCACCCCGGCCTCGTACGGCCGCAGATTCTCCTGCCGGCGACTGAGGGCGTACCCCCGGATGCCGGTCTCCTGATCCAGATAGGCCGCGTTCAGATCCTGACCGGCCAGCCGCATCGGCCCGGTCTTGTTCAGGATGACGTCCAGGTTGACGTTGCTGTACACGGCCGTCGCCATGCCGAGCACCCCGATGCCGGACAGAAGGACCCCCGCGACGGCGAACAGCATCGCCACCCGGCGCCGCAGTGACCACGAACTCAGCCGTGCCCGGCTCATCAACTCTCCTCGCATGGGGCCAGCGACCAGACCGCCGGCCCCCGGAAACGTGCGCAGAGCACGAACCGGCGATCGGCGGGACACCGAAGTATGTCCTACCGGTCGGAGAGGTGCGACTCAGGCCGCCAGGACCGCCCGCAGCCGGCGGGCC
>DATMVU010000690.1:0-2270 GCA_035562875.1 Actinoplanes sp. | reverse complement strand
GTCCACCGGCGCCACCGTCACCCTCGACCTGCGGTCCAGCACCCTGACGCTGCCCCTGGTCGGATCCCTGCCCCGGCCGGGTTCCGCGGCACCGTTCGTGACGGCACCGCAGCCGGCCGCCCGCGCCACCGAGCCCCGTTTCCAGCCGCTGCTGCCCTGATCAACCATCACCGTTCGCGATCACAACGATGAGAAACATTCGTTGGACGTGATCAGAAGAAGAGCCAAGACTTCCCCTCGTAGCGAGAACGCGAGAGGAGGTCGTGGATCATGGATATCGACTCGGAGGAGACCGCCGAGTGGGTCGAGTCGTTCGATGCCCTGGCCGCGGCCCAGGGCACGGACCGCGCGGAACACGTACTGAACAGGGTGTTCGCCAGGGCCGCCGAGCAGGGCGTCCCGGTCCCGGCGAACACCCCGTACGTGAACACCATCCCGGTCCGGGCCGAACCGGCCTACCCCGGTGACGAGGCCCTGGAACGGCGCTACCGGAACCATCTGCGCTGGAACTCGGCGGTCATGGTCACCCGGGCGCAACGGTCGGGGGTCGCCGTCGGCGGCCACATCTCCACCTACGCCTCGGTGGCGACCCTCTACGAGGTGGGCCTGAACCACTTCTTCCGGGGCAAGGACCACCCCGGCGGCGGCGACCAGATCTACTTCCAGGGCCACGCCGCCCCCGGCATGTACGCGCGGGCCTACCTGGAGGGCCGGCTCGGCGCCGACCGGCTCGACGGGTTCCGGCAGGAGCTCTCGCACCCCGGCGGTGGTCTCCCGTCCTACCCGCATCCGCGGCTGATGTCCGGCTTCTGGGAGTTCCCCACGGTGTCGATGGGGCTCGGCCCGTCCTCGGCGATCTACCAGGCCTGGACCAACCGCTACCTGCACCACCGGGGTATCAAGGACACCTCCGGGCAGCGGGTGTGGGCGTTCCTCGGCGACGGCGAGATGGACGAGCCGGAGTCGCGCGGCATGCTGCACTTCGCCGCCCATCAGCGGCTGGACAACCTGACCTTCGTGGTCAACTGCAACCTGCAGCGCCTGGACGGCCCGGTCCGCGGCAACGGCAACATCATCCAGGAGCTGGAGGCCCACTTCCGGGGCGCCGGCTGGAACGTCGTCAAGGTCGTCTGGGGCCGCGAGTGGGATCCGCTGCTGGCCGCCGACACCGACGGTGCGCTCGCCGGCCTGATGGGCTCCACGCCGGACGGTGACTACCAGACCTACCGAGCCGAGTCCGGGGCGTACATCCGGGAGCACTTCTTCGGCCGGGACCCGCGCACCGCGGCGCTCGCCGCCGGGCTCAGCGACGACGACATCTGGGCGATGAAACGCGGCGGGCACGACAACCGCAAGCTGTACGCGGCGTACCGGGCGGCCACCGAACACACCGGCCGGCCGACGGTGATCCTCGCGCACACGGTCAAGGGGTACGGGCTCGGCCCGAGTTTCGCCGGCCGCAACGCCACCCACCAGATGAAGAAACTCAGCGTCACCGACCTGCGGCTGCTGCGGGACGCGCTGGAGATCCCGCTGACCGACGCCGAACTGGGCGACGACCCGTACACGGCGCCGTACCACCACCCCGGCCCGGACGCGCCGGAGATCCGTTACCTGGTGGAGCGCCGCCGGGAGCTGGGCGGTTTCCTGCCCGAGCGCCGGGCCGCCCACCAGCCGGTGCCGCTGCCCGGCGACAGCACGTACGCGCTGCTGGCCAAGGGCTCGGGCAAGCAGCAGGTGGCCACCACGATGGCACTGGTCCGCCTGCTCAAGGACCTGATCAAGGACGGCGAGTTCGGCAAGCGGATCGTGCCGATCGTCCCCGATGAGGCGCGCACCTTCGGGCTCGACGCGATCTTCCCGACCGCGAAGATCTTCAACACCCGGGCCAGCACTACGTCCCGGTCGACCGGGAACACGTGCTGTCCTACCGGGAGTCCGAGGCCGGGCAGATCATGCACACCGGCATCAACGAGGCCGGGTCGGCGGCGGCGTTCCAGGCGGCCGGGACCGCGTACGCCACCCACGGCCAGGTCCTGGTGCCGTTCTACATGTACTACTCGATGTTCGGTTTCCAGCGCACCGGCGACCAGTTCTGGGCAGCCGGGGACCAGATGACCCGCGGTTTCCTGATCGGCGCCACCGCCGGCCGCACCACCCTCACCGGTGAGGGCCTGCAACACGCCGACGGTCATTCGCCGCTGCTCGCCGGGACGAACCCGGCGGTGGTGCAGTACGATCCGGCGTACGGCTACGAGATCCGGCACATC
>DATMVU010000689.1:0-3605 GCA_035562875.1 Actinoplanes sp. | reverse complement strand
CGGTGGGGGCCGCGGAGCTGTTCGAGAAGCGTGGTTTCCGGCAGGTCTTTGCCGAGGATGTGATGTGTGCCGACCTGGCCGCTTTGGATCTCTCCGGATCCGGCTGGGCGGACGGTGCCCAGATCGTTGAATGGGCTCCGGAGGTCGCTGAGCGGTTTCACGCCGTTTATGCCGCCGCGTTCCGGGAACGGCCGGGGTTTCCGGATCCGACGGCTGCGGAGTGGATCGAGGACACCGCGGACGAGGATTTCCGGGCCGACTGGTCGCTGCTGGTCACCGTGCCGGGAATCGGTGACGCCGGGTTCGTCACAGCTGCCGAGGGGTGGATCGTGCAGGTCGGGGTGGTGCCAGCGGCTCGGGGGACCGGGCTCGGTGCGGCGCTGATCCGGGAGTCGTTGCGGCGGGCCGCCAGGGCTGGGTCCACCGAGTCGTGGCTCTGCGTCAACCTCAACAATCCTGCGGTTGCTCTCTACCGTCGGCTGGGGTTCCGGGAACGTGGCCGGCGCGCTCGATTCCAGCCACGGAGTGAATGAGACAGCCTTGATCGGCAAGGGTTGGCGGGGCTGACCGGTGGTGGCTGGTGCCTGAAGTGAGGGTGATCCGGCGATCGACTTGGCCGGGGCCGGGGCGGCGATCGACTTGGCTGGGGGCCGGGGAGTGACGCTGCCCACCCGTACCGCAATCAGGGTTAGCGGGAGGGGATGCCGGCGAAGTATCCGGCCAGGGGTGGCTGGGCCAGGCGGTCGGTGCGGAAGTTGCTTCGACGCTGTCCGATTCGGCCAGCAGGACGAATCGGGTGGGTCCTCCACGCCGCGTTGCAGGCGGACCGAGTGGCAGCCGGGGGTTCCCGCTACCACCGGGCGGGCCAGTTCGGAGGCGTTCAGGAAGTCATGTTCGCGGCCGGGAGAACGTCGATCAGTGTGACTTCGAGAACCATGTCAGAAAGAGTCCCATACGCCCGCTAACCCGCAGCGGCCTAGGATGCTCAGCGTTGCCGTGCACAATCTGAACCAAGGGGAATTCCGCCCCGCGGCGCGTACGCTGACCACGAACGGTGGTGACACCTGGAGAGTGGTGCGACCGAACGGCAGGGGTCGATACCGGCCGGATGGGTGGTTTGACCGCGAGCCGTACCACTCCTTGGTCTCCCGGTGTGCCGTTCGCGCCGAGGATGGGTAACAATGGCGCTGTGGGAGGGGAGTATTCCCCCGCATCGGTCTCGTCAGCACGGAACGCCTCTTGGCGGACCCGGGGCCGGTGGTCGTGGATGTCACATCCGCGGCGGAAGAGACCTCCGACAGTCGCACGTCGCTGTTCTCAACCCGAAAGCGGGTGAGCGCAGCGACGACTCGTGTCTGCCGGAGGCTCCAGTTGAACGTTTCACCCTGGGTTTGGGGCGCGACCCTCGTCGCGCTGATCGTGGTCATGGCAGTCGATCTGCTGATCATCGGCCGCCGCCCGCATGAGCCCAGCATGAAAGAAGCCGGTGGCTGGGTCGCGTTCTACGTCGGGCTCGCCGTGCTCTTCGGCATCGGCCTCTGGGCCACCGCGGGCGGTCAGGCCGCCGGCGAGTTCTACACCGGTTGGCTCACCGAGTATTCGCTGAGCGTCGACAACCTGTTCGTCTTCGTCATCATCATGGCCCGCTTCGCGGTCCCCCGGCATCTTCAGCAGAAGGTGCTGCTGATCGGCATCGTGCTCGCGCTCGTCATGCGCGGGGCGTTCATCGCCGCCGGCGCCGCGCTGATCTCGCAGTTCTCCTGGGTCTTCTACATCTTCGGCGCGTTCCTGGTCTACACGGCGTTCACGCTGGTCAAGGGCGAGGACGAGGACGATGAGTTCAAGGAGAACATCCTGATCCGCTGGGCGAAGCGGGCGCTGCCGCTCTCCTCGTCCTTCGGTGACGGCCGGTTCAGCATCGTCTCGGACACCGGCAAGCGCCTCTTCACCCCGATGCTGATCGTGATGATCGCGATCGGCACCACCGACCTGATCTTCGCGCTCGACTCGATCCCGGCGATCTTCGGCATCACGAAGGAGCCGTACCTCGTCTTCACCGCGAACGTCTTCGCCCTGATGGGTCTGCGCCAGCTCTTCTTCCTGCTCGGCGGCCTGCTCGAACGACTGGTCTACCTGAACATCGGCCTGGCCGTCGTCCTGGCGTTCATCGGTGTGAAGCTGGTCCTCGAGGCCCTGCACACCAACACCATCTCGTTCATCAACGGTGGCGAAGGCTTCCACTGGGCGCCTGAGATCCCGATCTGGCTCTCCCTACTGGTGATTCTGGGAACCCTGGCGATCGCCACTGTCGCCAGCCTGTTCAAGACGTCCAGGGACCGCAAGAAGGAATTAGTGCAGAGCTGACCCCAGCCCCACCCCGAAGGCCCGGTACGGGCGGTTTCAAGGGGCCATGACAACGTGACGGCTGGAACTTGACGAGGCGCTCGGCTGGGATATCCCAGCCGAGCGTTTTTCGTGAGTGCCCGTGTGCCCGTTACGTAGGCCTTGAGACTGCGACGAGCGAGGACGGGGCGTGGGTGAAGGCGGGAGTGAGGGCGCGGTCCCCGTACCGGAAAGGGGAATGAAATGTGATCGAAGAACCGAAAGAATGGGGAGCGGCCGCCCCCCACGACCGCCGGAAACAATTCCGGCCCGCCCCCAGAAAAGGAGCGGGCCGAGAATCAGAACGAACGACTACTGGTGCTTACGGCGAGCAGCGGCCCGGCCACGAGCGGTCTGGTCCAGGACGACCTTGCGGATACGAACAGCGGTCGGGGTGACCTCGACACATTCGTCTTCGCGGCAGAACTCCAGGGACTGCTCCAGGGACAGCTTGCGCGGCGGGATCACCTTCTCGGTGTTGTCGGCGCTGGCCGCGCGCATGTTGGTGAGCTTCTTCTCCTTGGTGATGTTGACGTCCATGTCGTCGTCACGGGAGTTCTCACCGACGATCATGCCTTCGTACACCTCGGTGGCGGGCTCGACGAAGAGCTGCCCGCGCTCCTGGATGTTGATCATCGCGAAGCCGGTGACGGCGCCGGCCCGGTCGGCGACGAGCGAACCGTTCTGGCGGGTGCGCAGCTCGCCGTACCACGGCTCGTAGGACTCGAACAGGTGGTGCATGATGCCGGTGCCGCGGGTCTCGGTGAGGAACTCGGTGCGGAAGCCGATCAGGCCGCGCGCCGGAACCAGCCACTCCATGCGGAGCCACCCGGTGCCGTGGTTGATCAGCTCCTCCATCCGGCCCTTGCGGGTGGAGAGCAGCTGGGTGATGGCGCCCATGTACTCGTCCGGCGCGTCGATGGTGAGGCGCTCGACCGGCTCGTGGACCTTGCCGTTGATGGTCTTGGTGACCACCTGCGGCTTGCCGACGGTGAGCTCGTAGTTCTCCCGGCGCATCTGCTCGACCAGGATGGCGAGGGCCAGCTCGCCACGGCCCTGGACCTCCCAGGCGTCGGGGCGCTCGGTCGGCAGCACGCGCATCGACACGTTGCCCACCAGCTCGCGGTCGAGCCGGTCCTTGACCAGGCGCGCGGTGACCTTGGCGCCCTTGACCTTGCCGACCATCGGCGAGGTGTTGGTGCCGATGACCATGCTGATGGCCG
>DATMVU010000688.1:0-7600 GCA_035562875.1 Actinoplanes sp. | reverse complement strand
CGTGGCTGGTCACCGCGACCCACAGGTCCCGGTCGGCGTCCCGGCGGACCTCCTCGGGCGCCGGCTCACCGTGGGTCGGCAACCCGGCCCGCAGGCGGTAGACCCGGCCGATGAAGGCGGCGAGCAGCTCCAGCACGGTGACGTGCTCGTGGCCCGGTTCGGCGTCGAAGTAGACGTGCAGGGAGCCGAACACGGTGCCGCCGCTCGCGCACCGGGTGCCGAGTGTGTACCGCGCGTCGTCGCCCTCGATCAGCCCGGCGAACTCGTCGCGCACCGGACCGATCAGGAGCTGCCGGGTCCGGCGGCCGAGCGCCGGCGCGCACACCCCGGTGGCGGCGATGATCCGGCCATGGTCGGACGCGTACTCGGCGAAACCGGCGCCACCGGCACCGAGTGTCTCCTCGGCCAGCCGCACCAGTTGCTCCAGCACGTCCAGGCCCGCGTCACCGGAGTCGACGCGACCGAGGATCGCGATCTGCCCCCGGGTCAGGGCCGCGTAATCGGGACGGTCCGGCATGCTTGCGAGTTTGCCTCTTCCGGTGCGATTTCGGCAGATGAACCGAAGGGGATACTTGACTACAACCGGTCCGAGTGGTCTGGATCACAGTCTTTCAGCTGATCCAGGACGAATCGGGGACGGTCGGTGATCACGCCGTCCACCCGATGCTCCAGGACCAGGTTCAGATCCTCGGGATCGTTGACGGTCCACACGTACGTCCGATGCCCGGCCGCCTTGAGCGCCGGAAGCAACCCGGGTTTCGCCCGGATCAGTTCCACCCCGGGCCCGGCGGTACGGGCGCCGAACGGTAACCGGCCCCGGCTGACCCCCGGTGCCGTCATCTCCATCAGGTAGACGGTCGGCAGGCCGGGTGCCTGCGCCCGGACCCGGCGCAGTGCCAGGGCCGCGAACGACATCACGGTGACCTGCACGGTGTCGTCCGGTTTCGGCTCGGCCAGCCCGTGGTGCCGGAGCAACTGGATCAGCCGGCGCTCGACGTCCGCGCCGTACCGGGACGGGTGTTTCGTCTCGATGAGCAGTTTCACCGGCCGCCCGTGGGACCGCAGCGTGTCCAGCAGCCGTTCCAGGGTGAGCAGCCGGGAGAGGTCGGGCAGCGCCGTGTCGGCCGGGTAGCCGGGATGCCAGGAACCGAAGTTCAGCTCGTCCAGCTGGGCCAGGGTCTTGGTGCTGACCCTGCCCCGGCCGTCGCTGGTGCGCTCCAGCCTGCTGTCGTGCACACAGACCAGGTGCCCGTCCCGGGTGAGCCGGACGTCGCACTCCACCCCGTCGGCACCCTCGTCGAGCGCGCGCAGGTAGGCCCCGAGCGTGTGCTCGGGCAGGGCGTCCGCACCACCGCGGTGAGCGAAGACCTGAGGGCGGTACCCGTCGGTCACAGCACCCGGGCCGGCTGCCCGTTGTCGGTCACCATGTCCTTGCCGAGAGCGGCCCAGGACTGCATGCCACCGTCGAGGTTGCGCACGTTGTCCCAGCCGGCGTTCATCAGATAAGCCACGACCTGGCCGGAGCGGCCACCGGCCCGGCACACCACGACCACCTCGCCGTCGGTGGGCACCTCGGCCATCCGGGCCGGCACCTCCATCATCGGCAGGTGGTGGGCGCCCGGCGCGTGGCCGGCCTCCCACTCGTTGTCCTCGCGCACGTCGAGGAGGTAGACGCCGGAATCGACTTGATCAGCGGTCACGCTGGGCACCTGAGGTCCGAACACGGCACCAGCCTAGAGCCCGGGCACCGCCTACTTCTCGTTGGCCACTACCTCGGGGTGGTCCATCACGAACGCGTCGAGCTTGTCCTGCTTGACCGCCTCGAACATCTTCTTGCTGACGTCGTTGAAGACCTCACGCCCGGCCGAGTTGCCGGAGAACGTGCCGCTGTTGGTACGCAGCAGCACCATGTCGGCGGCCGCCACGTCGGTCAGCCCGAGCACGAAGTCGGCGAGTTCGATGTCGCCGGTGTCCAGCACCAGGGACTTGCCGGCCGTCTTGATCAGCGAGCTGACCTTCAGCGGGTTGCTGATCACGCCGCTCGAGGTGGCCTTCTTCGCCATCGCCTTGATCAGCTGCTGCTGGTGGCGCTGCCGGTCGTAGTCGCCGTTCTTCAGTCCGTAACGCTGCCGGGCGTAGTCGAGGGCCTCCCAGCCCTCCATGGCCCGGCATCCGACCTTGTGCACCACGGGCTTCCGGGTCTTACCGGTCTTGCGAGCGTCGGCCAGGTACATCGGCTTCCCCTCGACGTACACCATGTGCTTGGAGGTGACCTGCTGGTCGACGCACATCTCGACCCCGCCGATCTCGTCGATCACGTTCTTGAAGCCGCCGAAGTTGATGATCCCGGCGCCGTCGAAGCTGATGCCCGTCGACTTCTTCAGGGTCGTGGCGAGCAACTGTGCTCCACCGCCCCAGCCGGCCCCGTTCTGAGCGCCCCAGTAGAACGCCTCGGTGGCCTTGACCTTGCCGCCCTCCCACTTGCTGGGGGCGAACTCCGGCGTCACGACCTCGGTGTCCCGGGGAACCGAGATCAGGTACGCCTGGTCGTGGCTGGCCGGGATGTGCAGGATGATGATCGTGTCGGCGTGCACCGAGTCGGCCGCCCAGCGGGCCCGGGCGTCCACGCCCATCAGGAGCATGTCGATCGGGCCGTCGAGCTCGACCCCACCGCCCTCCTCGACCGTCTTCTTGGCGTCCCCGGTCAGGTTCGTCACCGCGATCGTCTCGGTGGTCTCCTTGACCACCAGCTTCGTCGCGACCACGCCACCGCCACCGGCTACCAGCAGGACCGTCCCGAACGACAGGGACAGCTTGGCCCAGAGCGGGGAACGCCTCCGGGGCTCCTTCGGCGGTGCCGGCGGGACGGGCGCGGGATCGATCCCGATCTCCGCCGGCGACTGCTGATCGGCCGTGACGGTCATGCAGCGCTCCATGGATGGGGGTGAGGGGCTGCATCACCTTACGGACACTTTCCGGCCAACTGAAGGACTTTCGCGTTTCAGATTGAAGTCACAGTTCCCGGACAGTGCCCGCTACTTCTTTTTGGTCGGATTTGCGGCCATCCACTCATCCATTTTGTCGGCGGCCACGGCTTTGTAGAGCGCCAATGCCTTCTCCCGGTCGGAGACGACCACGGACTGCCCGTCGATGGTGTCGCTGCCCTTGTTCGGGCTGGTCAGGAACGTGAGGTTCTCGCCGCGCAGGCTCCGGAACTGCAGCGCCATGTCTTTCAGGGAGAACGTCTCGTCGACAGTGACGGCCTTGGTGACCGATCCCAGGAAGTTGTTGAGTTTCACCGGATTGGTGAGCGTGCCGCTACTCGCCGCTTTGTCCATCAGCGCCTTGAGGAATTCCTGCTGGTGCTGCATCCGGGCGAAGTCACCGCGCGGGAACTGCTTGCGCTGGCGGATCCAGTCCAGGGCCTGCGCACCGTTCATGTGCATCATGCCCTTCTTGAACTTGCGGAACGGCTTGTGGATCGACGTGGTGTCCTGCTCCACGTTGAGGTCGACGCCACCGAGCGCGTCGGTCACCTCCTTGAAGCCGCCGAAGTCGATCGCCGCGACGTGGTCGATGCGCACGTCGGTCATGCACTCCACGGTCCGGACCGCGCGCGGGATGCCGCCGAAGGCGAACGCCGCGTTGATCTTCGCCCGGCTGCTGTTGTCGCAGGCCGCGTTGTTGTCCTTCGGGATGTTCACCCACAGGTCCCGCGGAATCGAGATGAGCTGCGCGGACGCGTGGTCCTCCGGCACGTGCATCAGGATCAGCGTGTCCGCGCGCCACTGGTTCGCCTGGTCCTGCTTGGCGTCCGGGTCACGGGAGTCGGTGCCGACCAGCAGGATGTTGAAGGCACCCTCGACGGTCTTGCCGGGACGGTCCGTGGTGATCTCGGAGAAGGCGTTCGTCCGCTTCAGGTCGTCGTCCAGGCCGGAGACGTACCCGTACGCGGTGATCCCGCCGACCAGGGCGAGGACCACCAGGACGCCGCCCGCGACCAGGGCTATCCGGCCCCATTTGGGTTTCGGGCGGTAGCCACCGCCACCGCCGCCGTAGGACCGGCCGGTGCCGCCGGGGGGACGGCCGCCTGGGCCCGTGCCGTCACCACCGCGAGGGGGAAGGTCCCGGTCGGGACGCCCGGGCCCGGGCACGGACGCGCGTCCGGAGGAATTGCCGCTGGGAGAGGTGGTGGCTGACATGACACCAAGGTTACGGAGTGCCTGGGGTGTAGCTGAGGTGTCGTCACGCTTGCGGCACGAAGGTGGGAGATGCGTGACGGTGTCGTCACGCATCTCCCACCTTCGGTGTGAACGTCAGTGCGCGCCGTGACCGGTCAGAGCGCGGACCTCGAGCTCCGCGTACTTCTCCGGGTCGGTCTCCTTGGACAGCACGGTGCCGAGCCAGCCGAAGAAGAAGCCGAGCGGAATCGAGATGATGCCCGGGTTGGACAGCGGGAAGAAGTGCCAGTCCGAGTCCGGGAACATCGCGGTGGCCGAGCCGGACACCACCGGGGAGAAGAACACCAGGATCACCGCGGAGGCCAGGCCGCCGTAGATGGACCAGAGTGCACCCGCGGTGTTGAACCGGCGCCAGAACAGGCTGTAGAGGATGGCCGGCAGGTTCGCCGACGCCGCCACCGCGAACGCGAGAGCCACCAGGAAGGCGACGTTCAGGCTCTGCGCGAAGATCGACAGGGCGATGGCGATCGCGCCGATGAGCAGGGCGGAGTACCGGGCGACCCGGACCTCGTCCCGCTCGGACGCGTTGCCCCGCTTGATCACGCTGGCGTAGAAGTCGTGCGCGAGGCTCGACGACGAGGCCAGGGTGAGCCCGGCGACCACGGCCAGGATGGTGGCGAAGGCGACCGCCGCGATCACCGCCAGCATGATCGCTCCACCGGTCTCACCACCGAGGTAGTCGAGGCCGAGCCGCTGGGCCAGCTGTGGGGCCGCAGTGTTGCCGGCCTTGTCCTGGGCGGTGATCTCGGTGCCGCCCACCATCGCCGCCGCGCCGAAGCCGAGGGCCAGGGTGAACAGGTAGAACGTGCCGATGATGCCGATCGCCCAGAGCACGCTCTTGCGCGCGATCCGGCTGGTCGGCACGGTGTAGAACCGGGTCAGGATGTGCGGCAGGCCGGCCGTGCCGAGCACCAGCGCGAGGCCCAGCGAGAGCAGGTCCATCTTGCTGTAGAACGTCTTGGCCGCGTCCCCGGCCGTCTCGATGCCGTAGCGCAGGCCGGGTTCGAGGAAGGCGCTGCCCTTGCCGGAGCGTTCGGCCGCGGCGCCGAGCAGCGCGGACAGGTTGAACTTGTAGTGCGCGAGCACCAGCAGCACCATGATCAGGGCGCCGCCCATCAGCATGAAGGCCTTGACGATCTGGACGTACGTGGTGCCCTTCATGCCGCCGACCGTCACGTAGATGATCATGAGCGCGCCGACCAGGATGATCGTGGCGATCTTGGCGGTGTTCGCGTCCATGCCCAGGAACGTGGTGTCCGGCTTGATGCCGAGCAGCAGCGACACCAGTGCACCGGCGCCGACCATCTGCGCGATCAGGTAGAAGACCGATACGACGATGGTGGAGACACTCGCCGCGGTACGAACCGGGCGCTGGCGCATCCGGAAGGCGAGCACGTCGGCCATCGTGAACCGGCCCGAGTTGCGCAGGAACTCGGCGACCAGCAGCAGCGCCACCAGCCAGGCGACCAGGAAGCCGATCGAGTAGAGGAAACCGTCGTAGCCGTAGAGCGCGATCAGGCCGGCGATGCCGAGGAACGACGCCGCCGACATGTAGTCGCCGCCGATCGCCATGCCGTTCTGGAAACCGGAGAACTGCCGGCCGCCGGCGTAGAAGTCGGTGGCCGTCTTGGTCTGCCGGCTGGCCCAGATGGTGATCCCCAGCGTGATCGCCACGAAGACCAGGAACAGCGTGATGGTGAGGGTGCGCGAGCCGCTGGCGGACGCCTCGGCCGCGAGGATCGACGGGGCCATCAGTCCTTGCCCCCGTCGGTGGCGGTGCCGTTCTCCAGCGTCGCGTGGATGCCGTCGGCCAGCGGGTCCAGCTCTTTCGCCGCGTAGCGCGAGTAGTGCCAGGCGATCAGGAACGTGGAGACGAACTGGAGCAGGCCGAAGATCAGCGCGACGTTGACGTTGCCGATCACTTTGACGGCCATGAAGTCCCGCGCGTACGCGGAGAGCAGCACGTAGAGGGAGTACCAGACGATGAACGCGACGGTCGTCGGGAAGATGTAACGACGCAGTCGATGGCGCAGCTGAGCGAACTCCTCGGAGCGCTGAACTTCAAGATATCTCTCGGCGGATGCCGGCACGGAAATTCACCACCTTCGTTGAGGGCGGACCTTTCCGGCACCGTACGAAGGAGTGAGCCGTGTCACGGCCCGCTGGTCGTGGTCTGCGCTGAGTGGCGGTCTGACTGCGCTGAGCGGCAGTCAGATCAACTCGGTGTACCTACCGCGGTAGTGGATCAGAGGTGACGGGTCTGATCCGGTATGGACGGTCTCAATCACTCCGTCGAGTAGTTGTGCCCACCCGCACGGGCGTTGCGAGTCCAGCCGGCAGCCCGCCCAGGTGCTCGCCGACGCGGGCACCGGACCGAATGCGGTCTCCGTCCACTCGCCGATCGAGAACAGTCCCCCCGGCGCCGGGAACAGCCCCGCGAAGCGGTCGGCGAGCTGCCTGTCGGCCGGGGCGAGCGTGATGACGGCGAACCGCCCGGCGCTCACCACCGCGTCGAAGAAGTCGCTCTCGTCGTCGATCAGGCCCAGCACCCGGCCCGGCTCTCCGTCGGCGACCAGTGTGGACGAGACGGTCAGCCCGGCCGGACCGGGCGCTGTCCACAGGGTCACCGGCGACGGGAGGCGCCCGCGCAGCCGGCGAACCGGTGACTTCCCGGTTTCCGGTACCGCGAACGGATCGGTGGAGTGGATTCGGCCACCCGGCTCATCGAAGCTCATCCGATCATTCTCCCGATTACAGATTGTGCACGGGGCTATCGGCGTTAAGTGATCAACGCCTATGTTCAAGGGATGGCTCAGGTGGTGCTCCGTCCCGGTGACGTCGTCCACGTCGGCCCGGACGCGAGTGTGCAGTTCTCCGGCGACCGGGCTCTGACCTTCCGGGTCATCCGGGTCGATCCACGGATCACCTACGACGGCTGGATCTGGCTGGACGGCTACGTGCTCGACGTCGAGGGCGCCGCGTTGCAACGACGGCGCATCTTCGTCCGGCGGGAGGGACTCCGGCCGGCCCAGATCAACCGGGCCCCGATCGCCCGCCCGATGCCCCGGGCCGCCGGCCGTTAGGTGGGTGTCAGCCCACCCGCTCGATCACGGCACGCCGGATCAGGAACTTGCCCGGCTCACGGACCTCCTCGAAGGCCGCGTTGTTGAGCAGGATGCAGCTGCCCGACACGCTCGACACGGTGACCGTGATGGCCTTGTTGTTGTCGAGGTTGGTGACCTTCAGGCGAGTGCCGATCGGGTGGGTGTTGCTTGACGCCGCGGCGGCGCCGCCCTCACCGGACAGGGTCACGGTCGAGCCGGCACAGACCACGTCGCCGGTCTGGTTCTGGTTCCCGC
>DATMVU010000687.1:0-9990 GCA_035562875.1 Actinoplanes sp. | reverse complement strand
TGTTCGGCGACGGTGAGGCTGGCCGAGACGCGCAGCCGGGCCTGCCGGTCGGCGCGCAGGGTGCGGACCCCGTCGGCGAGGGTCTGTGCGGCGTCGATCACCCCGTGCGACCACGCGACGACGGCTTCCCCGGCCGGGGTGAGCAGGCTCCCCCGGCGGCTTCGGACCAGCAGCGGTACGCCGAGACGCCGCTCCAGTTTCGCGAGGCGGGCGCTGGCGCTGGGCTGGGTGATCCCGTGCGCCTGTGCCGCACGCCCGACGCTGCCCGTCTCGGCCACCGAGATCAGCAGGTCGAGCGCCGGTAGATCGCTGATCCAGGGCGGTAGTGGCATCGCGCGCAGTCTGTCACAGGGCTCCGGGCAGGACGAACTGCATCCCCAGGCTGGTGCCGGTGACAGCGGTCGAGAGCAGCAGTCCGAGCAGCAGCGGGCGGATTCCGGCACGGCGCAGACCGGTCACGTCGGTGCGCAGCCCGATGGCGGCCATCGCGACGGCGATGCACAGCAGCGCCACGTGGTGCAGGATCGCACCGAGCTGGGCGGGCACGTATCCGGCGGTGTTGAGCGCGGCGACGGCCAGGAACCCGAGGAGGAACCAGGGTACGAGCCGGGCCCGGTGTACGTGGGGGCCGCGGTGCCGGATCGACAGCACGAGCACCACCGGGATGATCATCAGGGAGCGGGCGAGTTTGACGACCACCGCGTGGCGTACCGCCTCGGGCCCGTAGGCTCCGGCGGCCGCGACCACCGAGCTGGTGTCGTTGACGGCGGTCCCGGCGAGCAGCCCGAACGCCTCCTGACTCAGCCCGAGAAGGTGCCCGAGCTGGGGCAGGCACAGCACCGCGGCGATGTTGAACAGGAAGATCGTCGAGACGGCGTACGCCACGTCGTCACTCTTCGCCCGGATGGCCGGGGTGGCGGCGGCGATCGCGGACGCGCCGCAGATGCCGGTGCCGACCCCGATCAGGGTCCGCAGATCGCGGGGCACACCGAGCAGGCGCCCGGCGACCGCGGCGAGCAGCAGGCAGACACCGAGCGTGCCGAGCATCACCGGTAACGATCGGGCGCCGACGGTCAGCACCTCGCCGAGGGAGAGCTGTGCCCCGAGCAGTACCACGGAGAGTTGCAGCAAGGGCCCGCCGGACAGGTCCAGGCCGGGGCGCAGATCGGCGGTGGCGCGGCGGGCGAGCGGGCTCAGCAGAACACCGCCGGCGACAGCGAAGACCGGCGCGCCCACCAGCGGGAACATCAGTCCGCAGGCGGTCGCGGCGAGGCCGAGGGCGACCGCCGCGGCTGATCCGGCGCTGTGGACGGGAAGCCGGCGGCGGGCGGCCGGTGTGGCGAGGACGATCACCGTTCCAGGTTTCGTCAGGCGGGGCCTCACCGGTAGTGACGATTACCGGTCCAGGGTCATAGGCAACGCCTATGACCGGGAGTCGAGATGCCGAGCGCGGTCGGCATCACGATGAGCCCGGACGCGGCTCCGGCGGCCTGAGACTCGGTGAAGCTGGCGTCGTCCCGATGACGCCAGCTACGCTCATCCATCGATGTCCATCGAATGGGAGCGCTCCCGGATGAATCGAATCGCCGTCCTCGCCCTGACCGCCGCAATACTCGCCGTCCCCTCCCCCGCCGTCGCCTCGCACACCCGGGCCCTCGCCGGAGCGCACACCGTAAGCCGGGTCGAGGACCGGGGCGCCGGCGCGCGGTACACCTGGCCGGGCGTCTACTTCGAAGGCCGGATCCGCGGCGACAGCGCCGGGGTCGTGCTCGACGACGCCGTCAACGACTACGAGCTGCGGATCGACGACCGGCCACCGGTCACCCTGGTCACCCCGGGACGTGTCACCCACCGGGTGCACGGGCTGGGCGCCGGGGTACACCACGTGCGCCTGGTCAAACGTACCGAAAGCCCCTGGTCCCCCGGTTTGTTCGGAGGGTTCGTGGCCGGACCGGGCGGAGCCGTCCTGAAACCGCCGGCTGCCCGGACCCGGCAGATCGAGTTCATCGGCGACTCGTGGACCGCCGGCTACGGCGACACCTCCACCGTGCGGGACTGCGCCGGGACCGGCGGCGTGGACCGCAACTCCAATGCCGACCAGGCGTTCGGGGCGCTCACCGCCCGCACGCTGAACGCCGACTACCAGCTCAACGCCTGGTCCGGGCGGGGCATGGTGCGCAACTACGCGGGCGGCGACGCGGGGACCGACTACCGCACCTGGTACGAGCGCACGCTACAGGCCGCCGACCCGGCCGTCTGGCCGAAACCGGCGAGCTGGCAGCCGCAGGTGATCGTGATCGGTCTCGGCATCAACGACTTCTCCACACCGGTCGCCGCCGGTGAGCCGTGGGCCGACGAGGCCGCACTCGCCGCCGACTTCCGGCAGGCCTATGCCGGGTTCCTCGACAGACTGCGGCTTCGGTACGGGCATCGAGCCCAGTTCGTGCTCACCTACCCGACCCTGTGGAACACCACAGCGCTCGCCGACTCGGTCCAGCAGGTCGTCGCCGCCCGCACCGCGGCCGGTGACCGCCGGGTGCACGCCCTGCACTACGACCAGCCCCTCGACCTGCTCGGCTGCGACTGGCACCCGTCCGCAGCCGACCACCGCCTGCTCGCCACCACCCTCACCACCTACCTGAACACCCTGCCCCTGCGCTGGTGACGCCCGGTCCGAGATCCGGAGCGTGACGCCCTGGACAGCGGTCCGGAGCGTGACGCCCTGGACAGCGATCGGAGCGGCCCTCCGGCAGCGTGTGCGCCGGATCGCCCATCACCCTCAACAGATCTTGGTGACTAACCCACCGATTCCGGTGGTCAGCCGACCAAGGTCCACGAGGTCGGGAGCAGGCCCGCCGATCGTGGTCGATCAGCCACCGGAATCGGTGGGTGATTCACCAAGATCTGCGGAGGGTGCTGGCGGCTCGGGCATGCCGCCCCGCCGCTGCGGCACGGCGTCGTCCAGCGGGTGACCGGCGGCGGCGTCCAGCGGGTGACCGGCAGGGTCGTCCAGCGGGTGACCGGCGGCGGCGTCCAACGGGTGACCGGCGGGTCGTTCGCAGCGGGTGACCGGCGGCGGCGTCCAGCGGGTGACCGGCGGGTCGTTCGCAGCGGGTGGGGCGACGGGTCAGGGTTTGCGGGCGGTGGCGGTCCAGACGTTGACGTGGGTGCGGGGCGGAATCTCGGCGCCCGGCTCGGGACGCCACTCGCTGGCCGGGACCACGCCCGGGTCGACGAGTTCCAGGCCGTCGAACAGGGCGGCGAACTCGTCGTACGAGCGGGTCCACACGTCGGAACGCCCGGTCCGGATCAGCTCCTGGTAGAGCGCCTGCTGTTCGGGACTGCCGAAGTCGCTGGTGGCGTGGGTGGCCACCAGGTAACTCCCGGACGGCAGGGCGTCCAGCAGCCGGCGCACGATCGGCCGCGCGGCGCCGTCGCCGTGGATGAAGTGCAGCACCGCGATCAGCATCAGCCCGACCGGCTGCTTCAGGTCCAGGGTGCCGGCCAGCACCGGGTGTTCCAGGATCGCGGCCGGGTCGTTGAGGTCGGCCTCGATGTAGGTGGTCCGGCCCTCGGGACTGCTGTTGAGCAGGGCCCGCGCGTGCACCATGACGAGCGGGTCGTTGTCGACGTAGACGACCCGGCTCTCCGGGGCGTGCCGCTGCGCCACCTGGTGGGTGTTGTCGGCGGTGGGCAGGCCGGTGCCGATGTCGAGGAACTGGCGGATGCCGGCTTCGGCGGTCAGGAACCGGGTGGCCCGCTGCAGGAGGGCCCGGTTCGCGAGCGCACCCAACCGTACCTGCGGGAAGTGTCTCTCCAGTTCGTCGCCGGAGGCCCGGTCGGCGGCGAAGTTGTCCTTGCCGCCGAGCCAGTAGTTGTAACGGCGGGCCGGATGCGGCTGGGTCGGGTCGATTCCCCGGGGAGCGGCGCTGGTGTCGTCCACGCGACCATCCAACACCGACAGTGAAGATCGCGCCAGATGGTGTTTGATCATTGAATGGATCTCTTCGACGACTTCGCGGGTACGGCCCGGATCGGGCTGGGGCTGGCCGCGGTGGGCCGGCCCGGCTACATCAACCTCGGGCGGGACCGGGACCTGCCGGCCGAGCGGACCGCGGCGGCGATGCGGGAGCGGGCGTTCGAGCTGATGGACCGGGCGTACGCCGCCGGGGTGCGGTATTTCGACGCGGCCCGGTCCTACGGGCGGGCCGAGGAGTTCCTGGCCGGCTGGCTGCCCGGGCACGACCGGGCGGTGGCCGGCAGCAAGTGGGGGTACACGTACACCGCGGACTGGCGGGTGACCGCCGACGTGCACGAGGTGAAGGACCACTCGGTGGCCGCCTTCGACCGGCAGCTCGCCGAGTCCCGGGCCCTGTTCGGGGACCGTCTCGGCCTCTACCAGGTGCATTCGGTCACCCCGGACAGCCCGGCGCTCACCGACACCGAGCTGCACCGGCGGCTGGCCGGGCAGGGTGCCGTGGTGGGACTGTCCACCAGCGGCCCGCGGCAGGCCGACACGATCCGGGCCGCGCTGGCGATCGAGGCCGGCGGGAGGCCGCTGTTCCGCAGCGTGCAGGCCACCTGGAACCTGCTCGAACCGAGCGCCGGCCCGGCCCTGGCCGAAGCCCACGAGGCGGGCCTGGCGGTGATCGTCAAGGAGGCCATGGCCAACGGCCGCCTCGCCGGCCGGGACACGATCGCGCTGGCCGCGGCCCTGCACCAGCCGTGGGCCACCGTCGTGCTGTCCGGTGCCGCCACCGTCGGGCAGCTCGACTCCAACCTGCGGGCCGCCGGGATCACGGTGACCGACGCCGACCTGGACCACCCGGCCGAACCGGCCGCCGAATACTGGGCGAAGCGTTCCGGCCTGCCCTGGACCTGACACGGCTCGGTCATGAGGTAGAAACTTCCTCATGAGCGACACGGATGACTTGCGCGAAGCGATCGACCAGGGGCGGACCGCGCTCGGGATCGAGCTGGGATCGACCCGCATCAAGGCGGTGCTGACCGGCCCGGATCATTCGGCGATCGCGGTCGGCAGTCACGACTGGGAGAACCAGTTCGTCGACCGGACCTGGACGTACTCCCTGGAGGCGGTCTGGGCGGGGCTGCAGGGCTGCTTCGCGGCCCTCGCCGCCGACGTGAAGGCGAAGTACGGCGCGGAACTGCGGACCACGGGTGCACTCGGCGTGTCCGCGATGATGCACGGCTACCTGGCCTTCGACGGTGCCGGCGAGCTGCTGACCCCGTTCCGGACCTGGCGCAACACCAACACCGGTGACGCGTCCGAGCAGCTCAGCGAGTTGTTCGGGCACAACATCCCGCATCGGTGGTCGATCGCGCACCTCTACCAGGCGGTGCTGAACGGCGAGGAGCACCTGCCCAGGCTGGCGCACGTGACCACCCTCGCCGGCTATGTGCACTGGAAGCTGACCGGCCGTCAGGTGCTCGGGGTCGGCGACGCGAGTGGCGTGTTCCCGATCGACGTGGCCACCGGCGGATACGACGCCCGGATGCTGGCCCAGTTCGACGAGCTGGCCGCCGGGCGGGTGCCGCTGAAGCTGGCCGAGCTGCTCCCGGCGGTGCTGCCCGCCGGTGAGGCCGCGGGCACGCTCACCGAGGAGGGCGCCCGCCTACTCGACCCGTCCGGCACACTCCAGCCGGGTGCGGTGCTCGCGCCGCCGGAGGGTGACGCCGGCACCGGCATGGTGGCCACCAACTCGGTGGCCCGCCGCACCGGCAACATCAGCGCCGGCACCAGCATCTTCGCGATGATCGTGCTGGACGGGCCGCTCAGCCGGGTGCACCCCGAGGTGGACCTGGTCACCACCCCGGCCGGGGACCTGGTGGCGATGGTGCACTGCAACAACGGCGCCAGCGAACTCAACGCGTGGGCCGGGCTGTTCGCCGAGTTCGCCACCGCGCTCGGGGTGCAGGCGGACAGCGGCAAGGTGTTCGAGACGCTGTTCCGGTCGGCACTGGCCGGTGCCCCGGACGGTGGCGGGCTGCTGGCGTTCAACAACCTCGCCGGGGAACCGATCACCAAGCTGCACGAGGGGCGGCCGCTGTTCCTGCGTACGCCGGGAAGTGCTCTTGATCTGCCGACCTTCATGCGGACCCAGTTGTACGCCGCCCTCGCCACGCTGCGGATCGGCATGGACGTGCTGCAGAAGTCCGAGTCGGTCCAGTTGGACAGGATGTTCGCGCACGGTGGGCTGTTCAAGACCGAGGGAGTGGCGCAGCGGCTGCTGGCCGCCGCGATCGACACGCCGGTGACGGTCGGTGACTTCGCGTCCGAGGGCGGCGCCTGGGGCATCGCGGTGCTGGCCGCGTTCGTCACCGGCCGGGAGCCGGGTCAGAGCCTGGACGACTTCCTGACCACCCGGGTGTTCGCCGGAGCCGAGCTGAGCACCGCCGAGCCGGAACCGGCCGACGTCGCGGGCTTCAACGCGTTCATGCAGCGGTATGTAGCAGCTCTGCCGGTCCAGGAGGCCGCGATCACGCACAGCTGACCGGAGGGGGCCGGATTCCACCGGTCCGGCCCACCCCGGGGTTGCAGCGTGGTTGCCATCACACCGATTCCCGCATGCCGCGCCACTGCCACCCGTAATGGTTTCCGAACAGGGGAAACCGGCATTCGGGAGGCATCATGCAGAGAACGTCACGTGTTTGGGGAGTGTCCGCGGCGCTCGTCCTCGGAGCGGCGAGCGTGCCGTTCGTGGCGTCGCCGGCGCTGGCCGCGGCACCGGTCATCACGTCGTTCACCCCGGCGATCGCGGGGGTCGACGACACGATCACGGTGACCGGGACCGGTCTGGCCCAGTTGAACCCGGTGGTCAAGGTCAACGGGCTGACCGCGACGGTGTCCGGAACACCGACCGCCACCAGCCTGACCTTCAAGGTCCCTCCGGATACCGGCGGCGGTAAGGTCTCGCTGACCAATGCGGGCGGCACCGGGACCAGCGCCGGCGACCTCTTCATCACCCCGCCGTTCAGCACCGTCGCCGACATCTCCGGGACCGGGCGCACCACCCTCACCACGAAGAACTCCCTGACCGTGCCGGCCGGCAAACGGGCCCTGCGGGTCTGGGACGCGCAGGCCGGCGACCGGGTGTCGGTGGTGATCGAGAATCCGCTGCCGAGCGGGTGCACCTACGAGATCGGCGTGTACGACGCCAACATGATCAATCTGGGCACCGCGGACTGCCGTCGCTCCAACACCGGCTGGCTGGAGACACTGACCGCCACGACGGTCGCCGGCACGCAGACCCTCGTGGTGAACAACCTGTCGTCCTCGTCCGGGACGGTCGACGTGACGGTGGCCAAGATCCCCGCAGACGTCAACCTGGGCACCCTGCCGCTGGACGGCACCACCAACAGCTACTCGATCAGCAACGCCGGCCAGAACGGCTATCTCAGCTTCACCACCGTGGCACCGAACCAGAAGATGTCGGTGAAGGTCAGCGACGCGTCGACGACGATCTTCGGCTGCTGTGGCCTGCGCTGGGGGCTCTACAAGGCGGACGGCACCAAGATCGGATCCTCGGTCGGCAACGCCAGCCTCAGCAACCTGAGCCTGGCCACGGCCGGCACGTACCAGCTCCGGTTCGACCCGCTCGAGATGCGGAGCGGATCGTTCAAGGTGTCCGCCTCGCTCACCCCGACCGACGCGAACCTGGGCGTCCTGACCGTGGACGGCATCGCGAAGACGGTCAGCATCGGCATCTCCGGCCAGAACGGCACCCTCACCATCACCACCGCCGCGGCCCAGACCATCGCGGTGCAGACCTCGGCGGTGGCCGGGTCACTCAACGGCACGGACCTGAAGTGGGGTGTCTACGGTCCGGCACCGTCCACCACCCGGATCAAGGGGACCGCCGGCGAGGCCTTCCTGGACGCCGTCAAACTGCCGAAGGCGGGCACCTACGAGGTCCGGTTCGACCCCTCCGGCACCTCGACCGGCGCGTTCACCGTCACCGCCTTCCCGGTGAGCGACGTCGATGCGGGCACCCTGGCGTTGAACGGCACCGTCAAACCGGTGACGATCAGCGCTGCGGGCCAGAACGCCTACCTGTCCTTCGCCGGCACCGAGGGTCAGCGGATCGCCCTGCAGACCTCAGGCGTCGACACCACCGTGTTCGGCTGCTGCAAGCTCAGCTGGGGCCTGTTCAACGCGTCCGGGCGGCGGCTCGGCGGCGCGACCGGCAACGGCTACCTCAACCCCGTCACCCTGCCGGCGGCCGGCACCTACCAGGTGCGGATCGACCCGGCCGGCAACCTGACCGGCTCGGTCAACGTGGCCGCCTGGGACGTGCCGCCGGACGTGAACCTGGGCGGGCTGGCCGGCAACGGCAGCAGCACGATGGCGACCATCAGCAACCCGGGACAGAACGGGTACCTGACGTACGTCAACGGCACCGTCGGGCAGAAGGTCACCTTCAAGGCGACCCGGGCCTCCGCGGCCTTCGGCTGCTGCTACGTGCAGTGGACGTTGAAGAATCCGGCCGGCACCGCGGTGAAGCGCTGGGCCGGTAACGCCAGCGGCACGGTGACCCTGTCACAGAGCGGCACCTACCGCATCTACGTCGACCCGGTCGGCCCGCGCGTCGGATCGATCACCTTCACGGCCAACCCGGTCAGCTGAATCTGACACGAACCTGACGTCCGCTCGACAGTCTGACCGTCCGGCACGGATCTCCCGTGCCGGACGGTTCGGTTTCGGGAGAGAACTATGCGGAGTCAGGTGCTGGTGCTGGCCACGATCGCGATGGGGGCCCTGTCGGCGTGCGGATCGCCGACGGCGGACGAGAGGACTGCGTCCACTCCGAAGGTCGCCACCCTGCAGAGCGCGGCACCGGCGGCGGCCACGTCGGCGGCGTCCCAGCGGCCCCGGGAACGGCTCGACACCACACCGGAGGAGTTCGAGCTGATGCTGGCCCCGTACAACAAGTGCATGAAGGAACTCGGGATCGAGGGCAAGGAGCAGCCCGGCGGCGGGCTGTCGCTGAGACCGGCCACCGCGTCGGAACAGGCCGCGCTCGATAAGGCCAACAAGGTCTGTGAGCCGCAGTACTTCCCGCTGCCGCCGTGGGAGAAGGACCCGGCGAACCCGGAGGCGCGGGACTTCGCGGTGGCCGTGGTGAAATGCCTGAAGGCCGAGGGCGTGGAGTACGTGGTGGTCAGCGACGACGGGATCAGCATCGCCCTGGGCGGCGACGACAACGACGCGAGGTCGATCAGCCTGGGCATGGAGAAGATCCCGGACTGCGAGCGTCAGGTCGCGGCGAAGAGGTAGTGCCCTGATCCGACGGGGGCGCGGTGGCTGTCACCGCGCCCCCTTTCTCATGCGGCGAGCGCCTGGGTGGGGGTCAACCGGGCCGCGCGTACGCAGGGGTAGACGCCTGCCAGCACCCCGATGACGACGGCTCCGGCCACCCCGGCACCGGCCGCCTCGACCGGCACCACCAGCGGCCACTCCTGCCAGGCCGCGTAGCCGACGGTGGCGGCCAGGCCGAGCCCGGTGCCGGCCACTCCGCCGGCGACGGCGAGCACCACCGACTCGGTGAGGAACTGCCCGCGGATCTGGCCGCGGGTGGCGCCGAGGGCCCGGCGCAGGCCGATCTCGGAGCGGCGTTCCAGCACCGACACGACCATCGTGTTGGCCACGCCGATGCCGCCGACGATCAGGGCCACCCCGGCCAGGGCCAGGAACAGCACCGAGAAGCTGTTCTCGGTGGCCCGTTTCGCGGCGAGCGCGTCGGACGGGCGGGTCACCACCACCTGACCGGGGCGTTCCGGGGAGATCGTCGGGGCGAGCACGTCCCGGACCGCTTCCAGCTGATCCTCCTCGGCCTGCACGTAGAGGACCGTCGGATGGCCGTCGAAGTCCAGTTCGGTGCGGGCCGACTCCCAGCCGACGAGCACCGACCGGTCGACGTCCGGGGACAGCGGGGTGGTGTCCAGGATGCCGACCACGGAGAACCAGCTCTC
>DATMVU010000686.1:0-1664 GCA_035562875.1 Actinoplanes sp. | reverse complement strand
TCGCGGTGGCGAGGAACAGCGACTCGAGCCATCAGCCGAGTCGAGACTGGTCGACGTCAATCTTGACCCGCCATTCCCCAACCACGGTTTCTTCTCGGCCGCCCGCATGCTCGCTGACGAGGGCTTCATCCAGCAGTTCCGCCCACGCGTGGTCTCCACCACCTTGGCCGTGGCCTGGGTCGCGGCCGGTCGCCGGGCCGCCTACGTCACCGACGGCGACCTGCGCGACAGCGTTCACTTCGCGGCTGGTATCGCGCTCTGCAAAGCGGCCGGTTGCTTGGTCACCGGGATCGACGGCCAGCCGATCCACACCGGCAGAGGCGGTCTTGTCGTAGCCGCCGACGAACAGACGCATGCCGCCCTGCTAGCACTGATCGGGAAACAGCGCGCAGGCAAGGATTGATTCGGTATCGACTCATCGGCACGAGCGGGCGCCGACTGGCCCCGGGCTGGCCACGACACTCTGTACCGCGCGACTCGCTGCAGATGAGGACGTCGCGCGACGGCATTCCTCCGCCGTGCCGAATCGTTTCTGCCGCTGTCGTTGGCACAGATGGCCGCGCCGCGGTGACCGGCAGACCGCACGCCAGATGAGAGTCACACCAAACCGCGGTGGACAGCCGCAATCAGAGCGTTCCGCCGGTCACCTCGACCATGCCTGGCCGGGCAGCGGTCGTGCCACCAGTAGATAAGTGGCCGCGATCCGGGGATGCGAAGCGTGACGGTCGGCTCGCGGTCATTCGACCAGCCCTCGGAGTATTTCCATGTCGGTGATGTCCTTCTGCCGCCATGGCCGGCCGATGCGCAGGCTGGGGAACTGCTCCTTCATGGCGAGCATGCCGGAGATGCTCATGGCCAGGACTGGCGTGCCATCGAGCGTCACGAGCTCCTCGCCGAACGATCCTGGCGGGAACAGCCAGTCGGAGAACCTTCCAAGGGGCTGGCTGAACGATCCGGCCGAGTGCCGATCAAAGTAGGCGGTGCTGAATGAAACGTCGTCCCACATGTACTCGCAGGCCTCCTCGGGCGGCTGAGTCGGCAGAACTATGGCGCCGGCTTCTACGAGAAGCGTCTTCGAACGCTCGGCATGAACACGTTCGACCCAGAATTCCACGTCGCTGTGCTCACGCGTAATCCGGCCGACCCTCGCATCGAGTCCCCAGCCTCCGAACAGCCACGCCGAGATGTCGGCCGCCTGTAGGGCCGCGACGACATCGCGGATAACGCGCAGCTGTCCTTCAGTCTTCTCGTCCATGGCTGCGATCCTGGCACGCTGGTGGAAAGCGTCGCAGCCGTCATGATCGGGTGAACTCATCTGCCGCATTGCGATCGCCGGCCGTAGATCCGTCCGCACGCTTCGTCGTCGGTGTGGAGGCGTACCTCTTACGGGCTTGGCTGGGGTGCCAACGTGCGGAGCACGCAGAACTCGTTGCCCTCCGGGTCCGCAAGGACCACCCAGCTCACGTCGCCCTGGCCGACATCCACGCGACGGGCTCCGAGCGCGATCAGCCGTTCCACCTCCTCGGGCTGCCTGACACTGCCGGCGGTGTCCTGGGTGGCGGGTCCGGGGCTCGACGGGGAACTCCCCGAAGCCACCGTGTGTCAGCGGGCCGGTGCGAACGCTGTGGCGCTCCCGATCGAACCGGAGGTCTGGCAGCCGTATC
>DATMVU010000685.1:0-4491 GCA_035562875.1 Actinoplanes sp. | reverse complement strand
AAGAAGGCACTTTTCCGGAACCTGGTCACCGTCAGGTAACCGGCGGGTCCTCGCTGGGGAATCTGAGAAAGGTGGTGCGGCATGGACGCGGCATCGGTGGTCGACATGGCACGGCAGGCGCGGTTCGCGGACATCGAGGCGCTGTTCGCCCCGGCCCTGCGGGCGGTCGTCGCGGACGGGACACTTCGGATGGTGTGGTCGGCCGAGAACGAGCGGATCGGCCGCATCACCTCCGTCGCCGAGCCCGAGTCCGGCCGGGTCGAGGTCGTCGGTGAACGCGGGTCCTTCGCCGTGATCGCCGCCATCGGTGACGACGGCCTGCTGCACGGTCTCCAGGTGGCTCCCAGCACCCGGATCGCGTGGCAGCCGCCGGCCTATGCCGACCCTGCCCGCTTCACCGAGTACGAGGTCGCTGACCGGGCGGTGCACGGTGCCGTGACAGTCCCGCGTGGATCGGGGCCGTGGCCCGCCGCGGTGCTGCTCAGCGGAGGCGGCCCGTTCGACAGGGACGAGACCGTCGGGCCCAACAAGCCGCTCAAGGACCTGGCCTGGGGGCTGGCGACCCTTGGCGTGGCCTCCCTGCGATTCGACAAACCGGCCGATGCTGAGACCATGACCGATGAGTACCTGCCGCCCGGTCTCGCCGCGGCCCGGATGCTTCAGGACCTGCCCGTGGTCGACCCCCGGCGGGTGTTCGTCGTCGGGCACAGTGCGGGAGGCCGGATCGCGCCGCGCCTGGCCGCCGCCGACCCGTCGATCGCCGGGGTGGTGATCATGGCCGGTGACACCGTTCCGCTCAGCCGGGCGACGGTCCGGGTGATGCGGCGTCTCGGGGCGGAAACGGCCATGATCGACCTCCTCGAGCGCCAAGCGGCAGCTGTCGAGGACCCGGACCTGACTCCGGGCGCCCCGGCCGCGGACCTGCTGTTCGGGCTGCCTGCCGCCTACTGGCTGGACCGGCGGTCCTACGACCCGGTCGCTACCGCGGCGGAGCTGGGCCGGCCGGTCCTGGTGCTCCAGGGCGGCCGCGACTACCAGGTCACCGTCGCCGACGATCTGCCGCTCTGGCGTGCCGGGCTGGCACACCTGCCGCACGCCGAGATCCGGATCCACGACTCCTGTGATCACCTCTTCTTCCCCGGCGACCGTCCGTCCGGTCCGGCCGACCACCACGAACCCCACCACGTCGATGTACGAGTCGTCGACGGCATCGCCACGTGGCTGACCGGTGCGGTTTCGCGGTTCCCGCCACATCCCCGCCCGCAGCCGTAGGACTGCGGGAACAATGTGCGGGTGAGCAACAGGTATCAACATCCCGACCGGGTCCGTTTCGGGGCTGCGTACTACCACGAGTACCAGCCCACCGAGCGGCTGAAGACCGACCTCGACCTGATGGCGGAGGCGAGGTTCTCGGTCATCCGGGTGGGCGAGTCGGTGTGGTCGACGTGGGAACCGCGCAACGGCGAGTTCGACCTGGAGTGGCTGCTGCCGGTCCTGGACGGGGCGCACGAGCGGGGCATCGGCGTCATCCTCGGCACGCCGACGTACGCGGTGCCGCCGTGGCTGGCCCGGCTGTACCCGGAGATCGCGGGGGAGTACGCCACCGGGCGGCGCAACAGCTGGGGCGCCCGGCAGGAGGCCGACTACACCCATCCGGCGTTCCGGTTCCACGCCGAGCGGGTCAGCCGCAAGATCCTTTCGCGGTACGCCGATCATCCGGCCGTCATCGGGTTCCAGGTCGACAACGAACCCGGCAACGTGCTGCTGCACAACGAGGGTGTCTTCCAGCGGTTCGTGGACTGGCTGCGCGCGAAGTACGGCGACGTGGAGACCCTGAACCGGGAGTGGGGCCTGGTCTACTGGTCGCACCGGCTGTCGGACTGGTCGGACCTGTGGCGTCCCGACGGCAACGCGCAGCCGCAGTACGACCTGGCCTGGCGGGTCTTCCAGAACCAGCAGGCAGGTGAGTACATCGGCTGGCAGGCCGACATCGCCCGGGAGTACGCCCGCCCGGACCAGTTCGTGACCACCTGCATCGCGTTCGACCGGGCGGCCGTCGACGACCGGACCCTCGCCGCGACACTGGACGTGACCTCCGGCAACC
Organism: Actinoplanes sp.; assembly: GCA_035562875.1. Lineage (GTDB taxonomy): Bacteria > Actinomycetota > Actinomycetes > Mycobacteriales > Micromonosporaceae > Actinoplanes. Next base: position 2,387 of record DATMVU010000685.1, on the reverse strand, counting down.
CGTACTACGACATGCAGGAAGCGCTGCGACTGCCCGACGACCGGCAGCGCCCGCAGGACTGGACCACCCGCGGCACGTGGGCGCTGTTCCAGAGCGCCGACCGGATGTTCTCGGCCCGTCAGGAACCGTTCCTGGTCACCGAGACCGACGCCCAGGCGATCGGACATTCACACATCAACCGGCCTGCGTACGACGGACAATGGCGTCAAGTGGCCTGGGCGCTGATCTCCCGTGGCGCGGAGCTGATCGAGTACTGGCACTGGCACACCCTGCACTTCGGCACCGAGACCTACTGGGGTGGTGTGCTGCCGCACAGTGGCCGTCCCGGCCGGGTGTACCGGGAGATCGCCCGGATCGGCGCCGAGCTGGAGCGGGCCGGAGCCGCGGTGACCGGGCTGACGCCGGATGCCGACGTGGCGTTCGTCTACTCCACCGAGAGTAAACGGGCCCTGGAATATCAGCCGTCGCTCGCCACGGAAGGTGGGGAGGCGGATCTCCGGTCGTACACGGCAATCAATGACGCCTTTTATCGTGGCGCTTTCGACGCGAAACTGCAGAGCCGGGTGTGGCACGCCGCGCAACTGACCACCCGCCCGGCGGCGGAGGTGGCGGCTGAGCATCCGGTGCTGGTCGCGGCGGCGCTCTACATCACCACCGACGCGGATCTGGACTGGCTGGTCGCCTACGCCGACGCTGGTGGGCACCTGATCCTGGGGCCGCGCACCGGCTACGCCGACCATGAGGCACGGGCCAGGAACGAGCAACACCCGGCCCGGCTGTACGAGGCAGCCGGCGTGGTCTACGACGAATTCAGCAACCTCGACGGCCCGGTCCCGGTGCCGGGCTACGGGGCGGGCACCCGCTGGGTCGACGGGCTCGTCCCGACCACCGCCGACGTCCTCGCGCGCTACGACCACCCGCACTTCCGGCAGTGGGCGGCAGTGACCACCAAGGTGCACGGCGCCGGCCGGATCACCACAGTCGGTACGGTGCCCGATCCGGCGTTCGCCCGGAAACTGTTCACCGGGGTCGCCGGGAACGGCGGGTGGCGGTCGGAGACTGCCGAACTGACCGTGGCGTCGGCGGTGAACCGGGACGGCGGACGGATCCGCTTCGTACACAACTGGTCGTGGGACGAGCAGACCTTCACCGTGCCGGTGGCCTGCACCGACGTGCTCACCGGAGAGGCCGTCACCGGTGCGGTCGTGCTCGGCTCGTGGGATGTGCGAGTGTTGCGGGAGGACTGATCCGAGTACCGGCGGCCGCCTGTTCCGGTGGGCGGCCGCCAGCCGGGAGTCAGGCTTTGGCGGCCTGGAGAGCGTCCGCGGCATGCTGGTTCATGTCCAGCTCGCTGTGGATCACGTCGATGATCTTCTGGTCGGTGCCGATCACGAAGGTCATCCGCTTGGTGCTCAGCGGGCCGAGGGGAAGCTTGCGCTTCACGCCGTACGCCGCCAAGGTCTTCGACTCCGGGTCGGAGAGCAGCGGATAGTCGAAGTTGTGCGTGTCGGCGAAGAGTTTCTGCTTCTCGACCGGGTCCTTGCTGATGCCGACCCGCTGCACGCCGGCCGCCTGGAACTCGGCTGCCAGGTCCCGGAAATTGCAGGCTTCCGCGGTGCAGCCCTTGGTCATCGCGGCGGGGTAGAAGAAGAGGACCACCGGGCCGTCCGCGAGAAGCTCGGTCAGCTTGCGCGGGGTGCCGTTCTGGTCGGGAAGTTCGAAGTCGGGCGCGATGTCACCCTTGTTGATGCTCACCGGACCGACGATACGTGAGTGAAGAGAATTCGCCTTCGTGGCGGCTGGCTGGATGCCAACCGATTCGCCTCTGTGGCAGGCTGGCTGGATGTCGGCCGAGGAGATTCCGCTCACCGGGGGCAACGTGTCCGCCGGGGTGGTGCGGGTCGGTGACACCGTGCGCCGCCCGGCCGGCCCGTGGACCCCGGCCGTGCACGCACTGCTCGAACACCTGTGGTCGGTGGGGTTCCGGGGTGCGCCCCGCCCGCTCGGCCTCGACGACAAGGGCCGAGAGGTGCTGACCTTCATCCCCGGCGAGGTGCCCTGGCCGGTCCCGATGGACTCGGTCGCCCCAGTCGGCCGGCTGATCCGCGACCTGCACGACGCCTGCGCGAGCTTCACCCCACCGCCCGGCGCGCACTGGAACCAGCTGATCCCCGCGGACCGCGACGACCAGATCGTGCACCACGACCTGGCCCCGTGGAACCTGGTCGCCGGCGACCGGCTGGCCTTCATCGACTGGGACGGCGCCGCACCCGGCTCGCGACTGTGGGACCTCGCCTACGCCGCGCACGGTTTCGTTCCGCTCTCCGCCAACCCCGGACTGCAACGCGCCGATGCGGGTCGGCGGTTGCGGGAGTTCATCGACGCCT
>DATMVU010000684.1:0-4648 GCA_035562875.1 Actinoplanes sp. | reverse complement strand
TCCCTTCGCCTCCCACCCTCGGGGCCTGCGGCACGTCGGTGCCCTGCTGGACGCCCGTGACGTCCACGGCGGGCGTACCGGGTACGACCACCTCGCCGGTCTGGCCCTGAGCAACCGCATCGGCAGAACCAGGGTGCGCCAGGTGCTGGACGAGGTGGGGCTCGCCGATGTATCGAAGCGACGAGTGCAGAACTACTCGCTGGGCATGAAACAGCGCCTCGCAATCGCCTCCGCCCTGCTCGGCGACCCGCCCGTACTGCTGTTCGACGAGCCGCTCAACGGCCTCGACCCCGAGGGCGTGAAGTGGGTGCGCGGCCTCTTCCAACGCCTGGCCGCGGAAGGCCGCACGGTCTTCGTCTCCAGCCACCTCATGTCGGAGATGGAGCACACCGCGAGTGACCTGATCGTCGTCGGGCGGGGACGGTTGATCGCTGCCGAGACGCTGACGGAGTTCGCCGCCCGAGGCACGTCGCCGTCGGTGTTCGTCCGGACCCCTGAACCCGGCGCGCTGGCCGGCGTGCTGACCGAGGCCGGCGCGAGCGTGACTACACAGGACGACGGCTCGCTGTCGGTGGCCGGGATGAATGCCGGCGCTATCGGTGAACTCGCGTTCGCGAAGCTCATTCCACTGCACGAGCTGACTCCTCGCAGCGCCTCGCTGGAAGAGGCGTTCATGAAGATGACAAGTGACAGCATCGAATACCAGGCCGGAGAGAAAAGTTGACGGAGATGACGACAGGGGTGGTGGCCGAACCAGCACGAAAGGAGGTAAGGGCTGATTTCCGTGACCTTCTCGCGTCCGAGTGGTTGAAATTGTGGTCACTGCGCTCGACCGCCTGGACGTTGCTGCTGAGCGCTGCGGCGATCTTCGTATTCAACTGCTATTCGGCCTACGGCGACTACATCAATCTGGAGAAGTTCTCGGCCGCCGCCCGCGCCGACTTCAGCAGGTATGCGATGTTCGACGCCTTCACCACGGCCTCCTGCGTCGCACTCATGCTGTCCCTCGGCGCCATCGGCGCGAACATCGTGGTCAGCGAGTACAACACCGGGCTGATCCGGTCCACCCTCGTGGCGGTGCCGGCCCGGGGCGCGGTGATGGCGGCGAAGCTTCTGGTGGCCACGGCGGTGTCGGCGGTCTACGGTCTGGTGGTCGTCGGCGGTTCCTTCGTCGTGACTCAGGCGATCCTCGATGGCAAGGACGTGGGGCTGTCCATCACCGATCCGGGAGTGCCGGAGCGGCTGCTCGCCTCGGTACTGATGGCGCCGCTGACCGCACTGTTCGCCATGGCGATCGGCGTGCTCGTCAAGCACAGCATCGGCACGCTGACGACATTCGTGCTCTCCTTCATGCTGTTGCCTCTCGCCCTGAGTGATCGGCTGTACGCCACGGCTGTGCTCGGCCACATGACGCCGTACCGCGCCTGGCTGCGTATCACCGACATCGAGTTCGGCGATCAGCCGTACCCGTGGACGACCTCCGGCGGATGGACCGTGTACGCCGTTTGGGCGGCCGTCTCCGTGGCGGTCTCGGTGGTGGTCGTGAAGCGCCGGGACCACTGACGGGATTGACCGTTGCGGGTGCCGATGATGCCTTCCGTGCTGGTCAAGCCGGGTCGAGCAGTTCGTGGCGGCAGGATCGGATCCACCGCTCCATGATCGAGTTCACGCGGGGTATGCGGACGCCGGTGAGCACGACTTCGATACCGGCATCCGCGAGGATGACGTCGAACAGGGCCGCGTACTTGCCGTCACGATCGCGGATCGATACTTGGCCGCGCCTGGCAGTCCTTGGTTCCTGGACCTGAAATCCAACGCGTTGCAAGCGCCCCGGCTGAGCAGGGGATTCGTGGCTCGAGCGGTGCATCTCGACGCGACTGGCCATCCCGCCGGCGGGTCGTGGCCGTGGTGCTGCCGTACCGGCGCCGTGATGTCTCTGAACTGGCGAGGCGTGCGCCGTGGATCCGTACCGCTGCCCGTCTGCCCGTGGGTGAGCCCGAGGTGGCAAACGTAAAGTTCTGGGGGTCGTGGTCCCGATACCAGCTTGGAGCCGATCCTGCTCCGGTTCCTCGATGTCGTGGGGCCCCTGGCTTTACCCCTTTCAGCAGCATCTCCCTGATGGTCGCGATCACAGGTTCGATGGCATGGAAGTCATGCCCGTGTCGCGACAACGAGTAGGTGCTCAATGTCAGACAACAACAGCCGACGCCGTTTCCTGATGGGGCGGCCGGCGTCGCGGCAGCTCCCGCGGTGCTGAGTCTCGCGGGACCCGCCGCGCCCGCAGTGGCGTCCGGCCGTCCCGCCGGCAACGGTGCTCCGGCGACCACGGCTACCACCCTGACCAGCCGCCGCCGGATGGGCCGGCTCAAGGTCTCCAGCATCGGGCTCGGCTGCCAGACCATGCCCGGCAACCTGTACGGCCCGGTCAGCAGCCGCACAGACATGATCAGAATCGTCCGTAGTGCGGTCGACCAGGGCGTCACCTTCTTCGACACGGCGGAGGCGTACGGGCCGTTCGAGTCCGAACGCATCCTCGGTGAGGCCCTGCGGCGGGTACGGGACAAGGTGGTGATCGCGACGAAGTTCGGCTGGAACATCGACCCGGACACCGGACAGCAACTCGGCGGCCTCAACAGCCGGCCCGCCCATATCAAGCGTGCCGTCGACGGCATGCTGCAGCGCCTGCGCACCGACCACATCGACCTGCTGTACCAGCACCGCGTCGACCCGACGGTGCCCATCGAGGACGTGGCCGGCACAGTCAAGGAATTGATCAAGGTGGGCAAGGTGCGGCACTGGGGCCTGTCCGAGCCGGGCCCGCAGACGGTCCGCCGCGCCCACGCCGTGCACCCGCTGACGGCGATCCAGAACGAGCACAACCTGCTGTGACGCGGCTCCGAGCAGCAGATCCTGCCGATCTGCGAGGAGCTGGGCATCGGGTTCGTGTGCTGGGCGCCGCTGGCGTACGGCTTCACCACGGGCGCGATCAACCCGTACACCCGGTTCACCCCGGGTGACTTCCGGCAGTACGTGCCGCGGAACTCGCCGGAGAACATGACCGCCAACATGGCAGTCGTGCAGCTGCTGTGGGAGTGGGCGGTACGCAAGGGCGCCACGCCGGGGCAGATCTCGCTGGCGTGGCTGTTGGCGCAGAAGCCGTGGATCGTGCCGATCCCGAGCGCCACCCGGACCTCGCACCTGCTGGAGAACATCGGCACCGAGGAGTTCGCGTTCACCGCTGAGGAGTTCGGCGAGTTCACCACCGCGCTGAACGCCATCGAGGTCCACGGTTTGCGGTTGCCGGCACCGGTGCTCGCACTGTCGGGCGTCGAAGCGCCGCTGCCCTGACGTACCGCGTAGCGGGCCGGTAGGCGCCATGAGCTACCCGGCCCCGCGTGGTACCTGAACCTGGAAGGCTCGGCAACGGGAACGGCTCTGCGCACCGGTGCTGAGCGATCTCGTACGAACCGAGCGCGAGTTACCCGATGCCCCACAGGAGAACCGCACCACATGATCGTCCTCTTCCTGGTATTCGCGGTCTTGTTCCTGGCCGCCTTCGCCGCTCTGCACTGGTACGCGTGGCGCCTCGTGCGTGACCTCACCGCCCGCCGTTCGGTGTGGTGGCGTACCGGCACCGTCGTCTTCATCGTCGGACCGGTGCTCGGTCTCGCGGCGGTCCGTGACGACATGCCGGGGATCCCGTTCGCGTGGGAAGGGGCGGTGGACTGGCCCGGGTACATGTGGCTGGCCCTCTTCCTCTACCTCGTCCTGGCCCTGGCCGTCGGTGAGCTGATTCGGCCGCTGCTGCACCGGGCCCTGGCCCGCCGCGCCGCCACCGGGAAGCTGCCGAGCCCACCCGACCCGAGCCGATAGCCGGCCCGCAACCGGACCCGCCGGCCGACACGGCAGAAACGGTGTCGGCTGCCCCTGCGTCGTTGTCTCGCCGGGTCTTCGTCTCACGCGTGGTCGGCGGGGGCGCCGCCGCTGTCGCGCTGGGCACCGTCGGGTACGGCACCTACGGCGTGCTACGCGGACCTCGGATCAAGCGGATCACTGTGCCGCTGGCCAAGCTGCCCCGCAGTGCGCACGGCTTTCGTATCGCGGTGGTCAGCGACATCCACCTCGGCCCGCTTCTGGGACGCGGCTTCGCCCAGCGGGTGGTCGACACGATCAACGGCACCCAGCCCGACCTGATCGCAGTCGTCGGTGACTTGATCGACGGCAGCGTCGAGGACCTGAGCCCGGCCCGTCCTCGACGGGCCCATCCGTAGTTCTCCAGCGCCGAACAAACTCCAGGCGTTGTTACGAGCGCCACCGCGCCCGCGACGTTTCACAGCTTAGCTGTGGATCCACGACGAGGACTTGGTCATCGGTCCGGCAAGGCAGGACGACCGGCTGTGCCGAGACAGCGGGTCGGTTGGGGACAGCGTCGTCGGGGACGGCAGCCGTTGGCTGCATCCGCGTCGTCGCGGTTGGCGACGACGCAGAGACGTTCGAGTCGGGTGGGTTGGCGGCGTTTCGCCAGTTGGCGTGGATTCTTTATAGCCACGCAAAACTGCCGATGGGGAGGGCATGGATCCTGCCAAACCTGATATCACCGCCGCCCACCGTGCGGCGATCGAGGACGCCTTTGCGATCATCGAGATCG
>DATMVU010000683.1:0-5777 GCA_035562875.1 Actinoplanes sp. | reverse complement strand
CGAGGCGTCGCCGCCACCGCTGGTGTTGAGCGTGCAGGCCGACAGCCCTTCGGCGTTGAGGTCGGGCTTCGCGATGATCCGGCCGATGGCCGTCTCCATCCGGTTGATGGTGGCGAAGCGCTTGTCCTTCAGCGGGCCGAGGATCGCGTTGTCGATGAACGCCGCGCCGCCCTGACCCTGGGTGGTCCGGATCCGGTTGTTGGCCTCGGTGATCTGCGTGTTCAGCAGCTGCAGGTTACGGGCGATCTCGTCCTGCGCCTTCGCCGGGACGGCGCCCAGCTTGTCGGCGACGGTCGGACAGCTCACCGTCGGGATCGCTTCCTCCTCGGCCGCGGCTGCGACGCCCAGGCCCGCGCCGACCAGCGCCACCGCGACACCCGCCACACCGGCGACGCGCCAGCGCCGGTTGTTGGATCCGCTCGCGTTGCTCCGGTAACGCTTCATGTGCGTGCCTTCCTCTTGGACCACCTTCTCGATCGGTCCATACGGGAACGCTCCCAGCCGCGGATCACCCGAGTCCGGAATTAATCAAAACCTAAGATCCCTTTAAGGCCCGGTACGGCGGTCGGCGCGGCGGCACGACAAGACCGAGCAGGGCAGGGCGGAGCAGGACACGGATTCGGTACGCGGGATGGCGTGGCCACCGGGTGCCGGGGCCGTCACCAGGCGAATGTCTCCTCGGCGCCGACGCTCGCGGCCCGGGCCCGCAGCACGCCGGTCAGGTCTCCGGTGAAGGTGGTCTCGGCGGAGATCCAGCGCCGGGTGTCGCGGGTGTAGAACGAGAACTGCCCGCCGGGCGCCCCGTTGGAGTAGAACCGTTCCCAGCCTTTGACGGTGTCGGCCTGGGCACGCAGCATGCCGTAGCGGGCGCCCGCGTAGTCGAGTTCGGCGGACACGAAGTTGTCATTGGCTTGCGCTTTGAGGTTGGTGATGCCGGTGTCCGGGTCGCGGCACACGATGAACTTCTCCCACTTGCCGACGGTGGTGGCGCGGGCCCGCAGCGCCCCGTAGAGGGCCCCGCTCCAGCCGATCTCGGCCGACACGTACCGCCCGTTGGCTGTTGATCTGATGCTGAGGTTGCGCCAGCAGGGCACGTCGGGGTCACCGGTGTCGGCGGTCACCTCCCGGCGCATCCGTTCCAGGAGGGCGGAGCCGGTGCCCGGCGGGGTGAGGACAGCCGCGGAGGCCGGCGCGGCGAGACCGGTGAGAGGCAGGAGATTGACGGCGATAATCACAGCAATACGCATCGGACCACCCGCGCGGAATCATTTTACAGCGAATGGGGGTAAGCGTAGTTCCGGGATTCCCGGCCCGTCGGGAAACGGGCCGGGAATCCCGGGTGATCACAGCCGGCCGGCGCCGGCGCCCTTACCGACCAGAGCCGGGACCCGGGCCGCCGGATCGACCGGGCCGGACCGCAGCACCGGTGTCCAGCCGGCGTCGGTTCCCAGGTCGGGGTCGTGCGTGGCGTTGTACTCGCCGACCAGGCTGACCTCCTGGATCGGGCCGGTTCCGACCCTGGTCAGCGTGCCGATCTCGGTGATCGCCGTGCCGCCCCAGTCGTAGACTGCGTCCTCCGGTGCCAGGTCGGCGCTGCGGAGCAGGAAGTTGTTCTCGGCGTGGATCGCCGATTGGACGCCCACTCCCCACGAGTACGAGTAAACGTCCTCATCGGTCTGATAGTAGTAATTGTTGTAGACGTCGACCTGTCCGAATCGTACTCGCGGAACCCGCTGTCCGACATTGGCGAATCGATTGTGGTGCAGGGTGACGCGCAGTTTTCCGACGTCGGCCCCGACCGTGTTGGTGGAGCCGATGAGCATCGTCTTGTCGTGTTCCTGGAATACATTCCAGGAGGCGGTCACGTAGTCCGAGGCACGAATGATGTCGAGGGCCCCGTCGTGTACCTGGTAGGGCCGCCCCAGGTACAGCGGCTGGTTCGCGTCGACATTGTCCCCGTCACTGAACGTGTTGTGGTCCGCCCAGACGTGGGTGGCCCCGGTCAGCGTGATCAGGTCGTAGTTGGAGTTCCAGTTGCCTGCCGCGCCGTCGGTCGGGTCCCAGGCCGGGAAGCAGTCGGCGGCGTCCTCGAAGCGCACGTTACGCACGATGACGTTGTCGACGTTCTGGATCAGCAGGTTGCCGCCGATCAGGCGCGCATCGGGCAGGCCGTAGATCGTCGTGTTGGCGCCGACCTTGAGCTGCACCCGGGCGGCCTGCGCGCGCTGGGACCGGACCCGGGCGTCTTCGAGGGGCCCGGCAGGCCGGGTGGCCCGCCCCCACACCGCCGGGTCGTAGGCGGCCAGGTAACCGTCCAGCGTGTACTCCGGATCGGCGTAGTCGTCGCAGGCCAGTGGGTTACCGGCATCGTCCTCGTTGGCCCGGATGGTGCCCTTGATCAGCACGATCCGCGGGGTGGGGTCGGTGCCACCGGCCAGCGCGGCGGCGAGTTCGGCACGGTTGCGCACCACGAAGACGTGGGCGTCGTCGGCGGCCGATCCGCCGGTGGTGCCGGTGGTCGCGGCGGCCCATCCGTCGCCGGCGGGCAGGACGTCCCGGGCCCGGCTCGGCACGGAGGAGAGCGGCACGGAGGACGGCAGCGCGGAGGAGAGCTTGGAGGGTGGGGCCGCGGAGGCGGGGATGGTGGCGACACCGGCGGCTAGGACGAAGCCGATGGTCGCGGCGAGAGCGGTGCGCACGGTTCTCCTTTTCTAGTGATTTCCGACGGCCCAGGGCACGCCGAGCTCGGACGGCAACCGCCCGCTGCGCGCCACGTCCCGGACGACCTGATCGATTCCGGTCACCACCGCGCCGCCACCGTCGGGATGCGGTGCGCGGAAGTCACCCGGGATGATCGCGGGCGGCGGCGCGGTCACGATCGCCTCGGCCACCGCGGTGAACCCGGCGGTCCGTTCCAGCGGCACCAGCAGCGGCACCGCCGGATCGTCCCGGTGCTCGATCAGGTTCTCCAACAACCCGGCCCGGCCCGGTACGTGGGTGAAGTCGCGCTCCCCCGGCAGCCGCAGCCGATCGGTCGGGTACTCCAGCACCGCGTCACCGACCCGGATCTCCCCGGCGATGAACACCGGCGACGCGAGGGTCACGGCGATGGTGATCCGCCGCCCGTCCGCGCCGGTGAGCCGCACGAAGGCACTGTCGTCGGTCTCGATCTCCCGGGAGCGGTACCTTTCCACCTCGATGGTCGAGGTGGTGAAGGAATCGGCGGCACCGGCGATCGCCAGCGACTGCATCAGCGCGTGCGCGAACGGGTTGACCAGCGCCCCGTCGAACACCGGCCGCCCGTCCACACTCCGCCGCCCGGCCCACGGTGCCCGCTTGTAGTAGGTGTCCGGCCGCCACCAGGCCCCGGACACCCCGATGTCCCCGGCCGGGGCGGTGGCGCACAGGGCGGCGAGGGCGGCCGAGCCGAGGGCCTGGAAGCCGATCTGCAGCACCCGGTTGCCGGCGGCCACCGCCGCGGCGAGCCGCTCGTGTTCGGCGAGCGACATCACCGGCGGTTTCTCCAGCAGCAGGTCGGCGCCGGCGGCGAAGACGTCCAGGGCGAGGGCGAGGTGGGTGTGCGGCGGGGTGCAGACGATCACCACGTCCGGCCAGGTGGTGGCGAGCAGGTCGCCGTGGTCGGTGAAGAACGGCACCCCGTCCAGTGGCGCGTCCGGGTGTGGTTCGACCGGCTGCCGGTCGCAGAGTCCGACCACGTTGATCGTGCCGGCGTCCCACAGTCGTTGCAGGACCCGGCGGTGCCACAGCCCGTGTCCACCGGCTCCGATCAGCGCGACCCGGGTGGTCACGCCAGGCTCCGGACCGTCGCCTCGACGCCGTGCTTCTCCAGTTCGGTGTACCAGCGGATCAGTTCGCGGCGCAGTTCGTCGTCGCCGGCGAGTTCGGCAGGGAAGATCTGGTCGAGGGCGAGCAGGGCGCCGACCACACCGTCGGGGGTGTCCGGCGCGGCGGCCAGCGCGGCCCGGATCCGGTCGGCGAGGGGGTCGTTCAGGATCGGCGAGACCCGGGCGAAGCGCATCCAGGCGGCGAGGACGAACGCGGCCCAGCGGGGGAACGCTCCGGAGCGGCGCCGGTCGGTGATCGTACCGAGCAGCCGGTGGGGAAGTTTTTGACTGCCGTCCATCGCGACCTGGATGTTGGTGTGCCCGAGTTCGCGGTTGGCGAACCGTTCCAGCGAGGTCTCGCCGTAGCCGATCACGGTGACACCGGCGGGCGGCTGGACGGTGGGGGCGATGTCCTCGGCGATGAACCGGCGCAGCAGCGCGGGCAGGCCGGGGATCTCCAGGGAGTCGGCGATCAGCTCACGGCCGGCCAGCGCCCCGAGATAGGCGCAGGCCGAGTGGACCGCGTTGAGCGCCCGCAGTTTCAGCTTCTCCCAGGAGGTGACGTCGTCCGTCATGATCGCGCCGGCGCCGTCCCAGGCCGGTCGCCCGCCGGGGAAGTCGTCCTGCATCACCCACTGCAGGAACGGTTCGGCGACGACCGGGGCCGCGTCGTCGGCACCCAGCGCGCGGGCGGTGCGCCGCAGGTGGTCGGCGCTGGTGGCGGGCACGATCCGGTCGACCATGGTGGCCGGGAACGCGATCCCGTCCGGCAGTGTGGCCCCGGCGACCTCGAGGGCCTGCTCGACCAGGCCGCGGATCCGGGGGCCGTTGCCCTGCAGGTTGTCGCAGCAGAGCACGGTCAGCGGCCCACCACCGGCGGCGTTGCGCCGCAGGATCCCCCGAGCCAGCAGCGCCGGTACGGTGGTCGGCGGCGCCTGCCCGGTCAGCTGGGCCCTCAGTTCGTCGTCGAGCAGCAGCCGTCCCGCCGGGTCGAGCCGGTAGGCCTTCTCGGTCACCGTCATGGACACGATCCGGATGCCGGGGTCGGCGATCGCCGCGACCACACCGTGCGGGTCCCCGGCCGCGTGCCCGAACCCGCCGAGGATGCCGACCGCCTTGGCCCGGTCACCGCTGCCGTCGACGGTGAGGACGCTGTAGAGCCCGTCCTGCGCGCGCAACTTGTCGAGGATCTCCCGGGACCGGGGTGCCACCCCGATGATGCCCCAGTCCCCGCCGGACGCGGCGACCGCGGCTTCGGTGTAGACGGCCTGGTGGGCCCGGTGGAAGGCGCCGAGACCGAGGTGGACGATGCCGGGCCGGACCGAGCCGGGCACGACGGCGGGCCGGCTCTCCGGCTTGAGCGAGTCCAGAGCCGCACGATTCAGCGTCATCAGATTCCATCCGTGGATACGCCGGCCTTCAGGCCGGTTGAGGAAACGGATCGCCTGCGGAGCAGGGCAGGAGTAACCGATTCGCCGTCGAGACGGATCGGCGTTCTCAGCGGCGCACCCCTGCAGACTCGGTTTCGGACAGGCGTGCTATCCATTGTGGTGTGACCGCCGCCGCGAAACGGGCCTACCGGTTCCGTTTCTACCCGACACCTGAGCAGGCCGACCTGCTGACCAGGACGTTGGGGTGTGTGCGCAAGGTCTACAACCTGGCCCTGCAAGCCCGCAGCACCGCGTGGGCGGAGCGCCGCGAACGGGTGAACTACGGCGCAACGTCGGCCATGCTGACCGTGTGGAAGAAGTCGGAGGAGCTGGCGTTTCTGAACGAGGTGTCGTGTGTGCCGTTGCAGCGGGACGTGAACGCGGCACGTAACCTTCTGGCCGCCGGGCTGGCGGTGTCTGCCTGTGGAGCCTACGTGAGACCTCAACGGGGGAACCTCTCCGTTCGGGGCAGCGGGCTGTGAAGCAGGAAACCCGGCGGGCG
>DATMVU010000682.1:0-5938 GCA_035562875.1 Actinoplanes sp. | reverse complement strand
GCGATCATCGGGGCCGGTGGGATCGGGTTCGACGCCGGGGAGTTCCTGCTGCACACGCCGGGTGAGAGCCTCGAGGCATGGCGGGCCCGCTGGGGTGTCGCGGATCCGGCCGAGTCGCGGGGTGGACTGGGTGTCAAGGTCAAGACGCCGGCCCGGCGGGAGGTTCATCTGCTGCAGCGCAAGGAGACGGCGCTCGGTAAAGGGCTGGGGAAGACCACCGGGTGGGTGCACCGGGCGACGATGCAGGACGCCGGGGTGTCGATGCTGCGCGGTGTCGAGTACGAACGGATCGATGACGACGGGCTGCACCTCAAGGGGCGGGTGCTCGCCGTGGACACCATCGTGTTGTGTGCGGGGCAGGTCTCGGTGCGGGATCTCGTCGAGCCGTTGACCGCCCGGAACGTGACGGTGCACGTCATCGGGGGTGCTGACGTGGCGGCGGAGCTGGATGCGAAGCGGGCCATCAAGCAGGCGACCGAACTGGCCGCGCGACTGTAAGGATTTTCCATGACATTTCTCGAAATATCGGTTTCGGCGGGGGTCGCGCAGGTGCGGCTCAACCGGCCCGACAAGCTCAACGCCCTCACCCTCGACACCCTCACCGAACTCGCCGGCAGTGCCCGCCGGCTGAAGAAGGACCGAAGCCTGCGAGCGGTGATTCTCTCCGGTACGGGTGACTCGTTCTGCTCCGGACTCGACATCGCCGCCACCCTGCGCTCCCCCGCCCGGATCGCGAAGGCGTTCGTGCCGGCCCCCTGGCGTGGCACCAACCTGTTCCAGGAGGCCTGCTGGGCGTGGCGCCGGCTGCCGGTCCCGGTGATCGCCGCGGTGCACGGCCACTGTTTCGGCGGCGGGCTGCAGATCGCCCTGGCCGCCGACTTCCGCTTCGCCACACCGGACTCCCGCTGGTCGGTCCTGGAGGCGAAATGGGGCATCATCCCGGACATGACCGGCATGCGGACGCTGACCGAACTTCTCGGTGCCGACGTGGCCAAGAAGCTGACGATGACCGCGGAACAGTTCGACGGCACCGAAGCCCGGCGGCTCGGCCTGGTCACCGAACTGCACGACGAACCGGTGACAGCCGCCACCGACTTCGCCCACACCCTGGCACAGAAGTCCCCGGACGCCCTCGCCGCCGCGAAACGCCTGATCAACGGCGCGGTCACCGGCAGCGCCCGGCGCACGTTCGCTCGGGAACGCCGGGAACAACTGCGCCTGCTGACCCTGCCGAACACCGCGATCCTCCGCAGAGCGGTGATGAAACGCAGCACACCGGAGTTCCAGCCACGGGCCCGTCCGTAGGATGCCACCGTGGCACTGAGGAACGCGTTGCTGGCGGCTCTGATCGACCGGGAGGCATCCGGGTACGACCTGGCCAAACAGTTCCGCAGTTCGGTGGCGAACTTCTGGACCGCCACACCGCAGCAGCTGTACCGCGAACTGGAGAAGATGGAAGCCGAAGGGCTGCTCTCGGCCCGGCTGGTCAAGCAGGACAAACGCCCCGACAAACGGATCTTCTCGGTGACCGGGGCGGGCCGGGCGGCACTGCACGCGTTCTCCCTGCGAACCCCCAAACCGACTACGGTACGTGACGAGCTGCTGATCCAGGTCGAGTCGATGGCCCACGGCGACGTGCCGAGCATCCGGGCGTCGATCCGCTCGCATCAGGAGGCGAGCCGGGTGCGGCTGTCCGGTTACGAACAGCGGCTCGCGGACATCCTCGGCACCCGGTCGGACGCCGAGTTCCTGGCCACCGGCAGCCGGATCGGGCCGTACCTGACACTCCAGCGCGGCATCAGTTTCGAACGCGAGAACCTGGCCTGGGCGGAACTGGCCCTGGACGTGCTGGCACGCCGGTTTCCCTGACCACCGCATTCGGCCCGGCAGCCGCGACGTCGGCCCGGTGTCCCGGCCGCCTCGCGCGGTAGTCACGGTTGCCGGCGACTGGTACGGGAGTGGTGGGCGTACCGGAGAAGTGGTTCTAGGGTTTTCGCATGAGACTGTTCGGAACGGTCGCCGGCCTCTACGACACGGCGCGCCCCGGATATCCGGCCGCCCTCGGTGAATCGATTGTCGCCTATCACGGGCGGAGTCCCGCGTCGATGGTGGAGATCGGTGCCGGGACCGGGAAGGGGACAGCGGTCCTCGCCGGGCTCGGGGCGCCATTGACCTGCATCGAACCGGATCCGCTGATGGCCGCGGTGCTGGCGGAACGGTTCCCGTCGGTCACGGTGCACACCACGACGTTCGAACAGTGGACACCGCCGCCCGGTGGGGTCGACGTGCTGGCGTGCGCGATGGCCTGGCACTGGCTGGATCCGGCGACCCGCAACGACCTGGCGTTCAGCGCGCTGGCGCCGGGCGGGACCCTGGCCATTCTCGGACATCGGTACGGGTATGCCGACCCGGCCCAGGAGGCGGCGGTGCAGGCCGCACTGAACTCGCTGGATCCGACAGTGCCGGCCAAGCCCGACGACTGGTTCCACCGGGACGTGCTGGCGCACGGGCGGTTCACCGAGGTACGGCGGGAGACCCTCGACACGCCGTTGCCCCTGGACCGGGCCGGATATCTGGACCTGATGGGAACCTTCGGGCCGTTCCTGCGCAAGACACCGGAGATGCAGGGTCAGGCCCGGGAGCTGCTCGGACGGCTGGTCGACGACTTCGGCGGGACGGTGGTGCTGGACCTGCGGACGACACTGGTGCTCGGCTCCCGGCGTTGAACCGGCCGGTCACCATGGACACATGCTCACGCTTCCCCGGCCACCGCGACGACGACTCGACAGGCGGTTCGTGCTCTGGCGGACGTTGCAGACTCTGCTCTGGGCGGTCGGGGTGCTCGGGATCCTGGGCGCGATCTGGTACTTCGCGGAGGTGACCCGGCCGTGGGTGGGACCGGTTCTGATCGTGCTCGCGGTGATCTACGCGGTGAACCTCACGGTCATGCCGTCCTGGCGCTACCGGGTGCACCGGTGGGAGACGACCGATGACGCGGTGTACACGCTGACCGGCTGGATCACCCACAAATGGCAGATCGTGCCGATCTCCCGGATCCAGAGCATCGACACCGAGATCGGGCCGCTGCAGCGGATGCTCGGCATCGCCACGATCACCGTCACCACGGCGTCGTCGGACGGCAACATCGAGATCGAGGGTGTCGGCGTGGCGGACGCCGAGACGACAGTCGACCGGCTGCGCGAGATCACCGCGGCGACAGTGGGTGACGCCACGTGACATCGGTCGAGCAGGAATGGCGGCGGCTCAGCGTCCGGGTCGTCCACCTGGGGCTGATCAGGCTGGCGATGTCGTCGGTCAGCGGCTATCTCGGCGTCACGCTCCGCGACGATCCGGTGTGGCCGCTGCTGGCCGGCGCGGCGTTCGGGCTGCTGGGGGCGGTGGGTGATCTCGTCCGGTGGCAGACGACCCGGTTCCGGATCACCGCGGACGTGGTGGAGATGCGTACCGGGTGGATCGCCCGCAAACATCGGACCGTCGGGCGTGACCGGATTCGATCGGTGGACAGTTCGGCTCGGCTGATTCCGCGGCTGCTGGGGTTGCGGACGGTGCACATCGGCTCGGGCGAGACGGAGTCGTCGTTCAAGCTGGACGCACTGGACAAGGCCGGTGCGGAGTCGGTGCAGCGTGAGTTGCGGGCGGATGCTCCCGTCGCGCGCCCCGGTCCCGCCACCACCGGTCCCGCTGCAGCCACCGGCGCAGAATCCGACATTTCCGAAATGTCGCCCACGGAATCCGGGTCGCTCGCGGAGCCTGGGGATCTCGCCGAGCCCGCCGAGGAGTCGATCGCCCGTCTGCGCCGCTCCTGGATCTGGCTCAACGCCCTCGGCGCAGAGGCCCCGTTCACCCTGATCGCAATGGTGTTCACCCTGCACTGGGCGCTGCGCCCGTTCGGGGTGGACCTGTTCGCGGCGATCCGCGGCCTGTCCGGCCACCTCGTCCTGCTCACCGTGCTGGCCCTGCTCGCGATCCCGGTCGCCTTCGCCGTCCGGGCCGTCTCGTTCGTCGTCGACAACTGGCGGTTCGAGCTGGTCCGCAGCGGCGGCACCCTGATCACCAGGCACGGCCTCTTCACCACCAAGACGGTGCAGCGCTCGGACGCCCGTACCCGCGGCATCGCCTTCGCCGAACCGCTACTCACCCGCCGGCTCGGCGTGACCACGACGAAACTGCTGCTCACCGGTTCGGCAGCGGGTGAGGGCGGCGGCGACATCCTGCCCCGCATCCGCCTGCCCGAGGCCCGTGACCTGGCCGCACGGATCCTGCCGGACGGCGCGCGCCCACTGGAGGCGCCACTGCGCAGACATCCCCGAGGTGCGCTGGTACGCCGGATCGGCTGGTCGCTCTACACCCCGGCCCTGCTCGCCGGGGCGTTGCTGCCGTTCCCGCTGCCGGGCTGGGTGTGGCCGCTGCCGCTGCTGCTCATCCCGGTCACGGTGCCCCTGGCGGTGGTCGCGTACCGCTCACTGGGCCACACCGTGCACGGCGACTACCTGGTCGTACGCGACGGCGCCCTGACCCGCAAGACGGTGGCCCTGCAGAACCGGGCGGTGATCGGCTGGAGTCTCGAACAGTCCCTGTGGCAGCGCTGGGCCGGCCGGATGACGGTCGGGGTGGCGACCGCGGCCGGTTCCCGCCACTACGTGTCCCCCGACATGGGCGCCGACCAGGCCCTGGCGCTGATCGCCGAAGCCACCCCGCACCTGGCCGACGCCATCATCGACCGTGAGGTCAGTGCTTGCTGACGGTGGTCGGCCGCACCTTCAGCACCACCCGGTCCGGCGCGTCCTTCGGCGCCTCGGTCCCGAACGGCGCGTTGTACCGGTTGGCCAGCTCGACATAGAACGCCCCGGTCGGGTCCGGTTCGATGTGCTCGACCACCCCACGTACCTCAAGGTAGCGGTACGGGTTCTCCGGATCGATGATCGAGATGGCCACGTTCGGGTTGGCGCTGATGTTCTTGAACTTGCGCCGGAAGTTCGTGTGCGTGAACTTGATGAACTCCCCGTCCCAGGCGTACCACATCGGATTCACCTGAGGCGTCCCGTCCTCCCGCACAGTGGCGAGGTCCGCGAACAGCGGCCGCTCCAGCAGATCACGAAAGTCCTCAGGAATAGCCACGCCGGTCATACCGTCTCCTACTCACCGAATAGAGCTTCTCCCCCTCACCCTACGGATCCGGCCCGGGTGGACGGCCACAGGACTCGCCCGGCACCGTTGTTGTGGGCTGCAACCACGGACCGGCGGCCACGGTTCATGATCAACGGCGTTTTGGCGTGAGACAGAAAACCGTCTAATGGAAGACCGAATCATTCTTCATCGATTGCTAGCGTTCGACCGGTGACCAGTGTCGGCGTAGGAGGGTGACATGTCCGGCGGCATCATTTACAGCACCGACTTCTACGCCATGCTCGAAGCCGAGGTGAACGCGTTCCGCAAGGCTTTGACAAAACGCTGGCGCGAGGAGGTCGCGACCGCTGTCCGGCAGCACGGCACGTTCAAGACCGCGTTCCACCGCTACCGGACCCCCTACGACGGGGAGGACCTGTGGGACTACTGGGATCCGATCAATCAGCTTCATCTGGTCTACGGGTCGTGTGAGGTCCTCACGTGGGCGCAGGGCGACCAGCGAAGCGCTGTGCCCTCCTGCCCGGGCCGAACCTTCAGCCCAGAGGTGGGATACCCGCCGATCTACGTGCTGGACCGCAACGGCGTTGAAGTGGCCTCACCGAATGAGATCAGCTGCGGCATGAATTCGATCATGCAAAGCGTCGAGTACTGGGCGCACGCCGAGGGCAGCGCGGTTCTCAGCAGGCTGCCGCAGTTCGACAAACATGATCAGCGGGCGATCGAAGCCGCCCAGCAGGCCCTCCTGGCGATCGGCAGCGACCTGGGCCTGAAATCCGCCGTGGGCTCTGAC
>DATMVU010000681.1:0-4152 GCA_035562875.1 Actinoplanes sp. | reverse complement strand
CGCCGGCGTTTTCAACGTCTGGCTCGTGCTCGGCGTGCTGGCCGCCGCCGTCGCCCTGGTGTACCTGAGCGCGGACGAGACAGAGATCTTCTTGGTCTGACCCGGTCGTGATCGGCGCCGCCGGTCGGGTTTCGCCGTTGTCACCGTGCGCATGCGTGGCGCCGTCCGGGCGCTCTGAGGATGGGAATCGGTGCGGGTGACCCCTCTCGTCGACACCGCACCGTCGTGATTCCACGGTTGAAGCGGGATGGCCCGATGGTGCCATCCCGGTGGACCTATTCGATAGATTCACCGTCATGAGCGAGGGCGTCGGCGGCACAGGCTCGGGGCGGACGGTCGGGGGACGTTACCGGTTGGGCCGGATGCTCGGCCGCGGTGGCATGGGTGCGGTGTGGCAGGCCGAGGACACCCTGCTCGCCCGGCGGGTGGCGCTGAAGGAGGTGTGGCTGCCCTCGGCGGGTGACGATCCGATGGACCGGTCCGATCCGGTGGTGCGCCGGGTCATCCGGGAGGCGCAGGCGGCGGCCCGGCTGCGACATCCCGGCATCATCACGGTCCACGATGTCATCGAGGACGCGGGGCGCCCGTGGATCGTCATGGAGCTGATCGATGGACGGTCCCTCGCGGACGTGATCGCAGCGCAGGGGCTGCTCAGTGAACGACAGACTGCCGAGGTCGGGCTTCAAGTTCTCGACGCGCTCCGCGCGGCGCACCGTGAAGGGGTGGCGCACCGCGACGTCAAACCGGCGAACATCCTGCTCGCCGAGGACCGGGTGGTGCTGACCGACTTCGGGATCGCCACCATCTACGACGAGACCGCGCTGACCGCCACCGGTCAGATGGTCGGCTCTCCGGCATACCTGGCGCCGGAACGCATCAACGGCATGCCCGCCACCGCCGCGTCCGACCTGTGGGCTCTCGGGGTGACTCTGTACACCGCCGTCACCGGTGCTTCCCCCTTTCAGCGCGACAGCACCCCGGCCACGTTGATGGCGGTCCTCGATCACCGGCCGGCCACACCGGCCCACGCCGGACGGTTGTGGCCGCTGATCAAGGGCCTGCTGGACAAGGACCCCACCCGCCGGCTGAACGCCGACCAGGCCCGCACCCTGCTGAACACCGCCATCCAGAGAACCGACGAATCCGACCGCGCCGCCGGCAGCCCACGCCCACGAGTGCGACTGCCGTTCCTACGGCGCAACATCGACGATCCGGACACCTCCGGCCTGCCGCCCACCGCTACCGCACCGGCACCGACACTCGCCGACCAGACCCGGCCCAACCTCGACGACGTGGCCGCGACCACCAGTGGTCACGGCCACGGGCCGAACACATCCTCCACCCCGGTCAACCACCCGTGGACGGCCGATACGCCGACTGCCGCCACGCCACTGCCGGCCCACCCCGGACCGGCCACCGGCACGCGCCGCCGATGGTGGCCCGCCGCGGGCATCACCGCCGCCGTCGTTCTCGCACTCGCACTCGCCGGCACTGTTCTGAAGGTCTATTACCCCGACCTGCTCAACACGAGCACCGGCACGACCGCCGGCCCTCCCGGCGACCTCGCGGCACCGAGCCAGACAGAGTCGTCGGCTACCGCCTCACCGGCTACTTCCGAAACCGGGCAGCCCACACCGTCGGGAGCCACAGGCAATTCCGGAGGGCCTGTCACACCTGACGGCACTGTCGTCGATGACTGCTTGGTCGGGACCTGGCAGTCGGTGGCCTTCAGCAAGAAGCTCAAAATCCGGACAGAGGTCTTCTCCGTCTCCGGCGCCAAGGACGTCATCAGGCGGATCCGGCCGGACGGCGCATCCACCGACGACTACACCCGGGCCACCCCACTGACCGCCACCATCAACGGCAACCAGTACGCCGAAATCATCCGCGGCACCCGCGACCAGCAGGCGAGCACCAACAACGGGGTACTCACCCTCAACGGGATCGTCAGCCGGCAGACCCTCGAAATCACCGAGAACGGCGAACAGCTACCTGTCACCCTCTATCCGAAGCAATCCGAGGCCTACCCGTACACCTGCTCCACCGACGACCTCGCCCTCAACGACGGCACCACCTACGAAACCTATGAACGCCTCAGCGCCAACCCCGACATGAAACTCCCCACCAGCTGAGAGCGGACCACGCGCAGCCACCGGGAACGCACGGACCCCGCTATGCATGGCTACGGCGAACTCTCCATCACGCCGATATCACCCCGTGCCGCGCAGAGCGGGTCGCGTGGATCTGGAATCCGTCGGACCATTCCGCGCCCGGCCCGACGACGCTGCGCAGCTGGCCCGCTTCCATCCGCAGCACCGTCGGCCGCTCGCTGAACACCACGAACTCGGTGTGCGGCCACCACCAGACGGCACGCGAGGCGACCCGGGGCGCAACAGTCACCAATGCCGTTTGCGGCCATGGCAGGTCAACCAGACCCTCAACGCACGGACCATCCAACACCCCAACGCTCGGCCCAGTACCTGCCGAACGCAACGCCACACACCACGGAAAGGTCACGAAGCCGACAAAACACCGGTAGGTGCCGGACCGGTACGTGGTGCTGGCCAAGACCACCGACGTGCTCCGGCCACGCCCGATCGCGCTGACCGCCGCGGCCAGCGTCGCAACCACCGGCGGGGACACTGCCGCTGCGCCGGACTTTCGCTGAGCGCCCCGACAACGATCCCCAGCCGGCTTGCGGACGGTGTAGATGCGCCGTTGTCCATTCAAGTCCAAGCTGGACCTATTTTGATTACGCGGCATGCCACGATCTCCTCCGAACCACGCTCGGCCGGATGCCGGTCGCGAGCTTGCGAACAAGGAGGATGCGATGTCCGAAGGTTTCCTGCTGTCCCACCGCCGATCGGTCCCGTCGAAGTTGGCAAGCCGATACGCGACGATCGCCGCTGCCGCCGTCGCCCTGATCGGCATGTCGTTCACGCCGGCTCAGGCGTCTCCCGAACGGACCATGTCCACCGAGGTTGTCACCGCGGCAGCTGCCACGGGAACCGACTTCTATCGCATCTACTGCCCCAGCACTACGGATCATTTCCACACCGCCGACAACGTCGAGGTGGTCCGCGCGGTAACCACGCTGAACTGCGTGTACGAAGGAGTCGGTGCGCGGATCTCGTCGACGCCCGGCGACGGTCTGGTCCCGTTCTATCGCCTCTACCGACCGGGCAAGATCGATCATTTCCACACCACCAGCTGGGACGAGGTCATCGCCGCAGTGACGCAAAAGGGCTACGCCTACGAAGGAATCAGTGGTTACGTCTACCCGACGGGTTCAACCCTGGGCGTGCCGTTCTATCGGGTCTACAAGCCCAGCAGCGGCGACCACTTCCACACCAGGAACTGGGACGAGGTTGTCACCACCACCCGGCAGGGCTACATCTACGAAGGCATCGGGGCCCGGGTCCTGGGCTGATGCCTATCCGGCTACTACGGGTCCGCACAAGCACAAAAGAACGGCATAAAAGCGCCGCCGTGATCACGGACTGCCTGTTCAGGGTCTCCGCTCACCGCCGTTACGCCGATCTGCAGACGGTCGCCGGACATGACCGGTGGCGCCGGCCGGATCGCTGCACACCGGGGTGACTGCCTTGTCGGCTGGCCCGTCCCTTCAGGTCGCGGACACCTCGGGGCGCCGGAAAGTATAGAGGGTTTTGCGGCGCTGATCTCGTACTCGCGGGCCAAGCCTGCCAGCTTTCTTCTCGCCGGCGTCCGTGCGCCGGCTGACACCACCGCCCGGACGTGACCGCTGCGGTGCTGCCGGCCGTGCACGCGCCGACGCCGGTGCTGCTGGTCGGTGCGCCCGGGTCCGGCAATCCCTGCTGGCTCGGGCGCACTGGCAGCCAGCGCAGATCGTCAGTCACGACGCGCTGCGTGCCGTGGTCACATTTGAAGATCGTCGCTACCCCGCGTCCATTGATGTCCAACATCCTCGGATCAGGGCAGGCGGCCGCGAAACACTGTCTCTCTCAACGGCCCGGCTACGCAGAGGCCGGGGATAGAAGGGATTCTGCCGTGGCGTCTGTTCGCCGTTCACTCAAAGGCCTGAGCCGCCAGGTCGGTGCGGCCGCCCTGGCCGCCGGGCTCGTGCTTGCTGTTGTGGTCGCGCCGGCAAGCCCCGCTTCCGCCGCTACCCTG
>DATMVU010000680.1:0-3196 GCA_035562875.1 Actinoplanes sp. | reverse complement strand
CCACAAGATCGGCATAGCCGTCGCCGTTGAGATCAGCGGAGGCGAGGCTTGCCCCGAACCACTTGCCCACGGCAGGACTGCCCGGCACCCCGGCTGTTGCCTGGCTGAGAATGCGCTTCTTGGCCGGGACCAGTCCCTTCTTGGAACCCGGGATGACGGCGACGTATCCGGCACCGGCTTTACCGGCGACCGTCCCACCGGGTGCACCGATCGCGAGATCCTGGTAACCGTCGCTGTTGAAGTCGCTGGTCCGGGTCCAGGATTTCTTGGCCGCTGCCGTCGCGGAGCCGGAGACGGTGATCACTGTCCCGAGCGTCACCGCCCCGATGACTATGGCGCTGAGTACCATGCGCGGGCGTTTCATGGCGGCAAGCGTAAGAGAGGCACCGACGGGCCGCTGTCCCATTGCCGGTGACATCAGGCACAGGCCCATCGAAGCAGCCCGCTGGACTGGCGCGAGACAGGGGAAGACCAATAGTCGGCGGAACAGAGTTGCGTGTGCCGATGGTGGGCGGGTGCACCATGCTGGGTGATGCTCAGCGGTGGAATCGCCTTCTTGATCGTGGCGGCTGCGCTCTGGCCAGGCGTTCACCTATTCGAAGGCCGTGCTGGAAGCCGATGGTGTCGCTGTTCGACATGATCTTGATGTCGGCGTTAGCGGTCGTCCTCGCCAGCCACCGCCCTTGCCGGTCACGGCCCGCGACGTTGAGGACTGCCCCGATGTGCCTACGCACCACGGGTCGGCTCTCGACCAACACGAACACCGCGTCCTGCCACGCGACTCCCGCGGCGCCCAGGGCGGTATAGCTGTCGTCGTCGAACTCGTAGTTCTCCTCCACGGGGTACGGCCGCCGTATGTCCACGGGTGGGCGATAGCGATCACGAAGCCAAGACGACAACCGTGTCAGTAGAACCTCACCTAGAGGAGGACACGGTGCGCACAATCGGCACGCTGCGGCTCAACGAGCTGACCAGCCGGCACCTCACCGCCCTGTTCACCGAACTCGCCGCCGGCACCACCCCGACCGGCCAGCCCCGCTCGCCCGCCACCCTGCAACGGATCCGGGCCACCCGGCGCGCGGCCTACAACGCCGCCATCTGTGAGGGGCCTGATCACCGCCAACCCCGCCCGCCACGTCGAGATGCCACCCGCCCGCCGGCCCCACGCCGCAGTCTGGACCGACAGCAACGTCGCCCAGTGGGAAACCCTTCCGCAATGGCTTCGCCGCGTACGTCTGGGTCACCAAGCCGGATGGCAAACGGGACCGTAAGTACGTCTACGGTAAGACCCGCGAAGAGGTCCACGACAAGTGGCTCAACCTGCACAAGAAGGCCAAGGAAGGCCCGGTCGCCACCAAGTCACTGACGCTCGGCAACTTCGCCACGTATTGGCTCAGCGAGATCGTGAAACCCAACCCTGGCGCCCGGTACATACGTCACGTATGAAGTCGCCACCCGTCTCTACCTGGTGCCCGGCCTCGGAAAGCGCCGTCTCGACAAGCTCCAGATCAGAGAGGTCCAGACCTGGCTCAACGGCCTTCGGCAACAGTGCCAATGCTGCTCCCAGAAGAAGGACGAACGGCGCAAGAAGCAACGGTGTTGTGCGCTCGGCAAGTGCTGCCGCGCTCTACCCTCGCCGAACTCGATCAGCCAGATCCGGCGGGTTCTGCGGACCATGCTGAGCCAGGCGATCACCGAAGGCCACATCACGGCGAACGTCGCCAGGAACGTCAAGCTCCCGGCTGCACGTAAAAAGAAGCGCCGTGCCTGGACCAGCGATGAGGCTCGGCAGTTCCTCGAATCGGCGCGGGCCGACCGGGACCCGTACTACGCCGCGTACGTCCTGGTCCTCGTTCTCGGTCTTCGCAAGGGCGAAATGCTCGGCGTCACCTGGTCCGGGATCGACGTGAAGGCAGCCGAACTGACCGTCGACATGCAGATTCAGCGGGTCGGTAAGGAACTGCTGCACCGCGAGACGAAGACGCCGACCTCGGACGACACCTTGCCCCTACCGGAGATCTGCACGGTCGCCATCCAGGAACGTGGCACCGCCCAGAAGACAGCCCAGCAGGAGGCCGGCGACGCCTGGCAGGACACCGATCTGGTCTTTACGACCCGCTTCGGCACCCCCATCGAGCCGCGGAACTTCAATCGCTACTGGGACCGGCGGTGCGACCAGGCCGGGGTCCGGCGTATCACGATCCGCGATGCCCGCCGGACCTGTGCCTCACTGCTGGCGGACCTCGACGTTCACCCGCGGGTGGCGATGCAGATCCTCCGGCACGCGCAGTTCTCGATCACGATGGAGATCTACACCGTCGTCTCCTCGGCGACCACTCGCGCCGCGCTCAAAAAGTTGGGCGAGTCCCTTGATCACTGATTACCGACACATCGCGCCGACGTGCCGGGACACCCGGCCGTCGCCGCGATCCACGCAAAGCTCGCCGGTGGAACGATCGACCCAGTACGCCTGCCCGGCCCCGATGAAGGTCGGCTCGTCCAGGTGGAACCACCGGTCGACCGTGTCGACGAGCAGGAGCCGCTCGGCGACCTCGTGCCTGGCCATCACACCCCTGGATGTCGACTGCTGTACTTTGCTGCTGTACAGCTTCGGAAACAGAGCTGGCCAGCACCGAGAGAACGGCACTGACCAGGTGTAACAGTGGGCCGCCAGGGACTCGAACCCTGAACCTAAGGATTAAAAGTCCTCAGCTCTGCCATTGAGCTAGCAGCCCGCGGGGACAGCGTACCGGTGGATCGGCGGGGAAGCCCACCGGGATACCCATACCTGGCGGTTTTTGCAGGTCAACGAGCTGTCGGCGCGCCGACTCGCCTGCCTGTGGAACGTTGGGAGCGGTGCGTACGCGGTGGCGGGCGGGTACTCGCTCGACAGGCGAGCGACCGTGGAGCGACCGCGCTCGTCCGTTCAGCCGTCCTGATGGCGAGTGGAATCCTGGCCTTCGCGGGCGAATCACCCGCGTGCCGATGGCCTCATTCGCCCACCACAATCAGCATCGATCGCATCGAGGCATCGCGAACGCCCGGCCCCTGCGAGCACTACCCGACCCGACCACCGAACCAGTAGCCCTCGCGCGTCTGTGTATCCACCGACACGACCGGCTTGGGGGACTCCTCCACGAATAGGAGCATGCGGCCCGACCAGCGCGGATGACTTTCTCGGCGCCCGCAAGGTTGT
>DATMVU010000679.1:0-5313 GCA_035562875.1 Actinoplanes sp. | reverse complement strand
GTGGGCGAGCGGCCGGGCCAGCAGGACCGTGCCGAACACCACGAGCAGCGCCGTCATCCCGGTCAGGATCACCGGGCGCTGCAACCACGATCGGCCGCGCTCCCCGGTGGGCGGGTCGTCGCTGGAGATGCTGTACGCATTGGGTGGCAACAGCCCGTGCCAGGCGCCGTTCGGTGCGGCGGAGTCTGGCCAGTAGTCGGTGATCTCCGGCCAGGTGATCTGCGGTGACTCCGGGGCCCGGTGCTTCGCGATCGGTTTGACGTATCCGGCGATCCGCAGCGTGGGCTGCTGGTCGTCTTCCACTCGCGTCTCCTTCGGGGGCGCGATGAACCAAAGCAAAACGGTTCATTGACGGCGATTCCCGTGCAGCTTAGGGACTCGCGGGGTTTTGATCAATGTGATCGCCCGATGTGGAGGCATCACGCGGTGCGAGTGCTCTGGACCACCGGCGACGGACCCGACCCGGCTCTGCCGGCCGTCTTCCCGGCGGACCGGCCGGACACGGTCGCGCCCGCCGTGGTCGGCGGGCGGCCGGTAGCGACGGGGTGGCGCGCTGATGGTCGCCGGACTGCGCTCTGACCTGGGCCGGCGCGAACGTCCTGTTGGCCGCCTGCCGCCGGGATCGTCATCTGCTGGGAATCGGCGAGTGATCTCACAGCGCATCCGGCGGTGTGCGGGGCGTCAAGTGGGGCGGATTACGATGTCGGCGACGTCCGAAGCAGGTTCACCGCCGCACGCTGCCCGAGGCGGACCAGCACGTAGACAGCCTTGGAGATCCGCGTGACCAGTGCCGATCTGACCGCCAGCCTGCGCCGGGCCGGCGTCACCGACATCCTCACCGACGCGGCGCACCGGTCGGCGTACTCGAGTGACGCGTCGCTCTACCGGGTGGTGCCGCAGGCGATCGTGCGGCCCCGGCACGACGACGACGTGCTCGCCGCCCTCGGCGTGTGCCGGGAACTGGGTGTGCCGATCACCGCCCGCGGCGCCGGCACCTCGGTGGCCGGGAACGCGATCGGGCCGGGCCTGATCCTCGACTTCAGCCGGCACATGAACAAGGTCCTCGAGGTCGACGGGGAGGCGCGGACCGCGCGGGTGCAGGCCGGCACGGTGCAGGCGGTGCTGCAGGCGGCGGCGAAACCGTTCGGGCTGCGGTTCGGTCCGGACCCGTCGACGCACACCCGCTGCACCATCGGCGGCATGATCGGCAACAACTCGTGCGGGGCGCGGACCCTGGGGTACGGGCGGACCTCGGACAACACCCTGGGTCTGCGGGCGTACACCATCGACGGCGAAGAAATCGTGACAAACCCCCTTAAAGGCGCGGAGAAAGTCGTCGAGGGGTTGCGTGAACTCGTCGGGGCGAACCTCGCCACCGGCCGCACCGAGTTCGCCACCTTCGGCCGGCAGGTCTCCGGATACGCCGTCGAGCACCTGCTCCCGGAGAACGGCTTCAACCTCACCGAGTTCCTGGTCGGCTCCGAGGGCACCCTGGCGGTGATCACCGAGGCGACGGTCAAGCTGGTCGCCGACCCGGTGCACCGGACGATGATCGTTCTCGGTTACCCCGACTTCGGTACGGCCGGCGACGTCATCCCGAAGATCCTGGAGTTCAAGCCGACCGCCTGCGAGGGCCTCGACCACCGCATCTGTGACGTGGTCCGGTCCCGGCGCGGCCCGGACGCGGTGCCGCCACTGCCCGGGGGCACCGCCTGGCTGATGATCGAGGTCGCCGGCGACGATCTGGACGAGGTCCGCGACCGCACGCAGCGCCTGGTCGCCGCCGCCGAGTCCGTCGACCACCGGATCATCGAGGACGTCGCCGAGGCGGCTCCGCTGTGGAAGATCCGCGAGGACGGTGCCGGGCTCGCCGGCCGGGCCCCGAGTGGGCTGCCCGCGCACGCCGGCTGGGAGGACGCCGCGGTGCCGCCCGCCCGGATCGGCGCCTACCTGCGCGACTTCGACGCGCTGACCGCCCGGCACGGACTCTCGATCATGCCGTACGGGCACCTCGGCGACGGCTGTGTGCACGTCCGCCTCGACTTCCCCCTCGACAAACCGGACGGGCCCGCCCTGTTCCGGGCCTTCCTCGAGGACGCCGCGGACCTGGTCGTCAGCTACGGCGGGTCACTGTCCGGGGAACACGGCGACGGGCGGGCCCGCTCCGAACTGCTGAGCCGGATGTACTCGCCCGCCGCCATGGACCTGTTCCGGCAGATCAAGGGGGTGTTCGACCCGCGCAACCTGCTCAACCCGGGCAACCTCGTCGACCCCGATCCGGTCGACGCCAACATCCGGGTCTCCCAGGCGCGCAAGGTGACGGTGCCGCTGGCGCTCGCCTACCACTCCGACGGCGGAGACTTCAACCAGGCGGTGCACCGGTGTACGGGGGTGGGCAAGTGCCGGGTCGACACGCGCGTGCTCGGCGGGGTGATGTGCCCGTCGTTCCTGGCCACCAAGGACGAGAAGGACTCCACCCGGGGGCGGGCGCGGGTGCTGCAGGAGATGCTCGACGGGGATCTCGCCCCGGACTGGCGCTCGCCCGCCGTACACGATGCGCTTGATCTGTGTCTGTCCTGCAAGGGGTGTGCGTCGGACTGTCCGACCGGCATCGACATGGCGGCCTACAAGTCCGAGGTGATCCACCAGAGTTTCAAGGGGCGGGTGCGGCCGCGGTCGCACTATTCGCTGGGGTGGTTGCCGCGGTGGTCGCGGCTGGCGTCGAAGATGCCCGCGCTGGCCAACATGGCGACACGGTTGCCGGGGGTTAAGGGGATAGCACTGTGGGTCGCGGGTGTCGACTCGCGCCGCAATATCCCCAGTTTCGCGCCGAAGACCTTCCGTTCATCCTTTAAGCCGATAAATTCGGGCAAACCGGTTGTCTTGTTTGTGGACAGCTTCACTGATCACTTCTCGCCGGACATCGCCAAGGCTGCTGTCGACGTGCTGGTGGACGCCGGATACGCCCCGCAGATCACCAGTAGGAAAGCCTGCTGCGGGTTGACCTGGATCTCCACCGGGCAGCTCGACGCCGCCCGGCGGATCCTCGGAACCACCGTCGCCGAGCTGCACGAATCCGTGAAGCAGGGCATCCCGATCGTCGGCCTGGAACCGTCCTGCACCGGCGTGCTGCGCCAGGACGCCGTCGAACTCGTCGACAACGAGGCCGCCAAGGCCGTCGCCGCCGCCACCAGGACGATCGCCGAGCTGCTCGCCGAGACCCCGGACTACACCCCGCCGTCGTTGGAGGGGGTCCGGGTCATCGCCCAGCCGCACTGCCATCACCACGCGGTGATGGGCTGGGACGCCGACGCCAAACTGCTGAAGAAGGCCGGCGCCACGGTGAAACGGCTCGGCGGCTGCTGCGGCCTGGCCGGCAACTTCGGCGTCGAACGCGGCCACTACGAGGTGTCGGTCCAGGTCGCGGAACAGCAGCTGCTGCCCGCACTGGAGAAGGCCGAGGAGGGCGACATCCTGCTGGCCGACGGCTTCTCCTGCCGCACCCAGGCCGACGACCTGGCCGGCGTCTCCGGCATCCACCTGGTCCAGCTGCTCCAGGAACGGATCCGCCTGCGGCAGGAGGCGCTCTCCGGGACACCACGCCCGGTCCGCTGAGGCCGCTACCGTCTCCTGAATGGAACGGGATCAGATCATCCGTGGACTCGCCGAGAACCCGGCGGTCCCGGTGCGGGTGCTCATCGACCTGTCCCGGCAGTGGCCGGGCGAGGTCGCCTTGGGGCTCGCCGGGCGGGCCGGCCTGCCGCCGGACCTGCAGGAGGCGCTCGCCGGGCACGAGTCGTGGCGGGTCCGGGCGGCGCTCGCCCGGCATCCGCGACTGGACCCGGTGGTCCGGGAACGACTGGCCGGCGACCCGGACGGACGGGTGCGGATCGCCGTGGCCCGCGCGCGCCATCAGCCGCCGCTGTCCGAGGAGACCCTGCTCCGGCTGATGGCTGACCTGCTCGACCCTCCTGACCCGCGGATCACACCGCACGAACTCTTCGAGCAGATGGTCTGGGCTGACTGGCAGCGGGTCTTCCTCGCCGCGCGGCACCCGGAGCCGGTCGTGCGCCGGTTCGCCGCCGGGTCCGCCTGGCGGCCCGAACTACGCCACCTGCTGACCGATCCCGATCCCCGGGTCGTGGAGCTCGCGGCCGCCGCCATCGCCGAACACGAACGGGTCATGCAGCCCGCTGACCTGCCGGACCGGCACTGCCACGCCACCTGGACGGTGTTGCAGCGCCCACTGTCGGTGGCGCTCGCCGAGCAGGTGGCGGCCTCCGAGGACCTGGTGATCGTCCGATTCTTCACCGGGAACGAGACCATCCCGCCGCATCTCGTCGATCGCCTCTCCCGGCATTCCGACACCGAGGTGCGCGCCGGGATCGCCGTCCGGGCGGACCTGACCGCCGGGCAGGTCGAGGCGCTGGCCGCCGACCCGGAAGCGGCCGTCCGTGTCATGGTGGCCACCCGCCCGGGGCTCACCGCGGCCCAGGTCACCGCCTTGGCCGCCGACCCGGACGAGACCGTCCGGACGAAGGTCGCCCAGCACGCGTACCTGTCCGAAAGGGAACGCTCGATCCTGGCCCACACCACCGACCTCGGCCCGGGCCTGGTCCCGTCCTGGGCCCGATCGGACAACCCCCGGTTGCGCCGCCGGGCTGCCGGACATCCGGCCCTGCCCCACGAGATGATCACGATCCTTGCCGAGGACCCCGATCCGGCGGTACGCGCCGACCTGGCCCTGCATCAGCCCGACACTCCCGGCGACCTGTTGCTGAGCTGCTACCTCGACGGCCGGCACCGGCACCGGCTGCTCGAACTCCCGCAGTTCCCGCGCACCGGCCTGGCCCGGTTCGCCGCCCACCCCGACCCTGAGGTGCGCCGCCTGACCGCCCGCGACCCCGAAGCTGGCCCGGCAGTGATCGACGGCCTGACCCACGACCCCGATCGCCTGGTACGCGAAGCCATGGCCCGCTGTCCGGCACTCCCCGCCGGCCGCCTCACCGAACTGCTGGACGACCCGGAGCTGGCCAGGGACGCCGCCGCGAACCCGGCCCTCGACTGGAGATCAGTCGTCGCGGCTCTGTGAAGAATGTGATCGGCACCGCGGGCGCGTCAGGCGAAGATCCAGGACCGGCGGCGGTACGGGTGGGGTCAGTCCTCGACCGGGTACGTCTGGTAGGCGTACCGGCCCGGGGTCTGGGAATCGACGGCGGCGGCGATCCGGTGGGCCTCCTCGGCCCACGCGGTGTCCTGGTCTTCGCGGACCTCGTCGGGCAGGTGCTGGTAGCCGTAGGACGAGTGCAGCAG
>DATMVU010000678.1:0-59771 GCA_035562875.1 Actinoplanes sp. | reverse complement strand
GCTCGGCGGCGAGATCCAGGACGGCGACACGGTGGTGGCCGACCTGCGGGACAGCAAGGACGGGCTGACCGTCCAGCGCGGCTGACCGAAAGAAGCGGGGGCCTCGACGAGGCCCCCGCATCTTTCTCTACCTGTCCGCCTCCCGTTGCCGGTAGGCCTGTGTCATCAGCACATCGGTGAAGGCGTGTTCACCCTCCGCGGACCAGATCCTGATCCCGTCACGGTGGAGTTCGTACCGGACGTCGGTGAAGCGCGTCCTGGTGTCGTCATGGTGCACGACGTCGAGAGTGTCGGCGTGGGGCATGGGACTCACCGGTCCTTGTCAGGTCTGGGGCGGCCGCGGTGTGGTCACGCGGCCGGCTTATTCGTCGATGGCGCCGTCCGTCGGTCAGCCTCGGCCCCGGATCGGTGTGCGCGGGGCGGGCGACTCGTGCGGGCACGGCGTGCTCTGGAGCTAGCTGCTTCCAGGTAGGCGCCACCTATCGAAGTCTAGGGGCCGCCGTCGAGGCGTGACGCCACCCGAACGGGCGACGTTTTGCGGTCATTTGGTGCATCGTTGCCCGATGTTTCCACACCATCGCCAACCGTGAGGCTCGGTCGCAGGATCTAGCGGGCGACGGATACCGTGAATCGATCCATTGGAGGGCAGTGTGACCGTTCCGACATATCAAGTCCCCGACTCGGCCCCGAGGCGACCGACGACGGTGACCATCTCATCAATTCTGCTATTCGTGGTCGCCGGCATGCAGCTCCTGAGCGCTGTCCTGGTCCTGTCGATCCGAGACTCGATCACCACCGCCTACGAGAGCATCGACGGCGTCAGCGACTCCGAGGTCGACCTCGACTCGATCGTCGGCTTCGTGCTGGGCGGCACCGCGATCCTCTACGCCGTGATCGCGATCGGGCTGGTCGTGCTCGCGATCTTCAACAACCTCGGCAAGAACGGGTCCCGGATCACCACCTGGATCTTCGGCGGCCTCGGCCTGTGCTGCTCCACGATCGGGCTGGGCAGCTCCGCGGTCACCGGCCTGGCCCAGGCCGGCAACGTCAACCAGCAGCAGCTCGACGCGGAACTCGCGCTCGACCTCCCCGGGTGGTACGACACCGCCAGCACCCTCAGCGCGCTGGTCGTCGTGATCGCCCTGATCGGCGCGATCATCCTGCTGGCGCTGCCGGCGTCGAACGCGTACTTCACCCGGCAGCCGGCGGGGTGGAACCCGGCGATGCCGTACCCGCAATACCCGGGTCAGTACCCGACAGGGCAGCCCGGTTACCCGACAGGGCAGCCTGGTTACCCGACGGCTCAGCCCGGCTACCCGACCGCTCAGCCCGGTCACCCCACGGCTCAGCCCGGAGCGCCGGTTCCGCCGTATCCCGGTTACCCGGCTGCTCAGCAGGCCTATCCGTCGCCCTACCAGGGTGCGCCCAGCCACTTCGGTACGCCTGAGCAGTATGGTCAGCCCGGTCAGCCCGCGCCGGGGCTGCAGCCCTACCCGGGCCGGCCCGCCCCCGCCCCCGGGCAATCTTCTGCGGAACCGCCGACCAGCGACCCGTGGGCGCAGGCCCCGGATGCCACCCAGGTGACTCCGGTGCCGACGTCGCCGGCCGCGCCGTCGTCGTCCGAGCCGACGAGTGACCCGTGGGCGTCGCCGCAGGAGCCGTTCCCGGCCGGCCCGTCGCCGTTCGCTCCGCAGCCGCCGCTTCCGGTGCCCTCGTCGCCGGCCGGGCCCTCCTCTCCGGAGCCGGCCAGTGATCCGTGGGCGTCCCCGCCGGTTCCGCCTGCGGCACCTGCTGAGACTGCGGCGCCTGCTGAGACTGCGGCGCCTGCTGAGACTGCGGCGCCTGCTGAGACTGCGGCGCCTTCGGAGACCGCGGCGCCTTCGGAGACCGCGGGACCGCCCGCGCCGCCTACCGCTGCGCCTGTCGAGCCGCCTTCCGCCGCGCCCGAGCCGCCAGCCGCTCCGCCGTCGGAGCCGCGGGCGTAACCGCCTGATCGATTTCGGACCGGTCCACCTCATGAGGTGGACCGGTCCGGCCATTTCACCGGTCGGTACGCGATAGGTTTCCTACCAACCGAGACCACAGGAGCCATCGATGTCGTATGCCGTCCAGCCGCCGCCTGTGGCAGTGCCGGGCCCGGCCCGTCCGGTCGCCGTCACCGCCGCTGTCGCACTGCTCTGGGCCATGGCCGCGGCCGGTCTGACCTATGCGGTGAGCATGGTCGTGGTCACTCCGGGTGTGGTGAGCCGGTTCCGGGAGGCCACGTCCGGGTCCAGTGCGGCGGAGAGTTACGTCACGGTCCTCTGGCTGGTCGGTGCGCTGGCTCCGGTGCTGGCGATGCTCTTCGTGGCCCTGTTCGTGGTGCTCGGGGTCGCGTTGCGCCGGGGTAGCCGCCCGGCTCGTCCGATAGCGGTGGGCGTGTGTGCGTTCGGCCTGCTGACCGGGTTCGGGACTCTGGGTGTTCTGGCCGCTCAGCGGGCCGGTGACCCGGTGGCCGGCTCGATCGGGGAGGCGCTGGATCAGGCTTACCCGTCCGGGTGGATCACGCTGAACTTCGCGGTGGCCGTCGCGCAGGTGGTGGGATACCTGACCGTGGGAGCGCTTCTACTGGCGGCACCGCGAGAGTATTTCGCAGGCGTACCCGGTTTTGTGCCACCGATCCCATTCGGGGAACAGCCGAGCCCGGCGGAGTGGGCTGCCCCACAAACGAAGACTTTTGTTACTGGCGGGTCCGAACCCGATCAGTTCTCAGATCGGACGGTTCTGCCGAAGTCGCCGCATGGCCAGGAAGACGAGTACTGGTCACGACCGAGCGAGTGAGCGGTTCCGTATCGACGACTGTGGGTCACTCGAACGGGTACGGTCTGTTTCTGGCGGTGTCACTCGATCGACTGTCCGGATAGATCGAGATCGGCCGTACGGTGCATGTTTACGCCCCGTACGGACAAACGTCATTGGGTCGGTTCACAGCCTCTTCACAGCGCGCCTACCAGGTGATCCTGAGGATGGCGCGGGTAACCTTCGGGCATTACCTGCTTTGAGCAGCGTCTATGGTCCGAGGATGGGGCGAGGCCGACCGGTGGTTCGGTAAAGTTTCTTTACAGCAGAACGCTAAGCCGCGCGTCAATAGTTCCGTTCCGCCCCGGCGGGGCGAAAGATTCCAGTTTTTGTGCAGCCAGTACGCTCGATGTCATGGAAGCACGGCACGACCTGGGTAAATTCATCACTGAATTGTCCGTCGCGCAGCGTGGCGTCGTGCTTTCATCGGGTCGTGGGGTGTGCGGCGAACTGATGATCGCGCAGTGTGGCGTGATGGTCTCGACGCGTTCCGTGCCGAGCCATCGCCGGAGATCGGTGGTTCGAAAGAATCGGCGAATTGGCAATGTGGCCGGCCTCACCCCGAGGGCGGGGATCGAGAGCTCGACACGGATGGGTAGCGACCAGATGGCGGCTGAGGCGTTGCAGGAGGCAGAGACCGAAGTCGTCGTTGCACGATCGGTGGACCTGATGAGGGTGTTCGGGTCGGCCGTCTCGGCGATCGATGTCGGCCTTACGGCCTGAAAGTTAGCCGGTTCGTTCCTGCTGACATGCAGGAGAATCGATGCAGTTGGTGGAAGGATGGAGACCGTGGGAACTGCGTTGGCGGAAATGACGATGCCTCAGATCTCGCCGCTTGCCGGCGAGCCTATTGAACGCGCTGACGCTGAGCGCCTGGCGGGAGTGCTGAAGGCGCTCGCCGACCCGGCCCGGCTACGGCTGCTTAGCCTCATTCAGTCCGCAACGGACGGTGAGGCGTGCGTCTGCGACCTGACGGCCCCCCTGGGTCTCTCGCAGCCCACAGTTAGTCACCACCTTCGGATCCTCACCGAGGCTGGTCTGCTCGAGCGGGAGAAGCGGGGTGTGTGGGCGTACTACCGGCTGGTGCCGTCCGCTATCGCCACCATCGCCGACCTGCTGACCCCGCCGCGGAAGCGGGCCACCAAGAAGGCCCGCTGAAGCGGTACGGGTTGATGCCTGGCGTCACATATGTATGGGGGCGTGACGCCAGGCCTAGGACCCCGGCCCCGCGACGGCCGGCGGACCTGAGGAGGAACGGGTGAACTACGTCCCGGGTGACCTGCGTGATCAGCTCGCGCACGTGGGTTACGACGTGGTGCAGGCGGGCCTCGTGTGTGGATCGGGCGGCAATCTGTCCGCTCGCATTCCCGGCGAGGATGCCATCTGGGTCACCGCGAGCGGATCATGGCTGGAACGGCTCAGCCGCAACACCTTCGCGCCGGTTCGGATCTCCGACGGGGGCCCGGCCGTTGTCGGCAGTGTCCCGCCGGCCCGGATCGAACCGACGAGTGAGCTGGCACTGCACCTCGCGCTCTACCGCGCTAGGCCGGACGTGAACGCCGTGGTGCACCTGCACCCGCAGACGGCGCTGCTGCTCGACGCTCTCGGCGAGCACATCCGGATCGTGACCACTGATCACGCCTTCTACCTGCGCCGGGTGGCCACTGTGCCGTTCCGGCTGCCGGGTACCACCGAACTGGCCGCCCTGACCGCCGCGATGGCCGCCGACGGCACCGACTGTCTGGTGCTCAGTCAGCACGGCTGCGTGGTGATGGCCGACTCCGTCGAGCTCGCTCACAAGCGGGTTCGCAACCTGGAGGAGGCCGCGTCGCTGACGTACCGGGCGCTGACCGCCGGTCGGCTCGACCACCTGCGGGAGTGCCCGGAGGAGTTCCTGGAGAGGCTTTCCGGGTCCACCACCGTCACGGTGTGAGGCGGGTACGAAAAAGGCCGGCCCTCGGGCCGGCCTTTCGTGTTCCCGGTCAGTCGCGCGGCGGCCACTCCTGCTGCGGCTGCTGCCACTGCTGCTGCGGCGGATAGCTCTGCGGGGTGGGCTGGTGCCCCTGCTGCGGGTAGGCCGGCGGCTGCTGGTGTTGCTGCGGCTGGCCGTAGACGGTGCCCTGGCGCTGCGGCTGCGGCTGCGGCTGCTGCGGAGGCTGCTGGCCGTAGTCACCACCGGCCCGGTGGAACGTCGTCGCCTCGTCGTAGCGCTCCTGCGGCTGGCCCTGGTGGTGGTGGTGGAACTCCTCGCGGGCGGCGTCGGCCACCCCGGCGACGGTCGCCGCGCCGACCACACCGAAGCTCTCGGCGATCTCCGGCCCGGTGTGCGTGCCGTTCTTCTTCGCCTTGCGCTCCCGCAGGAGCTCGATCCCGATCGGCAGGACCGAGATCAGCACGATCAGCACGACGACCGGCAGGATGTAGCGGTCGATGTGGTCGCCGACGAGGTCGTAGATCTGCTGGGCCAGCAGGTAACCGATCAGGATGATGCCGTCGGTCCAGAGGATGGCGCCGACCACGTTCCACACGAAGAACTGCTTGGCCGGCATGCCGAGGGTGCCGGCGACCGGGTTCAGGAACGTCCGCACGATCGGGATGAAGCGGGCCAGCACCACAGCCTTGGCCGGGCCGAACTTCTCGAAGTAGTACTCGGCCTTCTCGACGTACTCCTTCTTGAAGAGTTTCGAGTCGGGTTTCTCGAACATCCGCCGCCCGTACTTCGCGCCGAGCCAGTGCCCGAACTGGGCGCCGATGATGGCGCAGATGGGCGCACCGATCAGCAAGCCGACGATGTTGAGCTGGGCGCCCTCACCGAAGATCGAGTTGGCCACCTCCGAGGCCGCGACGCCCGCCAGGAACAGCAGGGAGTCACCAGGGAAGAAGAAGCCGGCGAGCAGGCCGGTCTCCGCGAACAGGATCGCCAGGACACCCGGCAACCCGAAGGCCGAGAGCAGGTCCTTCGGGTCCAACGGGTTGAGAGCGAGCTGCTCGGTGAGCGCTTGGATGTCCACGAGGAGCCAGGGTACCGGCCCTGGTAGGGCCGATACCTGAATGAATGCTGTGCAATCCGGGAAGTGACTCGGCGATCACAGACGGGGGTCGACGGGCTCCGACTCGGCGGCCAGGATCGCGAAGACCAGCTCGTGCACCCGCCAGGCCGGGGCGCCCTCGGCCAGCCGGTCCAGCGCCGCCAGCCCGAGGCCGTGCTCACGGAGCGCAAGCGCCCGCTTGCGGCCCAGGTTGCGCTGGCGAAGTCGGTCCAACTGCTCGGAACGGGTGTATTCCGGACCGTAGATGATCCGCAGGTACTCCCGCCCCCGGCACTTCACGCCCGGCTGGACGAGACGTCCGTCACGGCCGGTCGCGCCCAGCCCGGCCCACGGCTTGACCACCATGCCCTCGCCACCGGCCGCGGTCATGGTCAGCCACCAGTCGGTGGCGGCGGCCTCGGCGGCCGGATCGGCCAGGTCGACGATCATCCGCCGGGTCGGGGTGAACAGCTGAGGGTCGGCGGAGACGAGCCGGTCGGCCAGCGCCAGATGCCAGTCGTGATCCCGGTCGGCGTACGAGATCCCGGCCCCGGCCAGGACCGCGAACGGAGCCAGGGTGACCCCGTCCAGCCCGTCGGTCGGCTTCACGTACGCCCGGTACGCCGCCGAGTAGCCGTCGATCTCCGCCGACCGCAGCCGCAGCCGGTCCTGCAGTTCGGTGACGTCGAGCCCGCGCCCGGCCACCTGCTCCAGCACCGACAGGGCAGCCGGCAGCGCGGCCCGCCCGGCCGCACCGACAGCCGCGTAGTGGTCCCGGATCAGGCTGCCCGCCTTGGCCGACCAGGGCAGCAGCTCAGCGTCGAGGAGCAGCCAATCGGTCGCCAGCTCGGCGAGGATCGGGGCGGCCGCGGCCCGCACCCGGTCCAGCAGCGGGCCGTCCAGTTCGGGGCCGAAGAACGGGCGGCCGGTCCGGGTCCAGATCGCGTCACCCGCGCCGGAGACGGAGACCCGCACCACGGCCCGGGAGCCCATGTGCTTCTCCTCGCACACCACCCGCTCCACCCCGGCGGCCCGCAGGTCGGCGAAGGCGGACGACGGATGCTCCAGGTAGCCCTCCACCGTCGAGCTGGTGCACGGTGCCATCGTGGGCGGCAGCCAGATCAGGGCCTCCGGGTCGACCGAGAACCGGCCCATCACCTCCAGCGCGGCAGCCGCGTTCTCGGCCGGGACCGTGGTCCGCCCGTACCCGTAGTCGATGTGCCGCCGCCCGGTGAC
The DNA here is from genome assembly GCA_035562875.1 of Actinoplanes sp. Lineage (GTDB taxonomy): Bacteria > Actinomycetota > Actinomycetes > Mycobacteriales > Micromonosporaceae > Actinoplanes. The sequence goes on along the minus strand of DATMVU010000678.1, from coordinate 52,668 downwards.
GTCCGAGAGATCCAAGCCCTGCTCGGGCCGTTCGGAGACGGCGACCAGCGGCCGGATCGGCGCGTAGTACTCCTTCGCGGCCGGCACCGTGACCAGCTCGCGCGACGGCCAGCGCAGCGCGGTGAGCGAGCCGCCGAAGACGCAGCCGGTGTCCAGGCAGATGGTGTTGTTGATCCACTCCGGGGTGGGGGTGGGCACGTGGCCGTAGACGACGGCTGCCGAACCGCGGTACTCGCGGGCCCACGGGTACCGGACCGGCAGCCCGTACTCGTCGGTCTCGCCGGTCGTCTCGCCGTAGAGCGCGAAGCTGCGCACCCGGCCGGACGCCCGCCCGTGGTACGCCTCCTTCAGCCCGGCGTGTGCCACCACCAGCTTCCCGTCGTCGAGCACGTAGTGGCTGACCAGGCCGTCGATGAAGGTGCGTACCTCGGCCACGAACTCGGCCGGCTCGGCCTCCAGCTGTGCCAAGGTCTCCGGCAGACCATGCGTCAGCTGTACGTTGCGCCCGTTCAGCTTCCGGGCCAGCTTCTGCTCGTGGTTACCCGGCACACAGATCGCGTGCCCGGCCGCCACCATGCCCATCACCAGGCGCAGCACACCCGGCGAGTCCGGCCCGCGGTCGACCAGGTCACCGACGAAGACGGCTTTCCGGTTCCCGTCTTTGGAGAAGGCGTCCACCGGTCGGCCGGAATCGTCCCGGACGATCTCCCAGCCCAGCTTGACCAGCAGCGATTCCAGTTCGGCCCGGCAACCGTGCACGTCCCCGATGACATCGAACGGGCCGTGCTCGTCCCGCCGGTCGTTGAACAGCTTCTCGTAGCGGATCTCGGCCGCCGCGATCTCGTCCACCCCGCGCAGCACGTGGATCTTGCGGAACCCCTCCCGGGACAGCTGCCCGAGAGTGCGCCGCAGGTCCCGGTGCATGCGGGTGAGAACACGACGGTCGAACGTACGATCCGGCCGGCCCTGAGTACGTTCCCAGGCCACCGACTCGGGTACGTCCAGCACGATCGCCACCGGCAGCACGTCGTGCTCGCGGGCCGTCTTGATCAGGCCGGCCCGGGCGTGCGACTGCAGGTTGGTGGCGTCGACCACGGTGAGCCGACCGGCCGCCAGTCGCTTGCCGGCCACGTAGTGCAGCACTTCGAAGGCGTCAGCGGAGGCCGACTGGTCGTTCTCGTCGTCGGCGACCAGACCGCGGAAGAAGTCCGAGGAGAGCACCTGGGTGGACTTCCAGTGCTTTGCGGCGAACGTGGACTTGCCGGAGCCGGAGATGCCGACCAGGGCGACGAGCGCGAGCTCGGGAACGTCGATGATCATGCGGACACCGCCGTGAAGAGTGCGAGCTGGGTGGGGGCGCCGGTGGTCTCATCGGCTTCGCCGACACCACGGATCGTCACGGTGTACCCGTACGCCGCCGCTGTCTTGACGGCCCAGTCGGCGAACTCGGCCCGGGTCCACTCGAAACGATGGTCCGAGTGCCGCATCCCGGTCAGGCCCTCGTAATGCACGTTGTACTCCACGTTCGGTGTGGTCACCACCACCGCGCCGGGCTTGGCGTGACCGAAGACGGCCGCCTCCAGCGCGGGCAGCCGGGGCAGGTCGACATGCTCGATGACCTCCATCAGCACCGCCGCGTCGAACCCACGCAACCGGTCGTCCCGGTAGGTGAGCGCGGTCTGGATCAGCCGGATCCGGTCCTTCTGCCGCTCCGGGAGCCGGTCCAGGTGCAGCCGGCGGGCGGCCTGCTCCAGCGAACGGGTGGCCACGTCGGCACCGACGATCTCGGTGAACGCCCGGTCCTTTACCAGTGCGGACAGCAGCGCACCGGCACCACAGCCCAGGTCGAGCACCCGGGCCGCGCCCACCTCGGTGAGCGCGGCCAGCACCGCGTCCCGGCGCTGTTCGGCCAGCGGGGCCCGGCGTACCACCGGCAGCTCGGCCTCCTCCTCGGTGACCGGCGGCAGATCCGACTCCAGCGCCTGCAACGCGGTGGTCGTCAGCGCCTTGCGGTGCGCCAGGTAGCGGCGGGCGATGAGTACCTTCTCCGGGTGCTCGGCCAGCCAGCCCTCACCGGAGCGCAGCAGCTTCTCGATCTCGTCCGGCGCCACCCAGTAGTGCTTGCCGTCGTCCAGCACCGGCAGCAGCACATAGAGATGGTTGAGGGCGTCGGCGACCCGCAGCTCGCCGGTGAGCGTCAGGTCGACGTACCGGCTGCCGCCGCCCAGCTCCGCCTCGAACCGGATCGGAGCGGCCGTCACTGCCCAGCCGAGCGGCGCGAACAGCCTGGTCACCAGGTCCGGGGTGCCGCGCAACACCGGCACCCGCACCTCCAGCGGGATCGCCGTCGCGGCCAGCTCGGGCCGGTCCTTCGAAGCCCCGCGCAGAGCGCTGCGGAACACCTTGGCGAGAGCACTGGCCAGCAGGCTGGAGGCGGCGTACGGCCGGTCGTTCACGTACTGGCTCAACTCGAACGCGTCCCGTTGCGCCCGGAGCAGTCGCGGATCCACGTCCAGCATCAGCGCGGCGGTGCACCGTTGTTCGGTCGCCTCGGGGTAGAGGACATACGCCGTACCGGTCGGAACGTCGAACGAATGCACCTTGCCGGGGTGTTTGACCAGCAGGTAGCCCAGGTCGGTCGCGGGTTCACGCGTGGTCGTCAGGGTGAGCAGCACCCGTCGATGGTGTCAGCGGCCGGTAGCGGGAGCGACCGAATTCCGTACCGCGCAATGTTCTCCGGTCCTGATCACGTCAGAAGAACGGAGGTGGCCGTGACCTACGAGGAGTTCGCCGACAGCCGGCTCAGCGCCCTGCTGCGCTACGCCGTCATGCTGACCGGCAATCCTGCATCCGCGCAGGACCTGGTGCAGGAGACCATGGTGCGTACCCAGTTGAACTGGCACCGGGTGGCGGCCAGCGACGCGCCGGACGCCTATGTGCGCCGGATCCTGACCAATCAGTTCATCGAACAGCGTCGTGGTTCCTGGTGGCGGCGGGTCCTGCTGCGCGCCGACCCGGACGAGACAGTTCCCGGCCCGGCCGACCACGCCGCCGCCAGCGCCGAACGCGACCGGATGTGGGGCCTGCTCGCCCGGCTTCCCCGCCGCCAGCGGGCCGCTCTCGTCCTGCGCTACTACGAGGACCTGCCGGACCGGGAGATCGCCGAGATCCTCGGCTGCGCCGTCGGCACGGTTCGCTCGTCCATCTCACGAGGGCTCGGCAACCTCCGGGCAGAACTGGTGGAGATTCCATGATCGAGGACGAACTCCGGGCGGCGTTCGCGCGGCACGAGGCCGACACCCCGGCTGCCGGGCCGGTCCGCGACAAGATCGATTCCGCTTGGGTACGAGCAAAGCGCCGTCGTACGTGGCGCCGAACCGTGGGAGCGGCAGCAGTGGTGGCCCTCGCCGTCGCCGTGGCACCGGCCGTGTTCGGGGCGTACCGGGGCAGCGGACCGGCCCTGCCGGTGGCCGGCTCCACCACCGCTCCGGCCGGCCCGGTCGACGTGCTGCTCCTCGGCAGCGACCACCGGCAGCAGTGGGAGGCCGGACACCAGCGGGCCGACACGGTCATGCTTCTGCACCTGACCGCGGATCGGAAACAGGTCTACCTGGTCAGCCTGCCCCGGGGCGGGATGCTCCCGACCGGGGAGAAACTCAACGAGACCCTGATGCGCGGGCCGGCCGTGACCCGGGCCGCGGTACAGGCCCTGACCGGTGTCGACATCGACGCCACAGTGACTGTCGGGCTGCCGGCCCTCACCGGGATCACCGCGGCGGTCGGCGGCGTGCCGATCTGCCTGAAACAGGGCATCGTCGCGAACGGCGGGCGCAAAGCTCTGCCGGCCGGCTGTCAGGAGATCGGGCCCGACGAGGTCCGGCCGTTGATCCAGGGCCGGATCCGGCTGCCGAACGGCTCCTACGACCGGGACGCCCACAACCGGGCCTTCCTGCGATCCCTCGCGGCGAAGGTGACAGCGGACGGAACCGGCCTGGACGAACTACAGGCTCTGCTGGCAGCGGCGAAGAACGGCATCGAGGTCGACGGCGACACCACGAGCCTGCTGCGCCTGGCCGCGTCACTGTCCGCCCCGGAGACGATCGGCATCGGTGCCCGCTCCGCCGCCGGTGGCCACGAGGGCAGCCGGACCGAGGCGATCTACCCCGAGGTGGGCCCGGCCCTGTACACGGCGATCCGGGAGGACCGGCTGGCCGAGTGGGCCCGGGCCAACCCGGACTACGTCGACGGCTGAGTGCGCGTCAACGGTAGTCGTCGTCGAACTCCACCAGCCGACTCTCCTCGTCGGCGACGGGCGTGCGCTCCTCCGCGTCGTCGTTCTGCCAGCCGTGCACCGTGGTCGCCTGCTCCACCGCGTCGGCCTCCGGCGTCTCCAGATCGACTTCCACCGGGTTGGTCATCACCGGCTCCCTTCGTCCGTCGCTGTCTTCCCTCATGGTGCGGCTTCCCCGCCCCGAACACCGGGCAAACGGCCGCCGGACTTCTTTCCGATCCGGTCCACCGGGAGCCTGACCAGTGCACCGGTGACCAGGAGGAGCAGTCCCACGACGAGAAGTCGTCCCGGGCCGGTGATCGGCAGCTCCGGCCGGGAACATCGCCTCGGTGATCGTCGGGGCACTGGTAACCGCCCACGTGGGGAGGGCAGCGCCACTCAGAGCGAGCGGGACGACAGCCGCAGCCGCGGCGATCCGTCCCAAGAGCGGGAACATGTCCCGACACTAGGTGTCTCTTAGATCCCATGTGTCGGAATCTCGGTGCAGATTTCGGGGCGATTTCAGTTACGCACCGCGACTGCGGAATACTTCCTGCTGGAGGACAGTGCGGTCCTGCCCTCTGCTGCCCGCGTGTGTCAAAGAGCAAGGAGCGCAACCGATGCCTATCGCTTCTCCCGAGGTCTACGCCGAAATGATCGATCGCGCCAAGGCCGGCGCGTTCGCCTACCCGGCGATCAACGTGACGTCCTCGCAGACCCTCAACGCGGCCCTTCAGGGCTTCGCGGAGGCCGGCAGCGACGGCATCATCCAGATCTCCACCGGTGGTGCGGAGTACGTCTCCGGCCCCACCATCAAGGACAAGGTCGTCGGCGCCGTCGCGCTGGCCGAGTTCGCCCACCACGTGGCGAAGCAGTACTCGATCAACGTGGCGCTGCACACCGACCACTGCCCGAAGAACCACCTCGACGGGTTCGTCCGTCCGCTGATCGACGTCTCCGCCGAGCGGGTCGCCCGGGGTCAGGCGCCGCTGTTCCAGTCGCACATGTGGGACGGTTCGGCCGTGCCGCTGGACGAGAACCTGCAGATCGCCGAGGAGCTGCTGGCCAAGACCGCGGCCGCCAAGATCATCCTCGAGATCGAGGTCGGCGTCGTCGGTGGCGAGGAGGACGGGGTCTCCGCCGCGATCGACGACAAGCTGTACTCGACTGTCGAGGACGGCCTGGCCACCGCCGCGGCCCTGGGCCTGGGTGAGAAGGGCCGCTACCTGACCGCCCTCACCTTCGGCAACGTGCACGGCGTCTACAAGCCGGGCAACGTCAAGCTCCGCCCGGAGATCCTCAAGGAGATCCAGGACGCGATCGGCGCGAAGTACGGCAAGGACAAGCCGCTCGACCTGGTCTTCCACGGTGGTTCCGGCTCGCTGCTGTCGGAGATCCACGGCGCCCTGGACTACGGCGTGGTGAAGATGAACATCGACACCGACACCCAGTACGCGTTCTCCCGCCCGGTCGCCGACCACTTCTTCAAGAACTACGACGGTGTTCTGAAGATCGACGGCGAGGTCGGCAACAAGAAGGCGTACGACCCCCGCGCCTGGGGCAAGCAGGCCGAGAACGGTCTCGCCAAGCGGGTCGTCGAGGCCGCGCAGCACCTCCGTTCGGCGGGTACCTCCCTCGGGAAGTAATCACTGAATCGACGGTAACGGCCGGTCCCTTTTGTGGGGACCGGCCGCTTCTGTGTTGCAGGGTCACACAATGGCGTGGGTACCATCGACCGATCAAGATCGGCAGGACGGTGGTCATGCTCGTAATCGAGAGCTGGAAACCCGAGTGGCACCATGATGCCGAAGCCCTCGCTGCCACCCATCGGCACATGTTCGTCCGGCTCATCGGGCGCAGACTACGGTCCAGTCACCTGCTGTGGGATGTGGCCGAGCGTGGCTGGTTCGCGGACGGCCCGGTCATCCTCGACTTCGGACTGAGCCGAGTGGAGATCACGCACCGGAAATTCGACGAGTGTGCGATCACCTGGGACCAGATCGACATGGACGTGCCGATCGACCTCTACGAACATTTCGACTGGCGGCCCGACCCGCACGCCGCACTGCGCAAGGCCCGGGGCCGGTCCCTGCGGGCGGTGAACATCATCGAGCGGACCACCGCCGCCGACTGGCGGCCCCGGGTGCTGCACGCCGTCGAGTTCCTGTTCGACGGCGCGCGTCTCGCGGTCTTCAACGCGATGGACGAGAACGGCCTCACCGACGTCCCGGAGACCGACCTGCCCGCGGCCCACTGGCGCCGCGTGCACGTGGCCTGAGCGGACGCACGTCCGCCCAGGTGGGACTCCGCATGCACGTCGACTGGACGGGTCAGGACCCGCTGCTACCGCCGCTGTCGCCACCGCCGCCCCAGGACCCGCCACCGCTGTCCCCGCCGCCCCAGGAGGAGCCGCTGTCGCCGCCCCAGAAGGAGCCGCCGCTGTCACCGGACGAGCCGCGGCCGTCGTCCGACGATGACGAGCCGTCGTAGTAACCGGCGGTGCCGTCGTTGTGGGCGTACGACGTCGAGGTCCCGGTGTCCCGGCTCCGGCCCTTCCGATAGGCGGACCGCGAGTTGAGGACCATCGCCCGCACCAGGATTCCAGCGAAAACGATCAGTCCGCCGATCATTACCACCGTCACGATCTGCTCCATGGCAGCAGTGTGCGGTAGCCGCACAACTACCGGGAGAGAGCCTCCACGGCTTCGTCCAGGCTGTCGGTGACGACCACCAGGCCGGACTGGTCCCCGTGCGGCGAACGGGCCAGCAACGCCCGCAGCAGCTCCGCCACCGGCAGTCTCGACCAGTGCTCGGTGCCGAGGAAGACGTAGGCCCCGGACGGCCCGTCGGTCACGTAGAACGTCTTCGTCGCCGCCTGGAAGATCTCCTGCACGGTTCCGGCCCAGCCGGGTGCGAAGACGATCCCGCCCCGGGCGAGGCGCAGGATCGAGTCCTCCCGGACCGCGTTGGAGAAGTACTTGCCGATCTGCCCGGCGAACAGGTTGGCCGGCTCGTGTCCGTAGAGCCAGGTGGGCAGGGCCAGCCCGCCGTGCCGCAGCCGCCCGGCCACGTCCACTTCGGGCAGCGGGTGGAGCTCACGGACCCGCAGGGCCGCGGCGGTGAACGGATCGTGGTCGAGGAAGTCCGGCGCCGCCGACAGCAGGTCGATCGCGGCGTCCAGTTCACCGGCGGCCCGGGAGGCGAAGTAGGCGCCCAGGTTCGCCGCCTCCATCACCCCGGGCCCACCGCCGGTGACGATCAGCCGGTCACTCGCGGCCAGTCGCTGGGCCAGCAAGGCGGCCATCCGGTACGGGTCCGAGCCCCGGGCCGCGGCGTGACCACCCATGATCCCGATCGCACCACCCGGTCCGTGCACGTGCGCCCATTCGTTCAGCGCCTTGCCGAGCGCGTTGTCGACGCCGGCGTCGTGCAGTCGCTGGGACAGCGCCTCCCGGATGTCCGGGACGGCTCCGCCGTGGGCGACGAAATGCTGGTAGACGAGGGTGTCGTACATCCCGGCGAAGCCGTTTTCCGCGAATCCGGCGGACAGGTCCTCGGGGGTGTAGAGCAGTGCCGGATGGGTCGGGTAGGGCCGCTCGTCGAACGGCGGGATCACGTGTGCACCCCGCCGGATCAGATCGATCTCCGCCTCCGGCCCGGACAGGTGACAGCCGACGAACATGGTCTCCCGCACGTCCACACCGGTCAGATCCGGCGGATCCCGGTCCAGGCGCAGGCCGAGGACGCAGAGACCGGCCAGGGTGTTCTTGGCCAGGTGCAGGTCGAACTCGGCACGGGTTTCGATCTCGTCGGCGGTCGCGTCGAACGGAGCGTCCCCACCGAGCACTGGTTGCAATGGATCGGGCATGGAATCCATCTTGCTAGGCGGAAGCTCCCGAAAGGCGAATCGTTGACGAACTCCATAGAGTTGACCGCATGCGAGCTGCGTCGGGTTCACTTTTCGGGTTGGCGTACGGGGACTCCCTCGGTAAACCGACGGAGTTCCAGGAGTATGCGGCGATCGTCGCGCGGTACGGCCCGGGCGGCCCGCGTCAGCTGGTCGGCGAACCCGCCCTGGTCACCGACGACACCCAGATGGCGCTCGCCGTCGGTGAAGCCCTGATCGAAGTGCGGCAGATCACTCCCGATGCGCTCGAGCCGGTGCTGCGCCGCCGTTTCCTGGAGTGGGCGGCCAGCCCGGAGAACGACCGGGCTCCCGGCATGACCTGCCTGCGCGCCATCGCGGCCCTGGCCGACGGCCGCCCGTGGACGCTTGCCACCCAGACCGGTTCGAAGGGGTGCGGCGCCAACATGCGGGTCACCCCGGTCGGTCTGATGCCGGGCCTGACCGAGGAGCAGCGGGCCGGTGCGGCACAGTTCCAGGCCGCCCTGACACACGGGCATCCGACCGGGCTGGCGGCGAGCGAGCTGACCGCCTGGGCGGTGTACCTGCTGGCCGGTGGGCTGGCACCGGCGGATCTGCTGGCCGCCCTCCGGGAGCGTTGTGCCGAGCAGCGCAAGATCTACCGCGGTGACTGGCTCGGTGACCTGTGGCAGCAGCCGGCGGTCACCTCGCCGGAGGAGTTCATCGCCCGTGGCTGGGACGAGTGCGCCACCGCCCTGGACCGGGTCGCGACAGCGCTGGCGTCCGGCGACCACCTCGGTGACCCGTGCCTGGTCACCGGGGCCGGCTGGATCGCCGAGGAGGCACTGGCCACCGCCCTCTACGTCTACCTGATCTCGCCGGACGAGCCGGTCGCCGTGGTCGGCCGGGGTGCCGCCTCCTCCGGTGACTCCGACTCGATCGCCTGCCTGGCCGGTGCCTTCGCCGGTGCGTCGCTGGGCCTGTCGGCGTGGCCGGCCAGTTGGCAGACCCAGATCGAGTACGCCGACCGGTTGTTCAAGCTGGGCCGGGCCTGGGACTGAGCCGGGACGGGGGAATCCGGCCCCGCAGCGGAATGAACGCCGCCGGGCCGGGTTGAATGAGGGCATGCAGAACCTCCTTCCCGAGCCGCCCGCCACCCGTCTGCCCGCCGACTCCGAGGCCGACAAGGCCCTCGCCGACGCCGTCGCGGGTGGTATCCCGGCCTTCAAGGCGGTCGCCGCCAAGTACCCGTCCTACAGCGCCGCGTGGGCGCCGCTGGCCGCTGCCGCGCTGGCCGACGGCGAGACGGTCACCGCGTACGCCTACGCCCGCACCGGCTACCACCGCGGTCTCGACGCGCTGCGCCGCAACGGCTGGAAGGGCCACGGCCCGGTGCCCTGGGCGCACGAGGCCAACCAGGGCTTCCTCCGCTGCCTGCACGCCCTGTCCCAGGCGGCTGCCGCGATCGGCGAGGCGGACGAGGCGGCCCGGTGCGCCCAGTTCCTGCGGGACAGCGACCCGGCCGCCGCTGACGCCCTGACGTGACCGTCCCGTGAGTTCTTCGTAGCCCCGGATGCCTAGCTTCGTGGATGTCGATCGATATCCACGGGGGTGGACATGTCACGGCTTCACAGGGTGGCGGGTGCTCTGCTGGCACCCGTCACCTTTCTGTCTCTGACCGCCTGCTCGCCCAGGCAGTGGCCGATGGTCGGGGTGATCCAGGTGGACGGCCGACGGTGCTGGCGCCGAACTGCCCGGATCCGCTCAAGGGCAGCGTGTCGGTGCACCGCTGGACCGGCAGTGCGCTGGCGGAGACCTGGCACACGCGGACCGACTACAACGACCCGGCGACCAGCCAGGCCCGGGTGACCCTGCTGGGTGAGCCACCGGTGGGCTGGCTGCTGGCCGAGGACACCCTGCAGGCGTTCGAGGACGGCACCGAGTACGTGGCGGGGTCGGGTCGCCCCGGTCAGTCGGTGACCTTCACACCGGAGCAGGTGCGGGAACTCGGCCCGGGGCAGGTGATGGTCGGCGATCTGCGTGCCGCCCACAAGATCATTCCCGAGGCCGAGTTCCAGCAGGGCACGGCGAAGCACTGCTATTGAGCAGCGTCACAGCCCGGAGGCGACCGCTGCGGCGATCTTGAGCCAGGCGTCCTTGGTGGGTGTGGAGAGCTGGCCGTAGCGGATCGGCTCGCCGGAGTCGATCAGCCGCTCGTACGGCGCCACCAGCACCGCCCTGGTCCGGGCCGCGAAGTGCTGCTGGATCCAGTCGAGGTCGATGTCCTTGCGGGTCGGCGGCATGGTGACGATGGTCACCGCGTGCCGGACCAGTCGCCGCCGGCCGCTCTGCTCCAGGTGGTCGAGCATGCGGGCCGCGGTCTCGGCCGAGTCGTTACGCGCCGACATGGTGATCACCAGCTGGTCGGTGGCGTCCATCGACGCCTGCCAGTTCTCCGCGCGGACGTTGTTACCGGTGTCCACGAAGATCAGCTTGTAGAACCGGCTGACCACGTCACGGATCTCGGCGAACGAGGTCGCGGTGAGCATCTCGCCGGCGGTCGCCGACTCGTCCGAGGCCAGCACGTCGAACATGCCCTCGCCCTGGGCCCGGACATACTGCGACAGATCGCCGACCCGGCCCTGCGCGCCCTGGAAGAGATGTAGATCACGCATCATGTCGCGGACCGTCCGGGCGTGGAAGTCCTGCTGCGCCCGCATCCCCAGGGTGCCCTGGGTCTCGTTGTTGTCCCAGGCCAGCACGTAACCACCGCGCTTCTGCCCGAACGTCATCGCGAGCAGCAGCACGGCCACCGTCTTACCGGCACCGCCCTTGGGGTTCACGATGGTGACCTGGCGCAGCCCGCCGAAGTTGCGGCGAACCGTCTCGACGTCCTGCTTGTACTCCAGCTCCTGCTGCCCGGGCGCCATCCTCAGCAGCCCGAACGTGGCCTTCTGGATCATCGCCTGAGCACCCATCGTGGCACTCTGCTGAGCCGGACGGGCCAGCCGCCGCTTCGCGAACTCCTCAGCCGTCGGCGTGTTCTCCGCCAGCCAGTTCAGCTCCTGGAACGGGTCCTCCACGGCCGGCGGCCGACCGTCCAGCGCCTGGTCGACAGGCATCGGCGGGGCCGGCGGGCCCGGCTGAACGGGCTGGACCGGCCGGGGCTGCGGCGGGCCGGGCGGTGCCGGGGTGTTGTTGTGCAGCGGCATGCAGCCCGGATCGGCATTCGGCGCCGGCCCGTAGATCGGAGTGGTGTGCACCGGCGGCGGTGCGGTGTCCTGCTGAGCAGGTCCGGGCCAGGGCGCCGGTTGCGGTGGGACGGGCGCGACCTGGGCGCGATGCGGGGTCTCCGGGGCGCGTCGCTCAGGCCCGGGCGGCGGCGATTGCCGGGGTACGACCGGAGCCGGCTCCTGTGTCACCGGCTGGGTGACCGGTCGCGCCTCGCCGCGGAACGGCTCGGCCTCGGGCTGTTGCGGGCGCGGCGCGGTGGTGTGTTCCACGTGCTGTTCCGGCTGCCCGGGTGCGGCCTCGTGGATCGGCTGCCGGGCGACCGCCTGCTGCTGGACCGGCTGCTCGACCGGAACGGCAGGTGGTTCGGCGTCCGGAACCGGCCAGCCGGTGAACGTCCGCTGGGCCGGGACGTGCACTCCCGGCGGTGGGGTGCCGTCGGCCGGCCGGAACACCCCTGGCTCGACCTGGACCATCCCGACCGGTGGAGTCCGGTCGGCCAGTGGCACGGCACGGCCGTGCAACGGCGTCTCGGGTTCATCGGCCCAGAACGGCTCCACGTCCCGGGGCGCCGATTCGGCGCCCTGGCCGTGGATGCGGTCGGCGTGCTCGTCCGCCACGGGTGAGACCTCCGGAATCACAAAAATCTGCTGCTCATCGCCCGTCCAAGAGTTGCACGGGATTCAGCCGGCGTACACCGCCCAGGCACCTGCCTCGGTCCACCAGGATCGCTTGCGGCTAGTCGACCCCGCCACCCCGTCGTCGAGGAACTGGAGTTCCCCCTCGCGGGGCAGCACCGAGACTGCCCGGCCACGGGCCCGGCGAACCTCGACCCGGACCTTGGTGCCGCGGAATCGCTGCTTGATCACGGTCGGGACCGCGACTGACACCTCGACCCGGCCGTCGGTGGGGTCACCGTCGGCGAGCAGCCGCAGACCGTCGAACTCGGCGTAACCCGCGGCGTTACCGATCACACAGGCCAGTACCGGCTCCTCGCCGTCGGTCAGCACGGTGTCGTCGACCTCGACCCGGCCGCGCCACGGCACCGCCCGCCCGTCGTCGCCGGCCCCGCCGAGCAACGCGCCGTCCAGGGTCACCGATCCGCCGTCGTTGCGCAGCAGGTCGAGCCGGCGAACGGTGCCGGTCACCACCGCGGCGGCCACCCCGGCCGGGGTCCGGGGCAGGCCGAGTTGCGCGGCCAGGTCCCCGGTGTTCCCCGGGTCGAGCGGCAGGATCGCGATCGGCGGCAGATCCGGCACGGTCCGGGTGCGAGCCAGATCGTCGGGGCGCTTGCTGGGCGGTGGGGCGTACCGCCGGACCAGCCGGCGCATCACCGCGCGCAGCTGGCCGTCGGTGGCGGTCGCCACCACCAGCCGCAGTCTGCTGTCCGGGTCCGGCCAGGTCAGACCGTCCGGCCGGGCCGGACCGTCGAACCGGGCCAGGACCGCGTCGATCTCCTTGTCCGACCCGGCGAGCACGGTCTCCACCCGGGCGCCGGCTTCGCGGAGCGCATCCGCACAGGCCAGCACGGGAGTACGTGGGGTGGCACAGGCGGACTGGCAACCACCGCAGCCGTCGCCGCAGCCGTCACCGGATCCCTCGGCCAGACTCAGGAGAACGACGTCGTACATGTCAGACGCCGCCGAGGACCGAGTGCCGCTCGATGACCGCCTCGCGGCCGGGGCCGACCCCGACGATGGAGATCCGGGCACCGATCCGTGCCTCGACGAACTCCACGAAGTCCCGGGCCTCCTGCGGCAGGTCCTCGAACTTGCGGCAGCCGGAGATGTCCTGCTTCCAGCCGGGCAGGGTCTGGTAGACCGGGGTGGCGTGGTGGAAGTCGGTCTGGTTGACCGGCATCTCGTCGAGCCGCACACCGTTGACCTCGTACGCCACGCAGACCGGGATCTCGTCCAGGCCGTCGTAGTTGTCGAGCTTGGTCATCGCGAAGTCGGTGACCCCGTTGATCCGCTGCGCGTAGCGGCCGATCACCAGGTCCAGCCAGCCGATCCGGCGCGGACGGCCGGTGGTGGTGCCGTACTCGTGGCCGACCTCACGCAGGTAGTCACCGAACTTGTCGTGCAGCTCGGTCGGGAACGGGCCCTCGCCGACGCGGGAGGTGAACGCCTTGAGGACGGCGACCACCCGGTCGATCCGGGTCGGCGGGATGCCGGAGCCGGTGCAGGCGCCGCCGGCCGTCGCGTTCGAGCTGGTCACGAAGGGGTAGGTGCCGTGGTCGACGTCGAGCAGGGTGGCCTGGCCGGCCTCGCAGAGCACGACCTTGCCGTCGTCGATGGCGTTGGACAGCTCCAGGGCGGTGTCGGCCACGTAGGGCCGGAGGCGGTCGACGTAGGAGAGCAGCTCCTGCACGACCTCCTCGCCCTTGACCGCGCTGCGGTTGTAGATCTTCGACAGGATCTGGTTCTTGTGGGCCAGAGCCGCGGTGACCTTCTGCCGCAGGATCGACTCGTCGAACAGGTCCTGGACCCGGATGCCGATCCGGTTCATCTTGTCGGCGTAGGTCGGGCCGATGCCCCGGCCGGTGGTACCGATCCGCCGGGCGCCGAGGAACCGCTCGCTGACCTTGTCGAGGCTGCGGTTGTACGACGCGATGACGTGCGCGTTGGCGCTGATCCGCAGGCGGGACGTGTCGATGCCACGGGCTTCGAGGCCGTCGATCTCCTGGAACAGCACGTTCAGGTCGACGACGACACCGTTGCCGATCACCGGTACGACCCCCGGGGAGAGGATCCCGCTCGGGAGGAGGTGGAGTGCGTACTTCTCGCCGTCGATGACGACGGTGTGGCCCGCGTTGTTGCCACCGTTGAACTTGACCACGTAATCCAGCCGGTCGCCCAGCAGGTCCGTCGCCTTACCCTTGCCCTCGTCGCCCCACTGGGCGCCGACCACCACGATCACCGGCACTTTTAGATATGCCTTTCCCCAAGGTCGTACCGCGGAGGACCCCGGGTACTGCCGAAGTTTACGCGACGCCACCGCAGGTAGGATGGGCCGTCGTGCGCGTACTTCTGATCGGCTCCGGCGGGCGTGAACACGCGCTCGCTGTCGGACTAGCCGCCGACCCGTCCGTCGACTTCCTGGCCGCCGCGCCGGGCAACCCGGGCATCGCCCAGCACGCCGAGCTGCATGAGGTGAAAGCTGTCGATCCGGCAGCGGTCGCCGCGCTCGCCGTCGAACTCAGCGCCGACCTGGTCGTGATCGGCCCCGAGGCGCCTCTGGTCGCCGGGGTCGCCGACGCGGTCCGGGCCAAGGGCATCGCCTGTTTCGGGCCGTCCGCCGCCGCCGCACGGCTGGAGGGTTCCAAGGCGTTCGCCAACGAGGTGATGGCCGCCGCCGGAGTGCCGACCGCCCGCTCGTTCGCCTGCGAGGACATGGACGCGGTCCGGTCCGCCCTCACCGAACTGGGTGCGCCCTACGTGGTGAAGAACGACGGCCTGGCCGCCGGCAAGGGTGTGGTCGTGACGGACGACCTGGACGAGGCTCTGATCCACGCCGAGGCCTGCGGCAAGGTCGTCATCGAGGAGTTCCTGCCCGGCCCCGAGGTCTCGCTCTTCGTGATCACCGACGGCACCGCTGTCGCGCCGCTGATGCCGGCCCAGGACTTCAAGCGGCTGCTGGACGGCGACGAGGGCCCCAACACCGGTGGCATGGGCGCCTACGCCCCGCTGGACTGGGCACCGGCCGACCTCACCGAGCGGGTGCTCCGGGAGACGGTCGAGCCGACGCTTGCCGAGATGCGCGAGCGGGGTACGCCGTTCGCCGGCCTGCTCTACGTCGGGCTCGCGCTCACCCCGGACGGCCCGAAGGTGATCGAGTTCAACGCCCGGTTCGGCGACCCGGAGACCCAGGTGGTCCTCGCCCTGCTGGAGACGCCACTGGCCGGGCTGCTGCACGCGGCCGCCGCCGGGACCCTGGCCGCCCACGAGCCGCTGCGCTGGAAGACCGGCTCGGCGGTCACCGTGGTGGTGGCGAGCCACAACTATCCGGGTACGCCGCGGGTCGGTGACGTCATCGAGGGTGCCGAGCGGCCCGGTGTGATCCACGCGGGCACCGCTCGCAACGCGGCCGGTGAGCTGGTCTCAGCCGGTGGCCGGGTGCTCAGCGTGACCGCGTCCGGCGCTGACCTGACCGGTGCCCGGGAGGCCGCCTACACGCTGGCCGAGGGTGTGCGGCTGGACGGTGCGCAGTACCGGACGGACATCGCACTGCGTGCGGTGCGGGGCGAGATCACGGTCTGAGGTAGCCGCCGGCCACCGCATTCGGCCCGGCGGCCGCGACGTCGGCCCGGTCCACCGCCCGCCTCGCGCGGACCGGACGGGACGGGCCGCTGCGGTTGTGGGGCCGGACGGCGTATCAAATGTGGGGTGAGAAAGGTCCGGGTGCACGACGCACCCGGACCTTTCCCGCTCAGCCCTTGGGGATGTCGAACAGCTTCGGGATGCTGGTGGCGAGCATGACGTCGCCCTTGGTCTTGATCTTGCCGCTCATGAAGAGCATGACCGGGTTGCCGGAGCCCGAAACGATCTTGAGGAAGGTCAGGCCGTCCATCGTCATGGCCAGTTTCGGCTCGCGGGCCGGGGTGCTGGTGACGGTGCAGGTCTTGTTCTCGATCACCGTCTCGTAGACGTCGCTCGAGTCGGCCGGGCCGCCGGAGATGATCCAGTGGATGACGGTGGCGGTGTCGCCGGCCCGCTCGGCGCGGAACATCCCGGGCATCCGGTGGAAGATCTCATCGAGGATCTTGGTACGCCGCTCCGAGGCCATGACCTCGGTGATCTTCGCATCCGACGTGGACTTGACGAGCTGAGTGAACTCCTTCGGGCCGATCGCCGCCAGCGATTCGGGGCTGAAATCAGTCATCAACAGTCCTTCCGGAAATTTACTGGTCGGTAACGCCAGTGAGGATGCCGTGTGCCAGTGCAGTGTGCCACTCCCAAATAACTGTTGGACAGTCGACCCGTCCTGTTCCTAGACTCTCCAACATGTCTTTGGGAGATGGTCGGACGGCCTCCTTGCGGGCGATGGCCCACCCCCTGCGGTTGCAGATGATGTCGCTGCTGACAGGTGCCTCGCTGACCGCCGCCGAGGTGGCGCGGGAGCTCGGCATCACCCACGCCAACGCCAGCTACCACCTGCGCAACCTCCTCGCCGGCGGGCTGATCGTGGTGGCCGGCGAGGAGAAGATCCGTGGCGGCGTGGCCAAGCGGTACCGGTATGACGTGCACAGTGAGCCGCTCCGTGGCCCGCTGCCCGACGAGCAGCGCCGGGCCGAGCTGGCCGCGCTCGCCCACGAGCTGATCCGGCGCAGCGCCCAGGCCCGCTTCGTGGAGAACGCCGGCTCCTGCGCCGACGGGGACTTCTGGGTCGATCCGGACGTCTGGCTGAGCATCCGGGACCGGATCTCGCAGGCGGTCGACGATCTGCACGCCGCCGCTCAGCCGCCACGCACCCCTGGCACCGTGCACACCAGCACCACGGTGGCGATGTTCCAGCACCGAGAGGCGACCGAGTGAGAGCCGCGCTGCGGTTCGCGCCATACCGATTCCTGGTGGCCGGGCGCACGATCAACGCCCTGGGCAACTCGTTCGCCCCGATCGCGCTCGCCTTCGCGGTCCTGGACCTGACCGGCTCGACCCGTGACCTCGGCCTGGTCGTCGGCGCCCGGACCCTGGCCAACGTGATCTTCCTGCTCTTCGGCGGGGTGCTGGCCGACCGGCTGCCCCGGCAGCTGCTGCTGGTCGGGTCGAATGCTGCCGCCGCGGTCACCCAGGGTGCCGTCGCGGCCCTGGTGCTCACCGGGACCGCGACGATCCCGCTGCTGATCGGCCTGTCGGTGCTGAACGGGATGGCCAGTGCGGTGGCCCTGCCGGCCAGCGCCGCCCTGCTGCCGCAGACCGTGCCGGAGAACGTGCGGATGCAAGCCATCGCGTTCAGCCGGATCCTGCTGAACAGCGCCATGGTGCTCGGCGCCCCGATCGCCGGAGTGGTCGTCGCGGCCACCGACCCGGGTGTCGGCATCGCCGTCGACGCGGTCACGTTCGTCGTCGCCGGGCTCTGCTTCGCCTTCGTCCGGGTCACAGCGCCGGCCGCGTCGCGTTCACACGTGCTCGCCGACCTGCGGATCGGCTGGTCCGAGTTCCGGTCCCGGACCTGGCTGTGGGTGGTGGTGGCCGGGTTCTCGCTGCTCAACGCGGCGTGGACCGGTGGGCTCTACGTGCTCGGCCCGGCCGTCGCCGACGAGACCATCGGCCGGCAGGCGTGGGGGATGGTGCTCGCCGCGGAGACTGTCGGTCTGGTCCTCGGTGGGCTGGTGGCCATGCGGCTGCGGACCCGCCGACTGCTCCTGGTCGGTGTCCTGAGCTGCTTCGGGATGTCGCTGCCGCTGTTCGTGCTGGGCGGGTATCCACAGCTCTGGGCACTGTTCCTGGCGATGTTCGTGACCGGGCTCACGCTCGAACAGTTCGGCATCGCCTGGGAGACCACGATGCAGGAGCACGTGCCCGCCGACCGGCTGGCCCGGGTCTACTCGTACGACATGGTCGGCTCCTTCGCCGCGATCCCGCTGGGGCAGGTGGCCATCGGCCCGATCGCCGAGGTGGTGGGTCTGCGGACCGCGCTGATCGGGGCCGGTGCGGTGGCCGTCGTCGCGGTGCTGGGCATGCTGGCCAGCCGGGATGTCCGCACCCTGCGTCACCGGCTGCCGGAGGACGAGCCCGGGGTCGTGAAAGAATCGGTCGCGTGACCATCCCGAACGTGCTCGCCGCCCGGTACGCCTCCGCCGACCTCGTCACCCTCTGGTCCCCGGAGGAGAAGATCCGGATGGAGCGCAAGCTCTGGCTGGCGGTCCTCAAGGCCCAGCGTGATCTCGGCGTCGACGTGCCGGCCGGTGCCGTCGAGGCCTACGAGGCGGTGCTCGACCGGGTCGACCTGGAGTCGATCGCCGCCCGCGAGCGGATCACCCGCCACGACGTGAAGGCCCGCATCGAGGAGTTCAGCGAGCTGGCCGGGTTCGAGCAGATCCACAAGGGGATGACCTCCCGCGACCTCACCGAGAACGTCGAGCAGCTGCAGATCCGCGCCTCGCTGGAGCTGATCCGCGGCCGCGTGGTGGCCACCCTGGCCCGGCTGACCGCGCTCGCCGTCGAGCACTCCGACCTGGTGATCACCGGCCGCTCGCACAACGTCGCGGCGCAGGCCACCACCCTGGGCAAGCGGTTCGCGTCGGCGGCCGAGGAGTTGCTGATCGCGTACGAGCGCCTGGACGACCTGATCGCCCGCTACCCGCTGCGCGGCATCAAGGGCCCGGTCGGCACCGCCGCCGACCAGCTCGACCTCTTCGACGGTTCCTTTGAGAAGGCCGCGGAACTCGAGAAGAAGGTCGCCGAGCACCTCGGGTTCAACCGGGTGCTGTCCAGCGTCGGCCAGGTCTACCCGCGGTCGCTCGACTTCGACGTGGTGTCGGCGCTCGCCCAGGTCGTCGCCGGGCCGTCGTCGCTGGCCACCACGATCCGGCTGATGGTCGGCCAGGAGCTGGTGACCGAGGGCTTCAAGCCCGGCCAGGTCGGCTCCTCGGCGATGCCGCACAAGATGAACACCCGGTCGTCGGAGCGGGTCAACGGCCTCGCGGTGATCGTCCGCGGCTATCTGTCGATGGTCGGCGAACTGGCCGGCGACCAGTGGAACGAGGGCGACGTCTCCTGCTCGGTGGTGCGCCGGGTGGCCCTGCCGGACGCGTTCTTCGCCGCCGACGGCCTGTTCCAGACGTTCCTGACGGTGCTCGACGAGTTCGGGGCGTACCCCGCGGTGATCGGCCGTGAACTGGACCGCTTCCTGCCCTTCCTGGCCACCACGAAGGTGCTGGTCGCGGCGGTGCGTAAGGGTGTCGGCCGGGAGGTCGCGCACGAGGTGATCAAGGAGCACGCCGTCGGTGTGGCGCTGGCCATGCGGGAGAAGGGCGTGGCGGTGAACGATCTCTTCGACCGGCTCGCCGGTGACGAGCGGCTCCAGCTGTCCCGGGACGAGATCGCCACCCTGGTCGCGGACCGGGCCGCCTTCGTCGGCGCGGCACCGGCGCAGGTGCGCGCGGTCGCCGACCGGGTCGCCGAGATCGTCGCTCAGCACCCGGACGCGGCCGGTTACGCACCCGCGCCGATCCTTTAGACCCTTAGACGCCGGCCGTCGAGGTGATCCACGCCCGGTTGTAGGCGACGCTGCCGTAGTACTGGCGGCTCGAGCCGTCCGCCGTCGACGCGACACCCACCTGGGCGCCGTTGTAGACCTGCGGCCCGCCCGAGTCGCCACGCCAGGCGTTGCCGTTGATCCGGGTGCTGCCGATCGCCCGGCCACCGTAGGCGTCCGTCTGGTTGGTCGAGGTGACCTGCACCGTGGCGGTCTTCAGCGTGGGCGACGCCGAGCAGCCCGAGTAGCAGGTCATGCCCCAGCCGTAGATGCTGTTGGTGGAGCCGACCGGCGGGTACGCGCTGGACAGCGGCATGTAGGTGGTGCTGACCGCGCTGCTCAGGCGCAGCAGGGCCAGGTCGTAGCGGGTGGCCGAGGACGAGACGGTCCGGGTGACCCCGCCTGATCCGTAGCTGACGCTGCCCACCCGTACCGACATGGTGCCGCTGACGCAGTGACGGGCGGTGAGTACGTAGTTCGCCGAGATGATGGTTCCGGAACAGGTGAAGCTGCCGTTGCTGAACACCGCGGCGGCCCACGGCGCCGAGGAGACCGTGCTGCCCCCGATGATGTTCGGGGTGACCGGGTCGGCGGCCTGTGCCGCAGCCGGCGCGAGCAGAGCCGCAACGGCACCGGTGACGGCGGCGAAGAGTCGAATGCGCACGTCGAGATTCCTTTCTGGGGATCGGGTCGACGAGGCGCGCGCGCTTGGAGAATCGAATTCGATGGATGGAATCTAGGCCATCGTCTACACCGGGTCCACAACCCGATCGACCCATATCACTGTGTGATGGCCGCTGCATCGATGTTCACGCCCAGCTCAAAGACGCTCGGGTCGGGCTGACGACACCGGCCCCCGGCCCCCCTGCGAGTAACACCGGGTAGGCTTCGCCTGCTTACACCTATCAGTCAGGAGTGCCCGTGGCTCGCGTCGTGGTCGACGTCATGCTCAAGCCGGAGATCCTGGACCCGCAGGGTCAAGCGGTGGCGAATGCGCTGCCCCGGCTCGGCGTCACCGATGTCTCTTCTGTCCGCATCGGCCGCCGGATCGAGATCGAATTCACTGGCGAACCGGACCTCGACCGGGCCCGGGAGATCGCTGACAAGCTGCTCGCCAACCCGGTGATCGAGGACTTCGAGATCCGTGTCGAAGGCGCAACGGCGGCGGAGGTCGCCTGACCATGCGGATCGGTGTGGTCACCTTCCCCGGTTCGCTCGACGACGGAGACGCCGCCCGCGCCGCCCGGCTCGCCGGAGCCGAGGCGGTCCGCCTCTGGCACGGCGACCCGGATCTGCACGGGGTCGACGCCGTGGTCCTGCCCGGTGGTTTCTCGTACGGCGACGCTCTGCGCTGTGGCGCGATCGCCCGGTTTGCTCCCGTGATGGAGTCGATCATCGACGCTGCACGGGGCGGCCTGCCCGTTCTGGGCATCTGCAACGGTTTCCAGATCCTGTGCGAGGCGCACCTGCTGCCCGGCGCGCTGACCCGGAACCAGCACCTGCACTTCCGTAACCGGGACCAGTGGCTCAAGGTCGAGGCGACGAACACCGCCTGGACCAACGGCTTCACCGCCGATCAGGAGATCCTGATCCCGGTGAAGAACGGTGAGGGCTGCTACGTCGCCGACTCGAAGACGCTTGACGCGCTGGAGGCGGAGGGCCGGGTCATCGCCCGCTACATCAAGGGCAACCCGAACGGTTCACAGCGGGACATCGCCGGCATCACCAACGAGGCCGGCAACGTCGTCGGCATCATGCCCCACCCGGAACACGCGGTGGAGGCGCTGACCGGCCCGTCGCTGGACGGCCTCGGCTTCTTCACCTCCGTTCTGCGCAGCCTGGCGACGGACGGACAGCTCGCAGGGGGACAACAGTGACGACGCAGCCGGAGAAGTCCAGCGGATTCGCTGCGACCGACGTGCTCGCCACCGGTTCCGACGAGCCGGACACCGTCGAGCGGGCGGAGAAGTCCCCGGACGAACTCCAGCCGTTCGCCGACCTGGGGCTCAAGGACGACGAATACGCCAAGATCCGGGACATCCTGGGTCGCCGGCCGACCGCGTCCGAGCTGGCGATGTACTCGATCATGTGGAGCGAGCACTGCTCCTACAAGTCGAGCAAGGTGCATCTCAAGCAGTTCAGTGAGAAGGCCCCGAAGAACACCAGGATGCTCGCCGGTATCGGTGAGAACGCCGGTGTGGTGCAGATCTCCGACACGATCGCGGTCACCTTCAAGGTCGAGTCGCACAACCACCCCAGCTACGTCGAGCCCTACCAGGGTGCGGCGACCGGTGTCGGCGGCATCGTCCGCGACATCCTGGCAATGGGTGCCCGGCCGATCGCGGTGATGGACCCGCTGCGCTTCGGTGCGCACGACCACCCCGACACCGCCCGGGTGCTGCCCGGCGTCGTCGCGGGCATCGGTGGCTACGGCAACTGCCTCGGCCTGCCCAACATCGGTGGCGAGATCGTCTTCGACCCGTGCTACCAGGGCAACCCGCTGGTCAACGCGCTCAGCATCGGCGTCCTGCCGGTCGAGCGTCTCCAGAAGAAGGAGGCGACCGGCACCGGCAACATCGTCGTGCTGCTCGGTGCGCGGACCGGCCGGGACGGCATCGGCGGTGTCTCCGTGCTGGCGTCGGCCACCTTCGCCGAGGACGAGGCCGAACAGCGCCGCCCGTCGGTGCAGGTCGGCGACCCGTTCATGGAGAAGCTGCTGATCGAGAGCTGCCTGGAGCTGTACGACGCCGGTCTCGTCTCCGGTATCCAGGACCTCGGTGGCGCCGGCCTCACCTGTGCGCTCACCGAGACCGCCGCGGCGGCCGGCACCGGCATGCGGGTCTGGCTGGAGCGGGTCCCGTTGCGCGAGGCCTCGATGTCGCCGACCGAGATCCTGGCCAGCGAGTCGCAGGAGCGCATGCTCCTGATCGTCACGCCGGAGAACCTGGACGCGGTGCTCAAGGTCGCCGAGAAGTGGGGCGTCTGGGCCACTGCGATCGGTGAGGTCACCGCGGCAGCCGAGGACGGCACCCCGGGCCGGCTGCTGATCACCTGGAACGACCACACCGTGGTGGACGTGCCGCCGGGTTCGCTCGCCGACGACGGGCCGATCTACAACCGGCCGATCCGTGAGCCGAACGACATCATGCTGCTGCAGGCCGACCGGGCCGAGACCCTGCCCCGGCCGAGCACCGGTGACGAACTGCGGGAGACCGTGCTGCGGATGGCCGCGTCGCCGAACCTGTGCGACAAGACCTGGGTCACCGAGCAGTACGACCGGTACGTCCTCGGCAACACGGTCCTGGCCCAGCCGGAGGACTCCGGTGTGCTGCGGATCGACGAGAAGACCGGCCTCGGCGTGGCGCTCTCCGTCGACGGGAACGGGCGGTTCGCCCGTCTCGACCCGTACGAGGGCGCCAAGCTCGCGCTCGCCGAGTCGTACCGGAACGTCGCCGTCACCGGTGCCGAGCCGATCGCGATCTCCGACTGCCTCAACTTCGGCTCCCCCGAGGACCCGACGGTGATGTGGCAGTTCTCCGAGGCCTGCCGGGCTCTCGCCGACGGTTGCCTGGAGCTGGGGACCCCGGTCACCGGTGGCAACGTCAGCTTCTACAACCAGACCGGTGCCGCGGCGATCCACCCGACCCCGGTGGTCGGCACGCTCGGCGTCTTCGACGATGTGGCCCGCCGCATCCCGATGGGCTTCCCGAAGCCCGCCAAGCCGGCCGGCGACCTGCTCTTCCTGCTCGGTGAGACGCGTGTGGAACTCTCCGGCTCGGAGTGGGCCTGGGTGACCCACAACCACCTCGGTGGCCGCCCGCCGAAGGTCGACCTCGCGGCCGAGCAGGCGCTCGGCAAGGTGATGGCCAAGGCCTCCAAGTCGGGTCTGGTCAGCGCCGCGCACGACCTGTCCGACGGTGGCCTGGCCCAGGTGCTCGTGGAGAGCACGCTGCGGCACGAGGTCGGCGCCAAGGTGACGGTTCCGGAGGACGGCAACTCGGCCTTCGTGCACCTGTTCAGCGAGTCGGCGAGCCGGGTCCTGGTCGCCGTTCCGCGCGGCCACGACAAGGCCTTCCTCGCCCTGGCCGCCGAGCACGGCGTGCCGGTCACCCCGATCGGTGTCACCACCGAGGAGCGGGTGCTGCAGGTCGAGGGCCAGTTCAGCATCCCGCTGGACGAGGTCCGTGAGGCCTGGTCGTCGACGCTTCGTGACCTGTTCGGCGGCACCGCCGAGCTGGTGAACCGGAACGCCGAGCCGGAGACCTTCCCGGTTCCGGAGAAGGTCACGTCGGTCACGCTGGAGCTCAACCCTCAGACGCCGGGCGGTCCGATCACCCCGCAGTCCTGAGTCCACGAGAAAGCCCCCGCTCGAAGTTCGAGCGGGGGCTTTTCCGTGTGATCAGTTCGGGTCGTCAGCCGTTCCAGTTGCGGTTCTGGCCGTAGTTGCCGCCACCATGCTGGTCGCCGTAACCCTGCTGGTCGTCGTCCCAGCCACCCTGCTGTCGCGGCTGCTGGGGCTGCTGCTGTTGCTGGTCCCAACCGCCCGGCTGCTGGCCGTAGCCCTGGTCGTATCCGCCCGGCTGCTGGCCGTTGTCCCAGCCGCCCTGGTCGTATCCGCCCTGCTGGCCGTAGCCCTGGTCGTACCCGTTGCCCTGCTCGGGCTGGTACATCCCGGTTGCCTCGTCGTAGCGCTGTTGCTGCTGCGGCACCTGCGGCTGCTCGGGTTGGTACATGCTGGTGCCCTCGTCGTACCGCTGGGTCTGACCGCCACCCTGCTGGGCTCCGTAGCCGCCACCCTGCTGCCCGTAGGCCTGGGTGCCGCCGTAGTTACCGCCACCGCCGTAGTTGCTGTCGGCGGGCTCGTTGCCCCACTGGTTGGTCTGCTGGCCGGCGTAGCCGCCGTTGGCCGGCAGTGGAGCACCGTACGGGTCCGGGAACTCGTCCTCGACCGGCTGACGGTGGATCATCGTGGGTGCGTCGCCCAGGCTGCCGACGCCGCCCACGCCTCCGGCGGGCGCGATCATCGTCGCGTCGTTGCCCCGGCTGCCGGCACCGACCGGAGCGGCCACCCGCGTCTGGTCGAAGCTGTTGCCGCCACCGGTGGCCGGCGGGATCTTGCCGATGCCGGTCTCGGCGAGTTCCTCGGCCTTCTTGCGCCGCATCCAGACCAGCAGCATCGCGCCGATACCGGCCGCGACGAGCAGCACGCCCATGATGATGAGCAGCCAGTTGCTGCCCTCGTCATCGGTGTTGTTGGCGGCCGCGTTGGGGTCCGCGGCGTTGATCTCGTTGGTGCCCTCGTCGCCCGGTTCCTCCTCCTCGGTCGCGTCCGTGGTGGCCTCGGCACTCGCCGAAGCACTCGCGGACGGCGACGCCGAGGGGCTCGCGGTGGCGACCTTCTTGATCGTGAGGGCGACGTTCACGGTCCGGCCGGCGCTTCCCTGCACATTGGCCGACGCGGCGTTGTAGCCGTCCTTGGTCGCTGCGACCTTGATGTTGCCGGCTGCGATCGGCTGCGAGTCCGAGGAGGTGAAGGAGTAGCCGCCGTCGCCGTTGGTCGACGTCTCGTACCGCTTGCCGGCGCTGTCCACCATCACGACGCTGACACCGGAGACCCGGGCACCCTCGTCGTCCTTGACCCGGCCGGAGACCTGCCGGACGGTGGTCGGAGCGGCCGCGCCCTTGACCGTGAAGCCGGCGTTCGCTGATCCGGTCTCGGTCTTGGGTTCGGTCTCGCCTTCAGGGGTGAAGGTCACCGAGGAGTTGACCGAGACGGAGATCTGCCGGCTCTGCCCGGTTCCGACGGTGGGCGCCTTGATGGTGGCGCTGAAGCTCTGCGAACCGTTGAAAGTGCCGGACGCCTCACAACCGCTCACGCACGATGCGCCGTTGTTCGCGGTGACCTTGCTCGTGATGGGTCCGGATTCAGCGCCACCCTGGTTACTAACGGTGAATTTAACCGTTACAGTAGAGCCGGAATCGGCCGGATCGGGGGCCACCGAGTCGATCTTCACGCCTGGAGGCGCAGCCTGGGCTGCTGTCGGAATTCCCAGCAAAACCCCGCCGACCAGTGCCAGGAACGCACCGGCCTGGGCCGTCCGGGCTCGTAGGTGCGTCGTCACGTCCACCGCCTTCCGGTCGCGCGGTCCCCCGGTTCCTTCGATGTCCGGTGGATCCCGCGACGTGTACACCGTCGGCAACTATGCCTTGTCGCACGTCCATCGCGCGACCCAGGGCGGGGTGCCGTTCTTTGTGGAGCGGGTCGTATCGTCCCGCTATGTCTTCTCCAAACCATAAATCCGAGTCGGTGGCCGAGGCGTTGGACGCGCTCGACCGGGGTGTCGAACCCAGCCGCCCGGTTCTCCGCGATGCCGTCCGAGCACTGCTGACCGAGTTGTCGCATCGTGCACCTGGCCGTTCGGTGGAGGTACGAATTCCACCTTTCGGCGCGATTCAGTGCGTTGCCGGACCGCGGCATACCAGAGGGACTCCGCCCAATGTGGTCGAAACGGATCCGACGACATGGCTGCTCGTGGCCTCCGGCCGACTGGCGTGGAGCGACGCGGTGCACGACGGCAGGATCCGGGCCAGCGGAATCCGGACCGACCTGAGCGACCTCCTGCCCCTCGCCGGGTGACGAGCCAGGGTGGCGTTCCGCTGGGCTCGCG
This sequence comes from Actinoplanes sp., assembly GCA_035562875.1. Classification (GTDB taxonomy): domain Bacteria; phylum Actinomycetota; class Actinomycetes; order Mycobacteriales; family Micromonosporaceae; genus Actinoplanes. The sequence goes on along the minus strand of DATMVU010000678.1, from coordinate 26,435 downwards.
TACACTGGGCCGTCGGACGGACCACCTAGTCAAGAGGTCCGTGCAGACCCCGACATGAGGGAGCGAACAGGTGCCCCGAGGCGACGGCCTGTTGACCGACGATCTCGACCCCCAGGAGCGCGGCCCCCAGGACGCCTGTGGCGTCTTCGGTGTCTGGGCGCCCGAGGAGGAGGTCGCCAAACTGACCTACTTCGGGCTCTACGCACTGCAGCACCGGGGGCAGGAAGCCGCCGGAATCGCTGTCAGCGACGGCTCCGGCGTGGTGGTCTACAAGGACATCGGCCTGGTGTCCCAGGTGTTCGACGAACCGACGCTCGCCAGCCTCCGCGGCCACCTGGCGATCGGTCACGCACGCTACTCCACGACGGGTGGCTCGAACTGGGAGAACGCCCAGCCCACCATCCGGGCCACTCCGGCCGGGACGACGATCGCCCTGGCGCACAACGGAAATCTGGTCAATACGGCCGAACTCGCCAAGGAGGTCGCTGACCGCGGCCTTGAAGTGGGCGACGCCACATCCGACACCGCTCTGGTCACCACGCTGCTCGCCGGTCGTCCCGATCTCTCGGTCGAGGCCGCCGCGCTGGAGTTGCTGCCGACCCTGCGCGGTGCCTTCAGCTTCGTCTTCATGGACGAGCACACCCTCTATGCCGCCCGTGACGCCCAGGGGGTCCGCCCGCTGGTGCTCGGCCGGATGGAGCACGGCTGGGTCGTCGCGAGCGAGACCGCAGCGCTGGACATCACCGGCGCCAGCTTCGTCCGCGAGGTCGAGCCGGGCGAGATCATCGCGATCGACGAGCACGGCCTGCGGTCCAGCCGCTTCGCGGCCCCCGAGCCCAAGGGCTGCCTCTTCGAGTACGTCTACCTCGCCCGCCCGGACACCACGATCGCGGGCCGGAACATCTACTCCGCCCGCGTCGAGGTCGGCCGCAAGCTGGCCAAGGAGCACCCGGTCGAAGCCGACCTGGTGATCGGTGTGCCCGAGTCCGGCATCCCGGCCGCGATCGGCTACGCCGAGGCGTCCGGTATCCCGTACAGCGCCGGTTTCATGAAGAACGCCTACGTCGGCCGGACCTTCATCCAGCCGTCGCAGACCATCCGCCAGCTCGGTATCCGGCTGAAGCTGAACCCGCTGCGCGAGGTGGTCCGCGGAAAGCGGATCGTGGTGATCGACGACTCGATCGTGCGCGGCAACACCCAGCGGGCCCAGATCCGGATGCTGCGTGAGGCCGGGGCTCTCGAGATCCACGTCCGGATCTCGTCGCCGCCGGTCAAGTGGCCGTGTTTCTACGGCATCGACTTCGCGACCCGGGCCGAACTGATCGCCAACGGTCTGGAGATCGACGGCATCCGCCGGTCGATCGGTGCCGACAGTCTGGGTTACGTCTCGCTCGACAACCTGGTCCAGTCCACCGAGCAGCCGAAGTCCCGGCTCTGCATGGCTTGTTTCGACGGCCGGTACCCGATCGAGCTGCCTACCGAGGACCTGATCGGGAAGCATGTCCTGGAGGGTGTGGGCCGCCGGGCGGCGATGCCGGGTGCCACCCCCGAGACGGCCACCGCCGCGGTCGCCGAGCTCGAGTCGGACTACGAAGATTTGTCGGCGGCCGAGCCGCTGGTCGGCAGTCCCGGCGGCGCGACCGCGCTGCACCACCCGTGACCTTCAGTTACACAGAACCGCTAAGGGGAGAACCGTGACGCACGTGTCCGAGCGCAGTAGTGCCGGATCCAACGGCGCCGAAGGAGGCGACCGTCAGCCCTGGACGGCCGGATCCGGGCGCGGAGTGCGCAAGCGCTCGGCCACGTACGCGGCCGCGGGTGTCTCCATCGAGGCCGGCGACCGTGCCGTCGAGCTGCTGAAGTCGAAGGTCAAGAAGACCACCCGGCCCGAGGTGATCGGTGACCTGGGCGGCTTCTCCGGCCTGTTCCGGCTGAACACCGCGAAGTACAAGAGCCCGATCCTGGCCTCGTCCACCGACGGTGTGGGCACCAAGCTGGTCATCGCCCAGCAGCTGGACATCCACGACACGATCGGCATCGACCTGGTCGCCATGGTCGTCGACGACCTGGTGGCCTGCGGCGCCGAGCCGCTGTTCCTGCTCGACTACATCGCCTGCGGTGAGGTCGTCCCGGACAAGGTGGCCGAGATCGGTGCCGGTATCGCCGACGGCTGCCGCTACGCCGGCTGTGCCCTGCTCGGTGGCGAGACCGCCGAGCACCCGGGTGTGCTCCGCCCGGACGAGTACGACGTCTCCGCCACCGGTGTCGGTGTGGTCGAGGAGAGCGAGATCCTCGGCAAGGAGCGGGTCGAGCTGGGCGACGCGGTCATCGCGATGCGCTCGTCCGGTCTGCACTCCAACGGCTACTCACTGGTCCGGCACGTGCTGCTGGGCGCCGGCCGGATGCGCCTGGACACCGTTGTCGACGACTTCGGCACCCAGCGCACCCTGGGTGAGGAGCTGCTCACCCCCACCAAGATCTACGCCAAGGACTGCCTGGGCCTGATCGAGGAGACCGACGTCCGGGCGTTCTCGCACGTCACCGGCGGTGGTATCCCCGGCAACCTGAACCGGGTCCTGCCCGCCAACATGGACGCCGTGGTGGATCGCTCCACCTGGCGCCCGCAGCCGATCTTCGATCTGATCCAGGCGAAGGGCCGGATCGAGGACACCGAGATGGAAGCCACCTTCAACATGGGCGTCGGCATGTTCGCCGTCGTCTCCTCCGACGACGCGGACCGGGCGATGGCCTACCTGACCGGCCGTGGCATCGAGGCGTGGCAGGTCGGTGAGGTCATCGAGGGTGAGGGCAACGTCCAGATGATGGGCTCCTACACGCGCGGCTGAGCGCTCCAACGTGAAATGATCCGCGTGTGTCGATGTCCGGCACATGCGGATCTTTCGCTTTGCGGTGGACTACCGGGCCTATGGTTCTGGTCGTGAGTGCCGGACGGGAGTGTGCATGACCATGGCTGTCGCGTGGAGCGGGATGCGGGGCATCTCGGCGGAACCCGGCTACGTGGTCATGCAGCCCACTACGCTGTGCAATCTGGCGTGTGAATACTGCTATCTGCCGTTCCGCCGGGAGAACCGGAAGATGACGGTGGCGGTCGCCGAGGCGGTCGCTGCTGGAGTCGCCGGCTTCGCCCGTACCGGCAGATTCTCGGTGGTCTGGCACGGCGGGGAACCGCTCGCCACCGGCCGGGCCCATCTGGCCGCCCTCTTCGCACCCTTCGGGGCCGGCGTGGAACACCACATCCAGACCAACGCCACGCTGATAGACGACGAGTGGTGCGCGTTCTTCACCGAGCACGACGTCCGGGTCAGCGTCAGCGTGGACGGGCCCCGGGAACGCAACGGCGACCGGGTGGACTGGGCCGGCCGTCCCGCCTACGACCTGATCGCCCGCGGCATCGGACGGCTCCGGTCGCACGACATCCCGTTCTCCACCCTCTGCGTGGTCGGTGACCCGCGTCCCGGCGTCGCCACCGAGCTGTACGACTACTTCCTCGGCCTGGGCTGCGAGGTGCTCGGCATCAACGTGGAGGAGACCGAGGGCGTCAACACCCGGCTCAACCGGCACGACCCGGCCGCGGTGAGCGCCTTCTGGGCGGAACTGGTCACCGCCTGGCGCCGGGAGCCCACGATCCACCTGCGGGAGGTGGAGTGGACGCTGCGCTACGCGGCTGCCGTCCTGGACGGGAACGCCGACGCGTTGCTGCCCCGGCGACTGGACCCGATACCCACGATCGCCCATGACGGCTCGGTCGTGCTGCTCTCGCCCGAACTGGCCGGGTTCCACGATCCCCGGTACGGCGACTTCACCAGTGGCAACGTGCTCACCAAGCCGCTGCCCGAGATACTCGCCGGCGCGTCCGGGACACCGTGGATACAGGAGTTCCTGCGCGGGATTGAAGCGTGCCGGAACACGTGCCCCTACTTCGGCTTCTGTGGCGGCGCGCATGCGGCGAACCGCTACTTCGAACACGGCAGGTTCGACGGCACCACGACGAACCACTGCCGGAACAGCAAGATTCGCCTACTGGAGGGAGTGCTGGACCATGCCCGAGATCACGAAGCCACGGCTGTCTGACGGCGTGGAGACGGATCCGGTGACGGCACGGGTGCACGACACTCGGGCCGGGCTGTCGGCGCTCATCGCGGAGGCGGAGACTGCCAGGCAGCAACGTGCCGAGGAGTCACCCAGCGATGGCGGCACGGCGGTGTGCGCCTGGAACCACTTTGAAAACATCCCTACGTTCTACAACTGGAACAACCGGCCGCGCTGAAGCGCTGTCGGTCGAAGCCCACGCGAGCATGCCCGCGTGGGCTTCCGTTGATTCGACCGTAGGTAAACCTGACCACGTGACACACGGGAGCACGCGGTCAACCGCGTGCTCTGTACGAAACAGGGTCAGCTCCGCCTTGAAGGTGACCAGGGATCCTGGTCTTCAGCAGCGTCGTCATCGTCCTCGTCATCGTCGACGAACTCTTCGTTGTCGTCGTCGAAATGACGGTCCGATTGGTGGGTTGAACCCGCCAACTCGCGCTGCAAGGCGGTGAGGTCGGTGTTCGGGGAGTGATACTTCAACTCCCGGGCCACCTTCGTCTGCTTGGCCTTAGCACGGCCGCGCCCCATGGCTCGACCCCCTCGCACAGAATTCGGGGCAGCCCGAAGGCTGGGCCCCGATGACGTCAGGCATCTCTCGTGGGTCTTACGGTACATGGACGATGCCTAGTTCGGCACCTCGGGTTGCGTGTGACACTGCCGCGCGTCGCGGTTGACCTTCCGACAGGCCCTTTTTTCGACGCGCGGCGTGCCTTTTGCGCACCTCAGCCCAGATGGATGGACCGCAGCCGGCCGACCTCCGCCATGCGCCGTTCGGCCAGCCGGTCGGCGGCGATCGCCGGCGGCACCCCCTCGTCGCCGGCCAGCTTCAGGATGCGCCGGGTGGTCTCGAAGATCCCGGTCGCCCGCAGCTTCGCCCGGCTGAAGTCGAAACCGTGGATCTCGTCGGCCACCTGGATCACGCCACCGGCGTTCACCACGTAGTCCGGGGTGTACAGGATGTCCCGGTCCTCCAGGAGCTTGCCGATGCCGGAGTGGGCGAGCTGGTTGTTGGCGCCACCGGTCACCACCTTGGCCCGCAGCACCGGAACCGTGTCGTCGTTGAGTGCACCGCCCAGGGCGCACGGCGCGTAGACGTCGATGTCCGAGGTGATCAGCGTGGTCGTGTCGGCGACCAGCTGGACCTGCGGGTGGGTGGTGCGGGCCCACGCCAGGGCGGCCTCGCTGACGTCGGTGGCGATCACGTGGGCGCCGTCGTCGAGCAGGTGACCGGTCAGGTACTTGCCGACCTTGCCGAGACCGGAGACACCGACCGTGCGGCCGTTCAGCGACGGAGTGCCCCAGGTGTGCTCGGCGGCGGCCCGCATGCCCTGGAAGACACCCCAGGCGGTGAGCACCGAGGAGTCGCCGGCGCCGCCGTGCTCGACACTGCGGCCGGTCGCGTACCGCGTCTCACGGGCCACCATGTCCATGTCCTGCACGTAGGTCCCGACGTCACAGGCGGTGTAGTAGCGGCCGTTCAGCGACTCGACGAACCGCCCGTACGCCCGTAGTAGGGCCTCGCTCTTGATCTGTGCCGGGTCGCCCCAGATGACCGCCTTGCCGCCACCGAGGTCCAGACCGGCCATCGCGTTCTTGTAGGCCATGCTGCGGGACAGCTTCAGCACGTCGGCGAGGGCAGCCGCCTCGCTCTCGTAGGGGAAGAAACGGGTGCCGCCGAGTGCCGGGCCCAGCGCCGTCGAGTAGATCCCGATGATCGCCTTGAGGCCGGAGACCCGGTCCTGGCAGAAGACGACCTGTTCGTGCTCGTTGACGTCGAACACATCCATGTTCAACTCTCCTGATCTGTTGCGTGGCCTTCGTGGGGCCATGATCCCGGCGGGGGTGGTGCCGGTATCTGGAGCGTATCCGTGCGGATGGCGCGCCGATTACGTCAGCGCGGGAAGTTCCACCCGGCCGGATTCGTGAAAGACTTCCGCCGTGCCGTCACTGTTCGCGTCGTACCTACGGGTTTACGAACCCCTGACCGCCTTCGATCGGGAGCGGCAGGTCTTCTGGCGCGACTACGCCCGCGAGGGTCGCGATCTGGGTCTGGTCGAGGGCCCGGCCCGGCAGCGCACCGCCGTCCTGGAGGCGCTCGGAGCCGGCTGGACCCGGCTGCCCGATCTGCCCGACGAGGCCTACGTGCTGGAGTGGGACGGCACAGTGCTGGTCTGCCCGTGGAACCTGCGGCTGCGGGTGGCCGAGGCGGCGCTGAGCGCGCGTGACGGGGTGCCCGCGGTCCTTGCCGATGCCTTCGTCCCGCCGGTGCTGGCCGGGCAGGCGAAAGCGGTGGTGGAGGACTGGCGTAGCGGCGCCAAGGTGCTGGAGCAGGGTGTGCCCCGGGTGCACGAGCAGATCGCCACCTGGGGTGTTCCGCTGCGCTGGTTCGCGTTCGTGGACCTGGAGGAGCGGGAGATCGCGCTGACCGGACGCCGGCGGGTGCTGCGCTACCGGACCGAGATCTCCAAGGCCCGCCGCAGGGCGCACCGGGCGGTGTCGACGCTGCGCAAGTCGCTCGGCGACGCCCCGATCACCGAGGCCGTCGAGGAGGGCACCCGGTGGCTGGAGGAGTTCCATCCGCGGTCGGTGGTCGAGCTGGACTACGGCGGTCTCGTCAACCTTCTCCCGGAGGACGAACTCGCCGAGGACGATTCCCCCGGATTGGTGTCAGCCGGACTTTCGGCACTTTCTCGCGGTGACGCTGAGTCAGCTAGTGAGGCTTACGAGAAGCTGGTGGCGCGGTGGCGACTTGTCCAGCTTCTTGAGCGATGCAATTGACCTGCGGAAATAGGACAGACTCGTACGATTCGCGGCCCGTGGGAACGCTCCCGAAGCGAACACTCTTCGTAATCGCCGGTGGCCGAAGCGTGATAATCGGACTAAACGTGGCACTATCTGGCGTAGAAAACGCGCAAAAATCGGGCATGCTTCATCCGTCTATCTGGGGACGTTCGTCCGTTCGGCCCATGTCGGACATCGGGGACTAGCCGGACCATGAGAGACGCACCGGCCGGCGGGACCCCGGCCGATGTTTTTTAGGCACATGTGGAGGAGTGACCGATGGCATCGCGTACGCACGATCCTGAGCCGCTACTAACGCCGGCCGAGGTGGCGTCGATGTTCCGAGTCGACCCGAAGACCGTTACCCGGTGGGCGAAGGCGGGCAAGCTCAGCGCAATTCGCACGCTCGGCGGCCACCGTCGTTACCGGGAGTCGGAGGTCCGCGCCCTGCTGCAGGGGCAGATCCCCACGCAGCGCCAAGGCGACTGACCGTAGTCGACCGAAACATCGTTGCAAGGGGCGAGCGCTGGGGAAGGCGATCGCCCCTTCTTCGTTCAATGATCAAACGAACACCGAGGGCGCCGGCTACTGCCGGTGCCCTCGGTGTCTCTCTACCGGGTGATCACTGATCACCGGATCAGCACGGCGATGGTGCCGTCGGCACCCCGGCGCAGCCGGCTGCCGAGCATGGTCAGCCGGCCGAACAGGCCGTACTTCTTCTTGATGCCGGCGCCGACCCGCTGGAGATCGGCCTGATCGCCGATGGTCGCGGTGGCCTCGACGACGTCCCCGCCGGTGGGGTTGCCCCGCATGTCGCAGGCGGCGACGGTGACCCGCCCGCTGTTACGGATCCGTTTGACCTTGCCGCTGTCCGCCACCGTCCAGAACCCCAGTCCGGCGCCGTCCGGGACGACCCAGAGCGGGGTGGCGACAGCCCGCCCGTCGCGGCGGAACGTGGTGAGAAGGACGTATTGTTCCGACCCGAGTTGCTCCAGTGCGGTCATGGTTAAAGAGTATTGACCATGACTGGACCGATCATCGGGGACGCCTTCGGCGAAATGATCCGAGACGCGTGGGCGGTACACACCGGAGTCGGGCCCCGGCCCCTGGCCGGCGGGCGCTGGCCCCGGCCGGTGATCGAGGTGATCGAGCGGGACGACGGCCTGATCAACGGGGCCCCGGCCGAGCACTACCTGAGCGAACCGGACGAGTGGCGACCGTTCGACCACCGGGCCGTGGGACTCTGCCGGGGCCGGGCGCTGGACATCGGCGCGGGCGCCGGACGGATCGCGCTCGAACTGCAGAACCGGCAGATCGCGGTGACCGCGCTGGACACCTCACTCGGCGCGATCGAGGTGGCCCGGCGGCGGGGAGTCCGCGACACGGTGCTCGCCACCGTCGACGAGTTCTCCCGGGCCACCGTCCGGTACGACACGTTCCTGCTGCTCGGCAACAACCTCGGCCTGCTGGAGAGCCCGGAGCGGGCACCCGTCCTGCTGGCCGCCCTGGCCCGGCTGGCCGCACCCGGGGCCCGGATCGTCGCGCAGGGCACCGACCCGTACGGCACCACCGATCCGCTGCACGTGGCATACCACCGGGACAACCGGGCCCGGGGGCGGCTCGGCGGGCAGTTGCGGCTCCGGTTGCGGTACCGGGAGGTGGCCACCGACTGGTTCGACTACCTGAACTGTTCAGCCGGCGAGCTACGGGCGCTGCTGGACGGCACCGGGTGGCGGCTGAAATCGATCGACGACCGGGACCACCCGTACTACCTTGCGGTCATGGAGCTCGATGTATGACAGCTGACCACGTGAAACTCAGTAAACGGATGTCCCTGGTGCTGCGGCACCGGCCGGAGACCGCCGGCTTGACCCTCGACACGAACGGCTGGGTACCGGTCGCCGATCTGATCAAGGCGCTCGGGATGACCCGGGCGCAGCTCGACTTCGTGGTCGAGCACAACGACAAGTCCCGGTTCGCGGTCGCCACCGGGCCGGACGGCGTCGACCGGATCCGGGCCAGCCAGGGGCACTCCCGGCGAGTCGGGGTCGATCTGGCCCTGCCGCCCGCGCCGCCGCCTGCCGAGCTGTTCCACGGCACGCCGCGGGCGAACCTCGACGCGATCATGCGGGAGGGGCTGCGGCCACGGAGCCGGTCCCACGTACACCTCTCGGTTGATGTTCCGACGGCGGTGACAGTCGGCCGCCGGCGCTCGCCGGACGTGGTGGTGTTCCGTGTTGCGGCGGGGGTGATGGCCGCGGCGGGTGACCTCTTCCACCGCAGTGACAACGGGGTATGGCTCACCGCATCGGTACCGGCACAGCACCTTTCGATAAAACGGACAAATCCGTAATCTGCCAGGTTGATCCTTACTCCACTGTGGGCGGTCAGTGGTTCGCCGGACAACGGCGGGTAACCGCCGTTAGCTTGGACGGATGGGGAAGGTTCCTCGGCGTCAACTCACCGATCTTCCCGGCACCATCGGTCTTCCCATCTCACTCGCACTGGCATCGATCCTGGCCGCTCTCGCCTTCGGTCTGCCGGTGCTGGACCGAGCCGTGCCGGCCGAGCGCCCGGTCACGCCCGGCGAGCCCTACCGGGTCGGCGCCGGAGTCACCGTCGTGCCGCCGCCCGGTGCCACACTCGACGTCACCGGCACCCGCCCCGGCACCGTCCGCGGCACCGCCCTCTTCCGGGTCGGTCAGATGCGCTACGCGATCGACGTGGAACCCTTCGCCGGTGACCTGACCGCTGCCGCCGTCCGGTTGCGCCAGCGCATCACCGGCATCTCCGGTCACCAGATCACCGGAACCCAGCTCGCCGTCTCCACCGCCGGTGGGCTCGCCGGAGTCCAGGGCGGCTACACCGCCGGCGACCGGGACGGGCGTTACGCCGTCTTCGTCGCCCACGGGCTGATCATCGAGGTCACCGCCACCGGCGACGACGCCGACCTGTCATCAGTCCTTCCGACCTTGCGCTACGAGACTCGATGAGCGAGGCGGTACGGCCCGGGGCACCTCGGTCGGTGGCGTTGGTCCGGCAGCCCGCCTTCTGGATCGTCGTCACGTTGCTCGCCGTCGGTGCGGTCCGGATCTCGCAGATCACCGCACTGTTCTTCCGGACCTACCCGCTCGCCACCCTCACCGCGATCGTGATGTTCGGTCTGCTGGCCGTGCCGTTCTGGCTCTTCCTCGCGGAACTCGACTTCCTGGAACGGGAACCGGCCGGCCTGCGTGTCCTCGCCTTCGCCTGGGGCGGGCTCGTCGCCACCAGTGTCTCCATCCCCGGCAGCACCGCCCTGGACAACCTGATAGCCAAACTGGGCTCCCCCGACCTGGCCGCCGAATGGGGTGCCGCGCTGGCCGGGCCCACCGTCGAGGAGATCGCCAAGACACTCGGCGTGGTGGCGATCGTGCTGATCGCCCGGGCCCAGGTGAACAGCGTGCTCGACGGCATCGTCTACGGCGCCCTGGTCGGCCTCGGTTTCCAGATCGTCGAGGACGTGGTGTTCGCGGTCGGCGCGGTGCAGCAGGCCGGGCTCGGCGACCGGGTACAGCCGGTGATCACCACGTTCCTGGTACGCGGCTTCCTGGCCGGGATCTGGAGTCACACCCTGTTCGGCGCGCTGGCCGGCGCCGGCATCGGCTATCTCGTGGTCCGGCGGGACCGCGGGCGCCCGCAGCGGATCGGAGTGGCCGCTCTCGCCCTGCTCGGGGCTTGGGCGTCACATTCGCTGTGGAACTCACCGATCCTGCGGGACAGCTTCGGGGACAGCGTGCCGGCCGTACTGGCGGTGTTGCTCGTCAAAGGTCTTCCGCCGTTGGTGCTGGTCCTCTACCTGGTGCGCCGGGCGCACGACCGGGAGGCGGCCTACTACGTGGGGATCCTGGCCACGGTCCGGGACCCCGGACTGATCACCGACAACGAACTACGGGTGCTGGGTTCGGGTGCGCGGCGGGGTGCGGCCCGGCGGCACGCCGCGGCCAGTGCAGGACGAGAAGCCCGGATTGCGGTACGGCGGTTGCAGCGCGCGCAGGCAGCCCTCGCCGTCGAGTTGAGCCGTGCCTTGCCACCCGACCCCGAACTCCCTGGGCTTCATGCGCTCCCCGCCAGTGCCGATCGGGTGCTGGAGAGCCGTGCCGCCCTCGTCGCCCTGGGGTATCCCGAGGCGATCGAGGGCGCACGTTCGTGGCGGCACACCGCGTCCACCGCGGGAACCGCGGTCGTCGCCCTCGCGGTCCTCTGGGTGGTCCTGTCAGCGCTGGGCGGCTCGTGAGTCAGACGGTCAGCGGCGGGTGGCCGCCGTCGCCGTCGATGATGTGGTCCGGGGTGCCGTCCTCGTCCAGGTCGACCATGGTGACGTCGACCTTGCCGTCGCCGTCGGTGTCGAACTGGTACAGGTCGGGCTTGCCGTCGCCGTCGGTGTCGGACACCCACACGTCGATCTTGCCGTCGCCGTTCGCGTCGCTGGTGAGCAGGTCGACGCGGTCGTCGCCCCGGGTCTCGATCACCTCGGGGGTCTCGGTGCCCTGCGGCTCGCTCATGGTGCTCCTCTCGTCAGCCGGGTGGTGCCGGCCGGTACGACCGGTCAGTACCCAGCGGTTCAATCGATCAGTCCCGGATCCTGTGACCGGTATCGCTGGTCGAGGCGCGTGACCGGCGTAACGTACGCCGACGTGGATATCGCTGAGGACGGCAAGCAACACCTGTTCACCAGCGGTGGTGGCGGTGCGCTCGCGGAACGGATGGGTATCGAGATCACCGAGGCCACCGCGGATCGGGTGGTTGGCATCATGCCCGTCGAAGGCAACACCCAGCCATACGGGTTGTTGCACGGTGGTGCCTCGTGCGTGCTCGCCGAGACGCTCGGTTCGGTCGGTGCGGTGCTGCACGGCCGTACCGTGGACCGGCCCTTCGCCGTCGGTGTCGACATCAACGCCACCCACCACAAGGCGGCCCGGTCCGGGCTGGTCACCGGGGTGGCCACACCGGTGCACCGGGGCCGTACGGTGGCGACCTACGAGGTGGTCCTCACCGACGAGGCCGGCGACCGTGTCTGCACGGCCCGGATCACGTGTCTCCTCCGTGGTGCCTGACACCCCCCTTTCGGGGTGCGCAGCTTGACCGCCCGACGTACCTTTTCTGACGTGACCGAAGTACCACAGACCGCATTCGACGACGCCGCGCAGGTCCTGCAGTGTGCGCTCAGCGGCGACAGCACGGCTGTGGCCGACACCTTCGACGCGGTCGTCGACCGGGAGGGTGTCGTCGGGGCCTGGGACGTCGCCTGGTGCCTGGCCGCGACGATGGTCGGGCAGGTGCAGCCGGGTGGAGCGTGGACCCTGGAGTTCCCCGGGATCGACGACGCTCGTTACGACAAGCGCTGGGTGGCACGGTTCGTCAGCGCCTACGTCAACGGCGACTTCCCGACCGGTGAGGCGCTCTTCGGAGCGGCGATCGCCGACGGGACCCTGCCGGACTGCCTGCTCGCCCTCGCCGGGTCGACGGTGGCGACGCTGCGGCACCGGGCCGCCTGATCAGCTCTTGTGATAGAGCGCCTTCGCGTACTGCGCGGCGGCCGCGTTGTTGTACATCGACGCCTGTGACATGAAGAAGTTGTTGTCGGCTATCGCCCGGGTCGCCTGAGCGGTTCCCGACCAGCGTATGTCGGCCTCCACCTCGGAGAATCCGCGAGTCTTGAACTGGCGGCGCATCGCCATCTTGCCGGTCCGGAACGCCTCGGCCGCCTCCTCGGCGCTCCGCATGCACGAGTGCGCCTTCTCGCTCAGTGCCTCGGCCAGGTGGTAGGCCGTCTGTTCCGCCTCGTTGGTGAACCCATCCACAGTGACGCCTCCTCGCGTCCGGCTGACCGATCCCGACAACACTCTGAAGTAACGGCGGATGGCCTTCAAGTGCCCCGTGTCGGCCTGTGGACAACTCGGTGGAGGTGTTGAGATAGCTTGCGGATCATGACTGATCCACACCCGACGAATGACGGACCCCCTCGCTGGGTGCGGCTTTTCGCGGTGGCTGCCGGAGCGGTGGTGCTCGGTTCGGTCGGGTCCACCACGGCGATGCTCCTCTCTGGATGGCGCTACACACCGGAACGCGAATTCACCGTCGCGGTGTACCTCGAACCCGACGCGGCCCCGAAACAGCGGGATGCCGCCCGGGACGCGCTCGCCCGTCTGCCGGACGGGTCGGGAGTCCGGTTGGAGACCCGCGAGGAGGCGTACGACAGGTTCCGCGAGCGGGTGTCCAACGATCCGGAGCAACTGGCCGGAGTGGAGCCGGAGTCGATGCCGGAGTCCCTGCATCTGGTCGCCACGGGCCGAGGTTTCGACTGTGGTCCGATTCCGGCTATCCGTGACTTGTCAGGGGTTGACCGGGTTCGTGTGGTTATGCGACCGCTGGCTGGCCGATGGGGCGCTGAAGTGGGTTGTTGAGCTGGACACATTCATGAGACGGTCTTTGCGGAGTAGCGGCGGAACGGTACCGTCCTAACCGCTCCACCAGCAGTCTCGAACGGGGGATCCCATGAACGTCAAGTACCGCAGAACTCTCGTCTCTCTCGGCCTCGGTGCCGCAGTCGTCGCCTCATCCGCACTGTTCGCCGGCCCGGCCCAGGCGGCCACCAGTGGCCTGGCGCGGGTTTACGGTACGGACACCGTCGTGTTCCAGGCGCTGATGAGCAAGGTGAACAAGGTCAAGGTCACCATCTCGGGCCGCACCGTCACCATCGACGACGTCACCGCGATCAGCGCGGGCCGGGGCTGCAAGCGGGTCGACTCGACGAAGGTCCGCTGCACCACCTCCGCCAAGACCAAGCTGATCAGCGTGGCGCTCGGCGACAAGAACGACTACGTCCGCAACTACACGAGCGTGCCCATGCTCGCCGGTGGCGGCGCGGGCAACGACACCCTGATCGGTGGCTCCGGTGCCGACGAGCTGCAGGGCAGCACCGGCAACGACAAGCTCTACGGTGGCGGTGGCAACGACCTGCTCCTCGGCCACTCCGGTGCCGACTACATCAGCGGCGGCGCGGGCAGCGACCAGATCGCCGGTGGAGCCGGTAACGACAAGATCTACGGCGGCAACGGGAACGACCTGATCCAGGGTCAGACCGGTTCCGACACCATCGACGGCGGGACCGGCTCCGACCGGATCCTCGGCTACTCCGGCAACGACAAGATCTACGGGGGGACCGGCAACGACCTCCTGATCGGTAACGCCGGCAACGACATGCTCTCCGGCGGCGCCGGTGACGACGACCTGGTCGGCGAGCACTACAAGGTCGTCAAGGGCAAGGTCATCTCGAATGGTTCGGCGAACGCGGCCGACAAGCTCTACGGTGGCGCGAACGTCGACATCTGCCTGATCTCCACCAAGAAGTCGAAGACGTCCGGCTGCGAGTACTTCACCGCTGTTCCGGAGTCGGCGTCGGCCGCCTCCGCCTCGGCCGCTTCGGTGCCGAGCGAGGCCGCGCTGGAGATGCCGCTGGCCCGGGCCGTGCCGGTCGCCATCGGCTGATCTGGACAGTCCTGAAAGAACGGCCCGGCGATATCGCCGGGCCGTTCTTTGTTTTTGTGTAACCCCTGAAGGCCCGGCGTCCGTCTATACCATGAGGCGCCCGAACAGTGACCTGTATCACTGAAAACGGGGCGCCACGTCGGAACGGTATCGTTCTACGATGATGACCTTCACTGGCCGGATCTGATTCCAGGCCAGACGACACGGGGGACCTCCATGAACCTGATCAACCGCCGCGCCCTTGCCCTGATCGGCGCGACCGCTGCGGCGATCGGCACCGCCGCGTTCCTGTCCGCCCCGGCTCAGGCCGCCGCCGCGACCGGCACCGTGAAGCTCGCCAGCGGTGACACCCAGGTGGTCTACAAGGCCGCCGCCGGCAAGGCCAATGCCGTCACCATCGCCGTCTCCGGTTCGACCATCGTCATCGACGACAAGGTCGCCCTCAAGCCGGCCTCGGCGGGTTGCCAGCAGGTCGCTGGCGACAAGACCCGGGTCCGGTGCAAGATCACCAGCGCGCTCACCTCGGTGAGTGTCACCCTCGGCGACAAGAACGACGCCGTGGTGAACAAGACGGCTGTCCGGCTGTCCGTCAGCGGCGGCGCCGGCAACGACACCATCTTCGGCGGCGGTGGCGCCGACAGCCTGCGGGGCGGTGCCGGCAACGACAAGATCTACGGCCTCGGCGGCGCCGACAAGATCTTCGGCGGCGCGGGCAATGACAAGATCTATGGCGGCGCGGGCGACGACGAGATCGAGGCGGACTCCGGCAACGACGTCGTCAGCGCCGGTGCCGGTGACGACATCGTCCAGGGCTGGACCGGTAACGACACCCTGATCGGTGGCGCCGGCCACGACGTCCTGATCGGCGAGTCGATCAACACCAAGAACTTCCGCCCGGTCGGCAACGCCAAGGCCAAGGACAAGATCTTCGGCAACGGCGGCATCGACCTCGCGCTGGCTCTCAAGGGCGCCAAGACCAACGGTGTCGAGGCCCGGACCATCGAGAAGTGGTTCGAGCTGCTCGACAAGGCCGGTGTGGCCTCCACCTCCGCGTTCCACTGATCTTCCGCTCCGCCCCTTGAAGCTCCGGCCTTGAAGCTCCGGCCCTGAAGCCTCATTCTTGAAGCCCTAAGCTCCACCCTTGAACAGCCCGGCCGTGGGAACGGCCGGGCTGTTTCACGTCCGCGCAGCGCGCTCTCGGCGTGGCCGCACCGATGATTCCGCCGCACCGTGCTGGTCTGTACTCCGGGTACCGACCGGTACTTCAGGTACCGACCTCACGGAAGGCTGACAGCATGCGGAAACTGTCCTTCGCCATGAACCTGAGCCTGGACGGCTACGTCGCCGGCCCCGGCGACGACCTCGGCTGGACCGTGCCGAACGACGAACTGTTCCAGTGGTGGTCCGACCGGGTGGGTGCGACAGACACAGCGTTGTACGGCCGCCGACTGTGGGAGGGAATGAGCTCCCACTGGCCGACCGCCGACCAGAAACCGGACGCCACCCCGGCACAGATCGAATACGCCGGCCGCTGGCGGGCCATGCCGAAGGTGGTGTTCTCCACCAAGTCCGTTCCGGTCGACTGGAATGCCCGCCTGGTCACCGGCGACGCGGTCCCCGAGATCGCCCGTCTGAAGACAGTGGATGGCGGCCCCATGGACATCTGCGGCGCCACCCTTGCCGCAGCCGCCATGCGAGCCGGCTTGATCGACGAGTACGTGCTGGTCACCCACCCGGTCCTGATCGGTGGCGGAATACCGTTCTTCGCTACTCTGCCCGGCCGGGTGAACCTGACCCTGGCGGAAACCCGCGCATTCCCCGGCGGCGTGCTGCTGACCCGCTACGAAACCGAACACTGACCGATCAGGATCGCGTCTCCGATCGTCCTGCACCAGAAAACTGGCGGGAATCGCGGTCACCAGAAGACCGGAACGCAGAATGTCCACCGTGCTTTTCAGCAGGTGGACGGTGCGCAGTGCCCGGCGAAGAGCCTGGTGGCCAGGGGGCGTGAGACCGTCGTGAGTGGTCAGTACTGCCGAGTCTGCCTGTTATGAATCAAGGCGTCACGCAAGCGCGGCGCGGGCTGCGCTCGGCCTGCTGGCGGGCTCCGCCCGGCATCGGCCGGCGCACCGGCCACTATTCAGGCGGAGGAAGGGTTCCCCGACCTGGCTGACCGTGCTGGCTTGTGGTCGCGATTCAGACGAGGTGTGCCGTCGTGATCGGCACAGGGCGCATGCCATTGCCAGAGAACCGCCAGTGGACGAGCTGCATCTCGTTGACGACGACCGCGGCGATGTCGTGGTCTCGGCGCTCCGCTACCCAGGCGATGAGCCGGTCGGGGTGCTGAATCGCGTCCGCGAAGTGGAGCAGGTTCAGGTACCAGAAGTCTCGAAGGACGCCGCGGCTGTTCTCGTACCAGCCATCCGCCCCCATTGCGTCGGTGTACGCGTCTGCCAACCGGTCCGCTTGGCCGTCGACCGGTACCGCGTGAGCCATCACCGATCCTGGCGTCAGGGTCAGCCCGACGACATCGAATCTCAGCGGCCCGACCTGGGCGGCTGCCACGGCGAGCGCGTTGGCGTACCGGTTCATGAGGACGTCATCGGGTGCGACTGTTTCTCGCCAGGGTTCCAGTGTCCGCATCGTCAGGTGCGTGCTGTCCTTCGCGCCGGTTATCCAGTGGCTCCCGCCGGCGATGCGGGCCGCCTCATGCGCCGTACTAGCCAGGTTCTCCGAAGACGCCGGGTCAGGACGCAGGAGAACGGACAGGCCCCAGCGCGGCCCGCCCTCGTCCGGTGGAGTCTGGACGCCGTGCGTTCCGGCGGACACCGCGGCCCGCCCATCGACGAATAGCCGATCGAGCATCCGGCGACCCACTACCCGCGACTCTGTCCCCGCACCCACGAATCACTACCTTCGAAGATCATCGGCACGAACGGCTCCCGAACGTACATTGCCGCCGCACGCCGGATGGTCACCGTGAAGTTGCTGCCGTGCCGCTTTGCGGCTTGCCACAGAATGGGCCCCCTTGCGGCGTGTGCGTGGCCGTGTCAGTTGCGCAGCGCCGAGGGCTCGATGTGGCACACGTCATCCTCCTGGGCGACGACCGACTGCGGCGATGAGAGGGTGGACCGGCGTGCATCGAACATGCCACTTGGAACAGTGATCATGGGGAATCCGGGGTCCTCAGAGGTCAACTTCGAGGAGTTGAACGAGGCTGGAAAGCAAAACGTCCACCGTGCTTTTCAGCAGGTGGACGGTGCTCAGTGCCCGGCGAGGGGCCTGGTGGCCAGGGGCGGGGTCGAACCGCCGACCTTCCGATTTTCAGTCGGACGCTCGTACCAACTGAGCTACCTGGCCGTAAATATTTGTTGCGGTCCTGACGGGACTTGAACCCGCGACCTCCGCCTTGACAGGGCGGCGAGCACTCCAACTGCTCCACAGGACCTTGCTGTACTGCTGTCTAACCTTACCTTGCTCGGTTCGTCACCAGCTTAGCTGGTAACTTACCAGTACCCCCAACGGGATTCGAACCCGTGCTACCGCCTTGAAAGGGCGGCGTCCTAGGCCACTAGACGATGAGGGCATCTGAACCATCATTGCACACCACGCTGGTTGCGTGATCGGCAAGGCCTGGGTCGTTCGGGCCCTTCTCGCGCCCCCCGCTTGAGGCATGTAAAACATATACGATGCCCCTACTGATCTTCAAATCGGTATCCCCCTTTTCTGCGGCACTGCCTCTGACCAGGTAAAACGTCAACGGCAGGCGGCGGCGACGATGAGGACCGCCTCGGTGAGGCTCCGGAAGACGGTCACTGCGGGGGGCAGATCGGGGGCCGGCCAGCCCGGTCCGGCAGCGGCGAGCACCAGTGGCGGGTGCGGCAGGGCCAGCAGTCGTTCCCACTGGGCCACCTCGCCGGTGGACGGCAGCTGGGACCACAGGACCACCACCACGGGGCCGGTACGTTCCACCGCGTCCAGCAGCGCCCGCGACGGCAGCCGGGCACCCAGCATCCGGCTGGGGACTCCGGCCTCGGCCAGTGCGGCGGCCAGTGCCTCCAACGGCAGGGTGTGCTGTTCCTCGGCGGCTGCGGCCAGCAGGGCCCGTGGGGTGATCTCCCGGGACGGGCGGGGTACGCCGCTCAGTGATTCGGTGATCGAGCGGGAGAGCAGATGCTCGACTTCGACGAAACGTTTGGTGGCCTCGTACCGCTCACCGACCCCGATCAGCACCGGCATCATCACGTGTTCCCAGGTGGGGATCACGCCCCGTCCGGCGACTGAGGCGTCCAGGATGTGCCGCATCGCCGGCCCGTCCAGTCGCATGGCGGCCCGGGCCAGTCCGCGGGCGACCGGGTCGGCGTGCGGACCGAGGGCGATGGTCTGCCCACCCCCGGCCGGTCCCAGCCGAGCCGGACCTGTCGCACCAAGGTCAGACCCGGCGATTGCCGGTACGCCACCGTCCGGCTCGCCGGCGACCACCGGATGCGCTGTCATGTCGGGGGACCGGCGAGCCCACGCGGCGGCCTCCGCGGGCGCCACCCCCTGCTCGGTGAGGCGTTGCATGACCTGCAGCCGGACCATGTCTTCACGGGTGTAGCGCCGATGGTGCCCGGGTTCGTGCCGGCTGGGCCCGAGCCCGTACCTCTGGTGCCAGGTCCGCAGGGTGGTCACCGCGACGCCGAGACGTCGCGCCGCGGCCCCGGCACTCAGGCCGTCATTGCCCACCCGTCCGCCGCTCGGTCATGAAAGCGGCGGAGTCGACCCCGGCGGTGGAGGCGGCCAAGCTCCGGGCCACCCCGTCGAGCCAGGGCGCGTATGCCTCCGGAGCCCGCCCGGTCTCCGTCAGCAGTTCCTCGACCTCGATCCACCGCAGTCGTGCCACTTCACCGGGATCCGGCCGGAATTCGACGCCGGCGGGAATCTCCCCGAGCAGCACGTGGTCGTACTCCCGTTCGACCCGCCCGGTGATCGGGTCCTCGGCGAAGTACACGTAGACGCCGACCTCTCGAAGAGCGACCGGCGCGATCCCGAGCTCCTCGGTGAGCCGCCGCCCCGCGGAGACGGTGACCTCCTCACCGGGGGAGGGATGCCCGCAGCAGGTGTTGCCCCATCGCAGCGGGAACCGGGTCTTCACGGCGGCCCGCTGTTGCAGCAGCACTTTCCCGGACGGGTCGCGCAGGAAGACCGAGAACGCCCGGTGCAGCAACCCGGGTGATTCGTGGGCGTCGGCCACTGTCGCGGTCCCGCTGGTGGTGCCGTGTTCGTCGACGAGTTCGACCAGGTCCTGTTCCCGGGAGGTCATGACGCGACCCCGGTGATCCGGGAGGCGGCCAGCTTTCCGGAGATCAGCACCATCGGTACGCCGACGCCAGGCTGGGTTCCGGAGCCGGTGAAGACGACGTTGGGCAGGCTGGGGTGCATGTTCGACGGGCGGAACGGCCCGGTCTGGGCGAACGTGTGCGCGGCCGCGAACGGGGTGCCGGCGGCCATGCCCTGGTCGGCCCAGTCGGCGGGGGTGATGATCCGTTCGACTTCGACGCCGTCGCGGAAGCCGATGTAGCCCCGGTTCTCCAGGACGCCCATGATCTCGTCGGCGTAGCGCCGGCCCATGCCACCGTGCCAGTCGATCGGCCCGGCTTCCAGGTTGGGGGTGGGGGCGAGTACGTAGTAGGTCTGTCTGCCCTCGGGGGCCACCGACGGGTCACTGTGCGAAGGATTGGTCACCAACAGTGACGGTTCGCTCATCAGGAGACCTTTGCGGATCACCTCGTCGAAGGTGCCCTTCCACGCCGTACCGAAATGGATGTTGTGGTGTGCGATTTTGGAATAGGACCGGTCGGAGCCGATGTGCAGCACCACGCAGGACGGCGAGTAGCGCAGTTTGCGCTGGCGGCGGGCGGGCAGCAGGTCGCGGTAGGCGATCGGCAGGTCGGGGTTGAGGACCACCGCGTCGGCCGGGATGTGCTCACCGTCGGTGGTCAGCACGCCTGTCGCGCGACCGTTGGCGACAGTTACCCGCTCGACGGTGGTGTCGTAACGGAACGTGACCCCGTGTTTCTCTGCGGCCCCGGCCATCGCCTTCGGGACGGCGTGCATGCCACCCTTCGGGAAGTAGACGCCGGCGACCGAGTCCAGGTAGGCGATGACGGCGTAGATGGCGAGCGCGTCGTGCGGGGCCAGTCCGGCATACATCGCCTGGAACGAGAAGATCCGTTGGGTACGCGGGTCGCGGAAGTACTGGTCGATCTTCGGCTGCAACCGCCGGAACGCGCCCAGGCCGAGCAGTTTCAGCAGGTTGAGGTTCATCAGGTCGAGCGGGGTGTCGAGGTTCTTGTCGATGAAGTGGTCGCGTTCGAGCTGCCACAGCTGCCTGGTGAAGTCGACGAACCGCAGGTAGCCGTCGGCTTCGCGGGAGCCGCAGACGCGGGCGATCTCGGCGGCCATCCGGGTGGTGTCGGTGCGCACGTCGAGGGTGGAACCGTCCGGGTAGTACGCCCGGTACGCCGGGTCGAGCGGGGTCAGTTCCAGCCAGTCGCTCAGGTTCTCACCGACGGCGTTGAGGGGTGCGGCGATCAGTTCGGGCATGGTCAGCACGGTGGGTCCGGTGTCGAACTCGTACCCGCCGGCCGACAGTCGCCCGGCCCGCCCGCCGGGGACCGGCTCCCGTTCGACGACGGTGACCTGCCGTCCGGCCGCGGCCAGGTGTAGCGCGGTTGCCAGCCCGCCGAGGCCCGCGCCGACGATGACGACACGATCGGTGGGTCCGGTCACAGTTCGCACTTCAAGCTCCAAAGACTCATGCCGGGCGGTACGTGGTGGCGGTTGCCAGGTCTATCAGAGCCGCTCGCGCGTCGGGCCGGATCGGCGCCTCGGCGATCGCGGCGATGCCCGTCTCGACCCGGTCGCGGATCATCTCCTCGACCCGGGCCGGCGCCCCGGTCGCGGTGATGATCTCCGCCTGCCGGGGGATCCCGGCCGTGGTCAGTTCGTCGAGCTGTGCCGGGGTCGCCATCTGGCGGGCCAGCATCAGCAGGGTGGTCGGTTTGCCGGTGCGCAGGTCGTCGCAGGCCGGTTTGCCGGTGACCACGGGGTCGCCGTAGACGCCGAGCAGGTCGTCGCGGAGCTGGAAGGCCTCACCCACGGCCAGACCGTAGACCCGGTACGCCTCCTCCACGTCGGCCTGGGCGCAGGCGGCGAGCGCCAGACCGAAGCCGAGTGGCCACTGCACCGTGTAACTGGCTGTCTTGTGCCGGGCCACCAGCAGCGCCCGTTCAACCGACCACGACGACGGCACGGTCTCCCCGAGGACGTCCAGGTACTGCCCGGCGATGGCCTCCACCCGCATCCGGTCGTACCGGGCCCGGACCTCCAGCAGCACCGGCGCGGGCACGTCGGTGCGGGCCAGTAGTTGGTCGGCCCAGACCAGGCAGAGGTCGCCGACCAGGATCCCGGCTGCGTTACCGAACTGTTCACCGTGCTGGGCGGCGAAGATCCGTTGTGCGGTGGGCTGGCCGCGCCGGGTGGCGGAGCCGTCCATCAGGTCGTCGTGGACCAGCGCGAACGTGTGCATGAGTTCGAGTGCGCCCAGAGCGGGTAACAGTCCTTCGACGGGTTCGCTGGATCCGGCGACGCCCCGCCAGCCCCAGTAGGCGAAGGTCGGCCTGATTCGTTTACCCCCCGCCATGACCATGTCCCGGGCGGTGCGCGCGAAGCCACCGAGAGCCGGGTCGACGGTGTCCAGGGAGGCGATCTGACAGGCGAGGAAGTCGGCCAGCGTGCCCTCGACGGCGCCGATCAGCGCTCGATGCGAGACCGGCTGGCGAGGGATCGCTTCGAGACGATTTCCCTCGAGGGTGTGATTGGCCACGCTCAGTACCGTACCCTAACTTTTTGAAGTTGCGTCGATTCGTGCGTCGATTTAGCCGGAGGACCGGACGTGGAGACTGACCTGGCAGCTGCCTACGAGCGCTGCCGCGAGATACATCGGGCGCACGGGCGGACGTATTACCTCGCGACCCGCTTGCTACCGGCGTGGAAGCGGCGACATGTCCACGCCCTCTACGGATTCACCCGATATGCGGACGAAATCGTCGACCGAACCGAGTCGAAGCCCCCCGCCGAACGCGCCGCCGAACTCACCGCATGGGGCGACCGCTTCCTCGCCGGACTCCGCGGCACCCACACCGACGACCCGCTGCTCCCCGCCGTCCTGCACACCATCGCAGTCTTCGACCTGGACCTCGACGACTTTGAGAAGTTCCTGCGCAGCATGGCGATGGACATCACGGTCACCGCCTACCCCACCTACGACGACCTACTCGACTACATGGAGGGCTCGGCCGCCGTCATCGGCACGATGATGCTGCCCATCCTCGGCTCCTCCGACCCGGCCGCCGCCCGCGAACCGGCCCGCCAGCTCGGCTTCGCCTTCCAGCTCACCAACTTCATCCGGGACATCGCCGAAGACCTCGACCGCGGTCGCGTCTACCTGCCACAGGAACACCTCGACGAGTACGGCGTGACCGTCGACGACCTGCGCCGCGGCATCGCCACCCCGCCGATCAAACGACTCATCAAGGCCGAAGTGGCCCGCGCCCGCGAGCACTACACCCTGGCCGCCCCCGGCGTCCCACTGCTCGAACCCGCCTCCCAGGCCTGCATGCGCACCGCCTACCAGCTCTACGGCGGCATCCTCGACGAGATCGAAGCCCTCGACCACGACGTGTTCCGCCGCCGCGCCACGGTTCCCCACCACCGCCGGGCCGCAGTCGCCGTCCGCAGCCTCCTCACCCGGCCCGGCACGCCGGTCCAGCTGGCGGCCTGATGGGCACCGCTGTCGTCGTGTTCACCCGGGACCTGCGCCTGCACGACAATCCGGCCCTCGCCGCGGCAGCCAGCGCCGACCGGGTGGTCCCGCTCTACATCCTCGACCCGAAACTCGCCGACCTCTCGCCGAACCGCACCCGCTTCCTTCACCAGAGCCTCGCCGACCTGCGGGAGAACCTCCGCGGCATCGGCGGTGACCTGGTCGTGCGCACCGGCGATCCGATCGCCGAGACGATCGCGGTGGCCCGGGAGACCGGCGCCGAGACGATCACCATGGCTGCCGACGTCAGCACGTACGCCGTACGCCGGGAAAGCCGTTTGAAGGAGGAGAGCGAACGCCACCGCATCAACCTCGAACTCCACCCCGGCCTCACCGTTGTCGAACCCGGTGACCTGCGGCCCGGTAGCGGCGGAGAGTGCTACAAGGTCTTCACCCCCTATTACCGGGCGTGGTCGGCGCGGCAATGGCGAACCGAGGCGCCGAGACCGAAACGGATCACTCTGCCGAGCGGGCTCGCTGTCGGCCGTCTCCCGGCGGCGCCGGACGGGCCCGGCGAGGGCGGCGAGAGCGCGGCGCAGCGGCGGCTCAGCGGTTGGCTGCGGCAGGGCATCAGCGGGTACGAAGACGCGCACGACGACCTGGCCGCCGACGACACCAGTCGGCTGTCCCCGTACCTGCGCTGGGGTTGTCTCTCTCCATTGACCCTGGCCCGAGCCGGCCGAGAGCACGACGCCTTTGTGCGGCAGCTCTGCTGGCGCGACTTCTACTACCAGGTCGCGCGGGTCCATCCGAAACTCTCCACCGAAGCCCTGCGCCCCGCCGCAGACAAGGACTGGCGCCACGACGACGACGCCCTGAAACACTGGCAGGACGGCCTCACCGGAGTTCCGGTCGTCGACGCGGGCATGCGCCAGCTCCGCGAAGAGGGCTGGATGCACAACCGGGCCCGGCTGATCACCGCCGCCTTCCTCACCAAACATCTCGGCATCGACTGGCGGCTCGGCGTCTCCTGGTTCTTCCGCCACCTGCTCGACGGCGACGTGCCCAACAACTCCGGCAACTGGCAGTGGACCGCCGGCACCGGCAACGACACCCGGCCCTACAGTCGCTTGAACCCGATCCGGCAGGCACTCCGATTCGACCCCGATGGCGTGTACGTTCGTCGCTACGTACCCGAACTCAAGAGCATCGACGGTCCGGCCGTCCACCAGCCCTGGCGGCTGTCCGGTCTGGATTACCCCAAGCCGCTCGAGTCGCAGCGTGACGAAGCGGTCTGGTTGCGGGACTAGCGGATCCCGCCGGTGGTTGCGTCCGTCAACACTTCCTCCGGCGGGATCTGCGCCCAGTCGTTAGCTTGTGGTGCATGGCTGACGTGCGGAACGTGGACGTGGTGGTCGTCGGGCTCGGCGTGGGCGGCGAGGAGGCCGGCGGCCGGCTCGCCGCGGCCGGCCTCGACGTGGTCGGTGTCGAACACCGGCTGGTCGGCGGCGAATGCCCGTACTGGGGATGTATCCCCACCAAGATGATGGTCCGGGCCGGCTCCGCGGTGGCCGAAGCGCGCCGGATCCCCGAGCTGGCCGGCACGTCGACGGTCACCCCCGACTGGGCGCCGGTCGCCCGCCGGATCCGGGAGCAGGCCACCGACAACTGGGACGACAAGGTGGCCGTCGACCGTTTCACCAGCAAAGGCGGCCATTTTGTACGGGGGACCGCCACGGTCACCGGCCCCGGCACGGTCCGTGTCGGCGACCAGTCGTTCGTAGCCTCCCGTGGCCTGGTGGTCGCCACCGGCACCGCGGCCTTCATCCCACCGATCGACGGGCTGGCCGGGACCCCGTACTGGACCAACCGTGACGCTGTCGAGACCACGGTCCTGCCGGCCTCCCTGGTCATCCTCGGCGGCGGAGCGATCGGCTGCGAGTTCGCCCAGGTCTTCGCCCGTTTCGGCGTCCAGGTCACGATCGTCGAGGGATCCGACCGGGTCCTGGCCATGGAGGAACCCGAGTCCTCCGAGCTCGCCGCCACTGTCCTCACCGCAGACGGGGTCACCGTGCGTACCGGTGTGCACGCCTCGTCGGTGGTGTATGCGGGCGGCTTCACCGTCACCCTCGACGACGGCAGCACCGTCACCGGCGAGAAACTGCTGGTGGCGACCGGCCGTACCGCCCGTCTGAAAGATCTCGGCCTGGAGACCATCGGCCTCGACCCCACCGCCCGCTTCCTGGACACCGACGACCGGATGCGTGCCGCCGACAAGGTGTGGGCCGTCGGTGACGTCACCGGCCACGGGGCCTTCACCCACATGGCGATGTACGAAGCGGACATCGCCGTCCGGGACATCCTCGGCCAGGACGGGCCCGGAGCCGACTACCGCGCGCTGCCCCGGGTCACCTTCCTCGACCCGGAGATCGGTGCCGTCGGGGTCACCGAGAAGCAGGCCCGGGCTGCCGGCGGCGATGTCCGGGTCGGCCAGGTTCCGCTCCCGTCCACCTCCCGGGGATTTGTGCACGGCCCCGGCAACGAAGGCTTCATCAAGGTGATCGCCTCCTCGGGACGGCTCGTCGGTGCGACCACAGCCGGGCCCGCCGGCGGCGAGATGATCGGTGCCCTGGCGGTGGCGATCCACGGCGAGGTGCCGCTGGCGACGCTGGCCAGCCAGATCTGGGCCTACCCGACCTTCCATCGCGGCATCGGTGACGCCCTGAAGGCGCTCGCCTGACCTTCTCCTCCCGCTCCGGGGTCACCTTCTTGATCTTGTCTTTACCCGGCTTGAACTGGGGAAACGACTGAGGGTGACCCCCGATTTGGAGCGCAGGGAACGGGCGGGTAATGTTTTGCAAGCCAGCGGGGAAACGGGCGAGGCAAGCGGAGAGATCCGCACCGGCCGTCCTGCAGGACAAGCAGTAAATCCTCTGGATCTGGAACACGGTCTGACCGTGCGCTTGGTGCTGGGGATGTACTAGGGCAGATCGGGATCGACCGGGATAAACCGGTTGACAACGCCGGGAAGACCTAGTAGAGTAGAGCGAGTGCCCCGGGGGCTGGGACGCGAAAGCGTAACGGTTGAAGGTGTGCGGTTGTTTTTTGAGAACTCAACAGGGTGCTAGATAAGCCAGTGCCAATATGGCATTACCTCGGCCTGTCCTTACCGGGATGGGTTGGGAATTCCTTTGGCAACATTTTG
>DATMVU010000677.1:0-24367 GCA_035562875.1 Actinoplanes sp. | reverse complement strand
GTCGGGGACGCTGGCCCGGCATCTCGCGGGGCTGGCGGTCTGGGACGCCGCCGACGACCGGGCGCACCGGGCAGCCCACACGACGCTGACCGGGGTGCTGCCGGACCTGGCCCGGCGACGTTACGAGGAACTGGTGCGCCGGCTGGCGGTGGACGTCCCGGAGTTCGCGGTCTGGATGACGCTGACGGAGGCCCGGGCGGCGTCGCGGGGCCTGGAACGGTTGGAGGCGCTGCTGCGGCGGGCCGTACCGGATCGTGATCCGGGTCGTCTCCGGGCCGGGTTGACCGCCGTCTACCGGGGTGAGCTGGACGAACCGATCCTCGGTGGCGACGCCGGTGACCTGGTCATGCCGAGTCTGGGCCGGGCCTACCTGGATCCGTGGTTCCGGGCACGGTCCGGTGGCCCGGGCACCCGTCCGGCTGACGAGGCCTGGTGGAACGAGACCGGCGTACGATCCGATTTCGACGCTTTTCTCGCCGCCCATCTGACTTCCCCGCAGGCGGCGAAGGTGCCGTTGCTGCTGCTCGGGCAGCCGGGTGGCGGGAAGTCGTCGCTGACCCGGATCCTGGCGGCCCGCCTGCCGGCCGCCGACTTCCTGGTGGTCCGGGTGGTGTTGCGGGAGGTCCGGGCGGAGAGCGCGGTCCAGGATCAGATCGAGCAGGCGCTGCGCGGCACGCTGGGGGAGTCGGTCACCTGGCCGGAGTTGACCGATTCCGCCCAGGGCGCGATGCCGGTGATCCTGCTCGACGGCCTGGACGAACTGTTGCAGGCGACGGGGGTGCACCAGTCCGGCTATCTGGAGCAGGTGGCCCGGTTCCAGCAGCGGGAGGCGTTCCTGAACCGCCCGGTGGCGGTGATCGTGACCAGTCGGGTGGCTGTTGCGGACCGGGCCCGGTTGCCGGCCGGTGGCATCGTGGTGCGCCTGGAACCGTTCGTCCCGTCGCAGGTGGACCGCTGGCTGGAGGTCTGGACGGCCGCGAACGCCGGCTACTGGGAGCGGACCGGCCGCCGTCCGCTCACCGGGGACGTCCTCGGCCGTTTTCCGGCCCTGGCGGCCCAGCCGTTGCTGCTGCTGATGCTGGCCCTCTACGACGCCGGGACCAACGCGTTGCAGGGCGCCGAGGAGTTCGACACCGGTCAGCTCTACGAGCGGCTGCTGCGGGACTTCGCCGGGCGTGAGGTCAGACGAGTCCACGGCGAAAACCTGACTGAAAGCGATCGGGCCGGACTGATCGACGAAGAACTGTTGCGCCTGTCGGTGGTGGCGTTCGCGATGTTCCACCGGCTGCGGCTGTGGGCGACCGCCGCCGAACTCGACGCCGACCTGACCGGGCTCGGCCTGACCGGGCTCGGCCCGCAACCGTCCGGCACGGCCCGCGACGCCGGTTTCCAGCGCCCGTTCACCGCCGGTGAGGAGATGGTCGGCCGCTTCTTCTTCATCCAGCGCACCCAGGCCTTCCAGGACGATCAGACATTGCGGTCGTACGAGTTCCTGCACGCCACCTTCGGGGAGTACCTGGTCGCCCGTCTCGTGGTGCAGGCGGTGCGCGAGGCGTACGAGCTGTCCCGGGTGCGCTCGCTGCGTCTCGGCCGCCGCGACGACGATGATCTGTTGCGGTCACTGCTCGGGTACACCCCACTGTGCGCCCGCAGTACCGTCCTCCCGTTCGTCACCAGCCTGCTCGCCCGGGAAGAGCCGCCGGAGTTGCGTGAGTGGCTGATCGAACAGTTGCGGGTGGCTGTCACCCGGCCGACGTGGAGTCCGCTCTCCTACCGCCCGATCGACAAGCGGGTCGACCACTGGATGGCCACCTACTCGTTCAATCTGCTGCTGATCGCCCTGGCGTGTGGCGGCCCGGTCCGGGCATCGGAGCTGTTCCGCCAGGCCCGGGATCCGGCGGGCTGGCTGCGGGACACGGTTCTGCAGTGGCGGGGTGCCGTACCCGGCGGTATGTGGTTGGAAGGTCTGAAGTCCCTGCAGGTGACCCGGACGTGGGCGGCCGACGAACGCCGCGACATGGTCCTGGAGTCCACCGAGGATCCGCGGGCCGAACCGATCGATCCGCTGTGGTCGCACCGGTACGGCCCGCGCTGGTATTTTCCGGACAACGGGATCGTCGACGACTTCAGCAGCAACTTTCCGCTGGTACCCGCGCTCACGTCGATGACGATGTCCGGCTCCTTCAGCGACGACGTGGTGCGGCATGCCGTCGACCCGATCATGGAGCATCTGTCCTGGTCGGCGATGACCACTTTTGTGGATCACGGTCCTCGGCCGGCCGAGTCGATCGCGCGGAGCATCATCGGACTGCTGCTCGCCGACCGGGGCGGTGACGTTCCGTTGAGTGATCTCTATCAGAGTGCGGCGGAGGCCTTGGACGGCTGGGCCGAGGACGGGAACTGGACCTTCGAGAACTGTTTCGATCTGTTCCTCAGGAGTCTCGCCGCCGACGCGCATCGGCTGGCACCTGCTGACGTCCTGCGCTGGGTGGCCCGGGAGATCACCTTGGGACGGCAGGTTGCGCTGATCCTGGAGTGTCTGGCCCTGGCTCGGCGGGGAGCGGACGACCACTATGACGGTTTCGCCGCCGACCGGGTGGCCGATCTGGGACATCTCATCGCCTACGTCACCCCGGAAGCATGCCTGCGGCTTCTGACGGTGCTGCCGGTCACCGGGCGCTGGCGGATGTCGACGGCGCTGGACGCGATCCGGGCACGGCTGCGGGATGCCGGGCCGGACTTCGTGGCACGGGCCGAACCGTTGTGGACCCGGTTCGAGGGTTACCGTGACGAGTGACCCCGGGGTGGCGCCCTCCCCCTGGGTAGCGGGGATGAGGGAGGGCGCCCGGGGGGACGGTCCATGCGCGCCCGGAAAGTTAACTTTTGTGGGAGTCTGGAGCGCTCCCAGCCCCAGAAAAACACAGCCCGTCATAGATGTGAAGAGAAAACTGTTTGCAGGTTTCCTGCAACAACCTCGACCCCTGATCGACGGCCCGGCACCGCACTGGTGATATGACTCAGCGGTGCGATCACCCTGGCGGCATCCGGCCCGCGTCGTGCCGCTGGCGTTCCTGGCCCTGATCGTGATCGGGACCGGGCTGATGATGCTGCCCGCCGCCCGCGCCGAACCCGGCCACGCCCCGTTCGTGACAGCCCTGTTCACCGCGGCGTCAGCAGTCTGCGTCACCGGCCTGGCCGTCGTCGACACCCCGACCTACTGGTCCACTTTCGGTCACGTCCTGCTGACCGTGCTGTCCCAGATCGGTGGCTTCGGAATCGTCACCATGGCCACCCTGATCAGCCTGCTGGTGTCGCGCCGGCTCGGGCTGCGCAGCCGGCTGCTGGCCCAGACCGAGAGCGCCGGCCTGTTCGGCGACAACCTGCGCGGCATCCTGTTCCGGGTGGCGATGGTCATGCTGGTGTGCGAGAGCGCCATCGCCGTGGTCCTCACCTTCAGATTCTGGCTGCGGTACGAATACCCGTTCGGTCGCGCGGTCTGGGAAGCGGTGTTCCACGCCGTCCAGGCGTTCAACAACGCAGGCTTCGCCCTGTACTCCGACAGTCTCGTCCGGTTCGTCACCGACCCGTGGATCTGCCTGCCGCTGGCACTGGGCGTGATGACCGGCTCGATCGGCTTCCCGGTCCTGTTCGAACTCGCGCGCGAATGGCGTACCCCGGGCCGTTGGTCCACCCACACCTTCCTGACGGTGACCGGCAGCCTGTTGTTCTCGGTGGTCGGTTTCCTGATCTTCCTGATCTTCGAGTGGCGGAACCCCGGAACCCTCGGACCATTGGGTACTGGCGGAAAAGTGCTCGCCGCGTTCACCCAGGACGTGATGACCCGCTCCGGCGGATTCAACAGCGTCGACCTGGGGCGGATGAACAGTGAGACGATCGCCGTCACCAACGGGCTGATGTTCATCGGCGGCGGCAGCGCCAGCACCGCCGGGGGCATCAAACTGACCACGTTCATGCTGCTCGCGTTCGTGATCTGGGCGGAGCTCCGCGGCGAACCCGACGTGGTCATCCGCAAACGCCGGATCGCCGAGGAGACCCAGCGGCAGGCCGTCACGGTGGCCCTGCTGGGTGTGGCGCTGGTCGCCACCGGCACCGTCGTCCTGGACGCGCTCACCGAGGACATCCCGTTCGACCGCGCCCTGTTCGAGGTGACCTCGGCGTTCGCCACCGTCGGCCTCAGCACCGGCGTGACACCGACCCTGCCACCGTCGGCCCAGGTCGTCCTCGTCATCCTGATGTATGTCGGCAGGGTAGGCACCATCGCGGTCGGCACCGCGATCGCCCTCAACACCCGCCGCCGCCACTACCGCTACCCGGAGGAGAGACCCCTCGTTGGCTGACGACAAACTCGCCCAGGGCGGCCACGTCGCGGTGATCGGCCTCGGCCGGTTCGGTGGCGCCGTCGCCGAGGCCCTGCTGGATCTCGGCTACGAGGTCCTCGGCATCGACTCCGACCCGCGGATCGTGCAGGACTGGTCGGACCGGCTCACCCAGGTCGCCGAAGCCGACTCCACCGACGAGGAGGCGCTGCGCCAGCTCGGCGTGCACGAGTTCGGCCGGGCCGTCGTCGGCATCGGCACCAACCTGGAGACCAGCGTCCTCACCGTGCTCACGCTCACCGAGATGGGCGTCCCGGAGATCTGGGCCAAGGCCACCAGCGTCAAGCACGGCAAGATCCTGTCCGCGGTCGGTGCCGACCACGTGATCTTCCCCGAGTCGGAGATGGGCGAACGGGTCGCCCACATGATCACCGGCCGGATGCTCGACTACATCGAATTCGACGACGGTTTCGCCATCGCCAAGGTCCGCGCCCCGAAGGGCGCCGCCGGCCGCACCCTGGCCGAACTGGCGCTGCGCACCAAGTGGGGCGTCACGGTGGTCGGCACCAAACGACCGGGCGAGGATTTCGTGTACGCACGCCCGGAGACCACAGTCCCCGAGAACGCCGTCCTGATAGTCGCCGGCGACACCGAGAAGGTGGAGGCCTACACCGCCGAGAACTGAACAAATATAGTCGGCCATGGATCTAAGGAGGATTCATGGCCGAGGGGTACGGTGTCACCCCCGACGAACTGCGCGGACACGCCGCTCACCTGGAAGTGGTCGCTGAGGAACTCGACGAGATCCGGCGAGCCGGTGAGACGACCGGTCTCGGGGCCGGCGCGTATGGGCAGATCTGTGCCATGGTGCCCGACCTGCTGAGTCGCTTCCAGGAGCCGTTGACGGTGGCGATCGGAGCGGCTGCCCTGTCAGTTCGTGACACCGTGAGTGTGGTCCGTGGGGTTGCCGCCGGCTACGAGGCAGCCGACGAAGCGGCAGCCGCCGCGATGCACGACGCAGGCGGGGACTGATGGGCGATCCTTACGTCGCGCCCACGACCGAGGCGGACAAGGATCCATGGGCCGGCGTTTGGATCGCCGAGGACATCGCCCTGATCCGGCGTGGGGTCGAGAACGGGGACTGGATCGACGGCTCCCTCGGTGTGATCGGGGCCGGCTTCGACGGCTTCGCTCTCGTCCACGATCCGCTCGGGGTGCTGGCGCAGTACGGTGTGGCCTGGATCATCGAGCAGGTCGAGCCGCTCACCGAGGCGTTGGACTGGTTGGCCGGCGACGCTGCGCAGATTGCCGCGCACGCCCAGACCTGGCGCAACATGTCGTCCGGGTTGCTCCTGCAGGCCGAGGAACTCGATCGGGCGCTGCGATTCGACCTCTTCGACTGGGACGGCACCGCCGCGGACGAGTACTGCGACTGGTCACGGCAGCAGCAGGGCGCGATCACGGCGCTCGCCGAAGCGGCCACGACGATGGCCGCGGTCACCGAGAGCGCCGGGTTTCTCGTCGCGGCGGTCCGTGAGCTGGTCCGCGACGCGATCGCCACGGTGGTCTCCCGGCTGGTCGTCTACGCGGCCGAGGAGGTGGCAACGGTCGGCGCGGCGACACCGCTTCTGGTTCCACAGGTCGCCTCGCTCGTCACGTCATGGTCGGCCCGGATCGGGCGGTGGCTGACCGCCCTGCTGCGCAGCCTCGACAATCTCGTCCCGGTGGTGCGGCGCGTCGATGACCACATCACCACGCTCCGGCGCCTGCTCGACCGGCTCGGCCGGGCCGAGGACGAGTTCCCTGCCCTGCACCGGGTCAAGCGCCGAGGTGCCGGGGCGATCCAGCTCTACAACCTGGAGTCGGTGCGCGCGATCGCGGACAAGTACGGCATCGACATCTCCGGGCTTCGGATCGCCCTCGCCGACCGCCGCTTTCGCGGGCACTGTGGCCGGACCGGCCCGGATGGCTCGATCACTCTCTTCGTGCCGGGCTTCCGCAGTGAGGAGGATCTGGCGCGAACCCTGGCCCACGAGAAGTTCCACCATGACGAACTCGCGTCGGGAAAGGCGTTTCCGCGGGACCCGGACGAGCTGGACGCGTTCGAGGACCGGGCGTACGCGTACGAGGATCAGTGGTGGGAGAATCAGCCGATCCGGCCCGAGCCGAGAAGGCGATGATGACCACATTCGAGCAGTGGATGGATGCGTATGAGGTCGCCTGCGCGGCCGGGAGTGAACCCTTCGACATCTCCTGCCCGAACTGCGGTCAGCGGCGGCTGCGGCTGGTCTTCACCGCCGGGCCCGGGAGTGATGTCGGGAACGGCACCTTCTGGTGTGACCACTGCCTTACCGGTATCGGGATCTCCCGGGCCGTGATTCCCGATGGTTCGGTGGTCCGGGACCGGAGCCTGCCTCCGGCTGAGCGCACACCCCGGATTCCGCACGTCCGCCTCGTCTCCTGAGATCCCCCGGCCGGGACACCTCGCGCTGGCAGTGGTGAGGGAGGATCGTCAGGTGGGTTTGCGTGTCGGGTTGTTCGGTGGGGTGCGGGTCGAGCGGGACGGGGCCGGTATCCCGGTGCCCGGGGTTCGGCTGCGAGGGCTGGTGGCCCGGCTCGCGATCGCCGACGGCCGGGCGGTCGTGCCGCCGGTGCTGGTGGAAGCGTTGTGGCCGGAGGAACGGCCGGCCGATCCAGTGAACGCGTTGCAGTCTCTGGTGTCGCGGCTGCGGCGGCTGATCGGGGCGGAGGCGGTGGCGGCGTCGATACCGGCCACCACGGCACTGCCCGCGTCGGGTTTCAGCAGGGTGGCGAGGACCCGTACCGCAGTGGTCTTGCCCGCGCCGTTGGGACCGAGCACGCCGAGCACCGTCCCGCGGCGCATCGACAGGTCCACCCCGTCCAGGGCCTGGGTCTTCCCGAACCGTTTCCGCAGCCCCTCGGCGCGTACCACCAGATCGTCTGTCATGTCCCGCAGCGTGCCGCCCGGCCCTGCCATGCCCCGCACACGCCGCTGTCACGCCGCTGTCAGCGCAACGGGAACCGCCCTCACCGCTCGACGTTGAGCGGTGAGGGCGGTCGGTCTTCCCGAGGGTCAGGAGGCGGCGGGCTCGGTCTTGCGCTCGGGCTCGGCGGACGGGGCCGGCGGGGCGCCGTGGTGGTCGTCGACCATGGTGGCCTCGTCGAACGGGTCACCGCCGGCGAGCACCAGGGCGGCGCGTTCCCGGTCGAACTCCTTGGTCCAGG
Organism: Actinoplanes sp.; assembly: GCA_035562875.1. Lineage (GTDB taxonomy): Bacteria > Actinomycetota > Actinomycetes > Mycobacteriales > Micromonosporaceae > Actinoplanes. The sequence goes on along the minus strand of DATMVU010000677.1, from coordinate 16,784 downwards.
TGCCGATCAGGACCGTGGCGACGGCGTTCCCGGCGAAGTTGGTCAGGGCGCGGGCCTCGGACATGAACCGGTCGATGCCGACGATCAGGCCGACACCGTCGACCAGGTCGGGGCGGTGGCTCTGCAGGCCGCCGGCCAGGGTGGCCAGGCCGGCGCCGGTGACCCCGGCGGCACCCTTCGACGCGATGATCATGAAGAGCAGCAGCGACACCTGCTCGGAGATCGACAGCGGGTCACCCATCGCCGAGGCGACGAAGAGCGACGCCATGGTCAGGTAGATGGCGGTGCCGTCGAGGTTGAACGAGTACCCGGTCGGCACGGTGATGCCGACGACCGGCTTGGAGACACCGACGTGCTCCATCTTCGCGATCAGGCGGGGCAGCGCCGACTCCGACGACGACGTCGACACGATCAGCAGGAACTCCCGGCCCAGGTACTTGAACAGGCTGAGGATGTTGATCCGGGCGACGAACCAGAGGATCGAGCCGAGCACGATGAACACGAAGAGCGCACAGGTCACGTAGAAGCCGAGCATGATCTGCGCCAGGCTGATCAGCGCGTCCACACCGGTGGCGCCGACGACCGCCGCGATGGCACCGAACGCGCCGATCGGGGCCAGCCACATCAGCATCGCCAGGATCCGGAAGACCACCCGCTGGAACATCCCGATGGCCCGCAGGATCGGCTCCGAGATCGAACCGAGGGTCTGCAGGGCGAAACCGGTGAGCAGCGCTACCAGAAGGGTCTGGAGCACGTTGCCGGAGGCGAACGGGGAGAGCAGGCTGTCCGGGATGATCCCGAGCAGGAAGTCCGTGGTGCTGGTGGCGGTGTCCGTGCCGACGGCCTTCTGCCCGGCCGCGGCGACCTTCTCGTCCAGGTGCATCCCGGAACCCGGCTGGATGATGTTGCCGACGACCAGGCCGATCGCCAGCGCCACCGTCGACATGCTGAGGAAGTAGGCCAGCGCCAGACCGCCGACCTTGCCGACCTGAGCCGCCTGCCGGATCGAGCCGACACCCAGCACGATGGTGCAGAAGATGACCGGCGCGATCATCATCTTGATCAGATCGACGAAGCCGGTGCCTATCGGTTTGAGCTCGACAGCGAAGTCCGGCACGATCAGGCCGACGGCGATGCCGAGCAGGACGGCCACGATGACCGCCAGGTACAGGAAGTGGGTGCGGTCCCGTTTGACCGGGGCGGTGGTGGAAGTCATGCCGAGAATGTGGCCTGGGTCTCAGACACTTTCACCGTTACGTTCATTCTGTTCACCCAGACGAAACGATCGGGGCACGGGTTTGGCACGTCGTTGGAGCATCGCCCGGCAGCTTTTCGCCCTCCAAGTGCTGGTGGTGACGCTGCTGGTGGCGGTCGGCACGGTCGGTGCGGTACTCCTCGCCCGCCGGGACGCCCGCACCGCCGCCATCGCCGAAGTGATCGCGGTCGCCGAGTCGATCGCCCACTCCCCGTCGGTCGTCGAGGCCCTGCGAACCTCCGACCCCACCACCAGGCTCCAGCCGTACGCCGAATCCACCCGTCTCGCCACCGGCACCGACTTCATCGTGGTGATGGCCCGCGACCGCACCCGGTACACCCACCCGACCGCCACCCTGATCGGGCAGCCGTTCGCCGGATCGGTCGAGAAGGCGCTGAACGGTGGCACCGTCATCGAGGAGTACCGCGGCAGCCTCGGCCCCTCGGTCCGCACCGTCGTCCCGATCCGCGACACGTCCCGTGGCACCATCGTCGGCCTCGTCTCGGTCGGCATCACCACCGAGGCCATCAACCGTGACCTGATCGCCCAGCTCCCCGCGTTCGGCGCCGCGACCGCCCTCGCCCTGCTCCTGGCCGCCTTCGGATCGTGGCTGCTCAGCCGCCGCCTGCGCCGTCAGACCCACGGCCTCGGCCCGGCCGAGATGACCCGGATGTTCGAGTACTACGACGCCGTCCTGCACGCCGTCCGGGAAGGCCTCGTCGTCGTCGACCGGACCGGCCGGGTCACCCTGATCAACGACGAGGGCCGCCGCCTGCTCGGTGTCACCGACGACAACCCCGCCGCCCTGCCGCCGGAAGTCGCCGGCCTGATCGCCGAACAGCGCCCGACAGTCGACGAACCCGTCCTCATCGGCGACCGGATCCTCGTGGCCAGCCGTCGCGAGACCCGCTTCGACGGCCGTGTCCTCGGCACCGTCCTGACACTGCGCGACCACACCGAACTCCGCTCCCTCACCGGCGAACTCGACTCGGTCCGCGGCCTCACCGAAGCCCTCCGCGCCCAGGCCCACGAAGCCGCCAACCGCCTGCACACCGTCCTCACCATGGTCGAACTCGGCCGCACCGACGAAGCCATCCACCTCGCCACCGCCGAACTCGCCCTCGCCCAGGAACTCACCGACCAGGTCGTCGGCGCCGTCGGCGAACCCGCCCTGGCCGCCCTGCTGCTCGGCAAATCCGCCCAGGCCGGCGAGCGCGGTGTCGAACTCACCGTCGACGGCGGCTCCCGGCTCACCACCTCCCAGCTGCGCGGCCGCGACCTGATCACGGTCGTCGGCAACCTGATCGACAACGCACTCGAAGCGGTCGCCGAGACCCCACTGCCCCGGAAGGTCGAGGTGCTCGTCCGTGAACAGGACGGTGAAGTGCTGGTCCGGGTCGCCGACAACGGGCCGGGCCTCACCCCCGAGCAGGCCGCCGCCGCCTTCCAGCGCGGCTGGTCCACCAAAGGGGACGGCCACGGCATCGGGCTGTCCCTGGTCCGGCAGGTCGCCGAACGGTACGGCGGCAGCTATCACATCACCAGCGAACCCGGCTCGGGTGCCGTCACCACCGTCCGGCTGCCGGTGCCGTCATGACCATCCAGGTCCTGGTCGTCGACGACGAACCACTGATCGCCGAGGCTCACCGGGCGTACACCGAAAAGGTCGCAGGGTTTGCCGTCGCCGGTGTCGCGCACACCGCGCGCGAGGCGATGACCCGGCTCCGTGCCCAGCATGTCGACCTGGTGCTGCTCGACCTGAACCTGCCCGACAAACACGGCCTGGAGATCGCCCGCGCACTGCGGGCCGCCGGCAGCGGCACCGACGTCCTCGCCGTCACCTCCAACCGGGACATCGCCATGATCCGGCAGGCGGTCGCCCTCGGCGTCACCCATTACCTGCTGAAACCGTTCACCTTCGCGGCATTCCGCGACAAGCTCGACAGGTACGCCCAATACCGCCGCCAGCTCGCCGAATCCGCCGAGGTGGCCGCCCAGCACGAGATCGACCGGGTCTTCGCCACCCTGCGCGGCGCCCCACCGGACACCCTCCCGAAAGGGCTCGACAGCAAGACGTTCGACCTGATCCTGGCCGCGTTGCGGGCCGAGGCACCGGCCGGGCTGTCGGCCACCGAGGTCGCCACCCGCACCGGCACCTCCCGGGTCACCGCCCGCCGCTACCTGGAACACCTCGCCGACGCCGGCCGGGTCGTGCGCAGCCCCCGTTACGGCGGCCCGGGCCGTCCCGAGGTCGAGTACCGCCCGGCCACTTCGGGTATGCCCGGACCATGACGGACCAGACCCTGATCATCCTGGGCGCGAGCGGTGACCTGACCGCCCGCCTGCTGCTTCCCGGGCTCGGCGCGCTGCTCACCGCCGGGCACGTACCCGGCCTCACCCTGATCGGAGCCTCCATCGAGGACTGGGACGACGCCCGGTGGCAGGCCCGCGTCCACGAGTCGTTCGGCGTCCACGGCGCCCGAGCCGCCGCCGAGTCCGCCGGCCAGGACACCCCGGCCACCGACAGCGCCCCGGCCGCCTCCGCGGTCGCCGACCGGGCCCGCTGGATCCGCACCGACGTGACCGATTCCTCTGACATGCGCACGCTGCTCGGCGCGACGAACGGCCCTGTCGCGATCTTCTTCGCCCTGCCGCCCGCAGTCACCGCCCAGGCTTGCGAGGCCCTCCTCGACGTGGATCTGCCGCCCGGTACCCGGTTCGTGCTGGAGAAGCCGTTCGGCACCGGCAGCTCCTCCGCCGCCGACCTGAACGCCCTGCTCACCCGCCTGGTGCCGGAACATCAGGTGCACCGGATCGACCACTTCCTCGGCAAGTCGACGGTGCTCAACATCCTCGGTCTGCGCTTCGCCAACCGGATCTTCGAGCCGGTCCTCGACTCCACCCACGTCGCGTCCGTCGACATCGTCTTCGACGAGAACCTGGCCCTGGAGGGGCGGGCCGGCTACTACGACCGGGCCGGGGCGCTCGCCGACATGATCCAGAGCCACCTGCTGCAGATCCTCGCCCTGATCACCATGGAAGCCCCGTTCACCCTGGCCGCCGCCGAGTTCCGGGACCGTAAAGCCGACCTGCTCCGGGCCACCCGGCTCTGGGGTACCCCCGCCGACAGCAGTCTGCGGGCCCGCTACACCGCCGGTGACCTGGACGGGCGGAAGTTGCCCGACTACGTCGACGAACCCGGCGTCGACCCGTCCCGCGACACCGAGACCCTCGCCGAGATCGTGCTCGCCGTCGACACCTGGCGCTGGGCCGGAGTCCCGTTCCGGCTGCGCTCCGGCAAGGCCATCGGCACCAGCCGCAAGGAAGCCGTGATCACCTTCAAACGGCCGCCCCGGGTGCCCGACGGCCTGCACGGCTACGAACAGCCCGATCGTCTGCGCATCGGGTTCGGCCCCGACCACCTCGCCGTCGACTTCAACATCAACGGGCCGGGTGATCCCTTCGAACTCGACCCGGTCACGCTGGAGGCGTCGTTCGGTGCCGGGGCCCTGCCGCCCTACGGCGAGGTGCTGCGCGGTGTCTTCGACGACGACCCCACCCTTTCGGTACGAGGGGATACCGCGGAACAGTGCTGGCGCATCGTCGAACCGGTCACGTCCGCGTGGCGGGCCGGTGAGGTGCCGCTCCGCGAATACCCGGCCGGGAGCGCCGGTCCCAGCCTGTTCCTCTAGCCCTACTCCCTGGTCGTCGTGATCGCCACCGTCTCGTAGGGCACGGTGAGCTGCTCACCGATCACCTCGCCCAGCCCGTCCAGCAGCGCCTTCAGTTCGGCCGGCGGCAGCAGTCGGTGGCCGCCGGCCGTCCGCACCTGGTCCAGCCACGCGTCCCGGGAGTACTCGTGCTCCCACCCGAACCGCCACACCTCGACATCCGTCCACCTCCCGGAGCCGGCGAGCGGCCCGGCCACCTTCTCGACGATCCCGCCGTACGGGTCGGCGACCGCCCACGGGTCGAACGGCAGGCTCGGAGCCGTCCGCCGGTACACCTCGGAGAACGTGCTCGCCAGTTCGGGGGAGGAGCGCACCGTGTTCCAGAACAGGGCCAGCCGGCCACCCGGGCGAAGGGTCTCGTGGGCCCTCCGCGCTCCAGCCTCCGGATCCACCCAGTGCCAGGTCTGCCCGGCGGCCACCGTGTCGAAGGTCCGTCCCCGCGGCTCCCACTCCTCGAACCGGGACTCCTCGACCTCGAAGCCGTGGGACCGGGCCACCGCCGCCATCCGCGCGTCCGGTTCGACCCCGAGCACCCGGCAGCCGGCGTCCCGGAACTGCCGTGCCGCGATGCCGGTGCCGATCCCGACGTCGAGCAGATCCCTCGTCCCGCCGGCGATCCGGTCGATCATCTCCGGTGGGTAGCTCGGCCGGGCCCGGTCGTAACGCTCCGGGTCGAGCCCGAAGGACTGCGCGATCTCCGTCTTGTTAATGGGCATGTGCCCACTATAAGTGGGCGTTTGCCCACTCGGCTAGGTTTGTCGTCGTGCCGACCGGTGTGGCCCTGCGCGACGTGCGGGAACAACTCTTCGACGCCGCCGACCGCATCCTGCTGAGATCCGGGCCCGAGGCGCTCACCAGCCGTGCCGTCACCGACACTGCGGGGTGTGCCAAAGGTGTCCTGCACCGGCACTTCACCGACTTCGACGCGTTCCTCGCCGACTACGTCCTGGACCGGGTCGACCGGATGGACGGCCACGTCACCGGCCTCCGTGACCAGGCCGGCACCGGCACCGTCCCCGGCAACGTCGCCACCGCCCTCACCGCCCTGTTCGGTTCGGTGGCGGTCGCCCTCGTCGCCCTGGTCACCTTCCGCGACGGCCTGCGGGCCCGGCTCCGTGACACCTGGCCGGCCGGCGTCCCGGTCCTGACCCAGGCCGCCGGGCTGCTCGCCGACTACCTCGAGGACGAACGCGCCCGAGGCCGCATCGCCGCCGGCGCCGACCCCTCGGTCCTCGGCGCCATCCTGATCGGAACCGGCCACCTGCTCTTCGCTGACCGCACCGGCCCAGCCCCCACCGCCGACGACGTCCACCGAGCCGTCAGCGCGATCCTCCCGGCCTGACCCGCCGGCTGCGGTAGAACAGTCCGGCGTAAGAGACCGCGACCACCGCCGCGATCAGCAGCCGGACCTCGTTCAGGTAGCGCTCCGGGTACATCACCCCGGTCAGGTACGTGTCGATGAAGCCCCGGCTCAGCCCGGACTGCCCGGCCCGCTCACGAGCCCAGTCCTCCACATGGGTCAACGGACAGTTCAGCTCGAACACCACGATGCACAGACCCCACGCCGCAGCAGCCAGGTGGAACCAGATCGCTTTCGGCCAGCGCCAGGCCACAAATCCGCCGGTCACCACGAACGCGATGAACAGGAAATGCGCCACCATGGTGACCTCGGCCAGCACCCGGAAAATCATGTCTCCCAGTTTCCCCCATTAATTGGTTGGACGGGGGTCGCGAAGTCGCCTACCTTTGTTCTCACCGGCAGGGCGATGGCCCAGCCGGACGGGAACCACCAACGGAACCGGAAGGGGAGACGATGTCCGCCAAGCAGATGTGGCAGACGGCCCCGGCCGCGCCGGCCCGGACCGCGATGTCCCTGGCCACGATGGCCCTACCGAGTTCCCCCGCGCGACGTCTCAGCCGACGTCCGGCCCGGTGGCGCAGCTAGCATCCTGCTGGTTCCAGCGCCGCCCTTCCTGATCGGAAACGGGCGGCTTTTTCGTATGCGGGTGTAGCTCAACGGTAAGAGCTCCGGCCTCCAAATCCGGCAGATGCGGGTTCGAATCCTGCTGCCCGTGCTCATTCTTCTTTGACAATTACACAGCGGATGACACATATTCTTCCGGCCCCGACCAGGCCGGATCATGGGCTCGTAGCGCAGCAGGTAGCGCGCCGGTTCGGCAGACCGGAGGCCGGCGGTTCGAACCCGCCCGGGTCCATCACGTCCTCGTAGCTCAGCGGATCAGAGCACCGGAATACGACTCCGGGGGCCGGGAGTTCGAATCTCTCCGGGGACACGGTGTCACGCCCTCGTGGCCCAACGGCAGAGGCACCAGACCGAGGATCTGGACGGTGCGCGTTCGAATCGCGCCGAGGGCACGTAGTAGCAGGTCAAGCCCGGGTAGCCCAACTGGCAGAGGCGCCGCATTCAGGGTGCGGAGGTTAAGGGTTCGAATCCCTTCCCGGGTACGAGGGGCTCGTAGCTCATCAGGGAGAGCGTCCGTTTTGCACGCGGAAGGTGGCCGGTTCGAGTCCGGCCGGGTCCACGTAGTACGAGGAGGGTTGGCCGAGTGGTCTAAGGCGGCGGATTGCTAATCCGTAGCAGGGGTACACCTCTGTCGAAGGTTCGAATCCTTCACTCTCCGCACAGGTCGCCGTAGCTCAGGGGTCAGAGCGCTCCGCTCATAACGGAGAGGTCGGTGGTTCGAAACCACCCGGCGGTACGCAACACCACGGGTCGTGGCGCAGCTTGGTCAGCGCGCTCGCTTTGGGAGCGAGATGTCGCGGGTTCGAATCCCGCCGACCCGACGTGGTAGTGAGTGCCGCTAGCTCAACTGGCAGAGCTCCTGACTCTTAATCAGGTTGTTCGGGGTTCGAGTCCCCGGCGGCGCACTTGCAGGGTGGAGGAGTTCGGTCGTCCTCACCGGTCTCATAAGCCGGAGATCGCGGGTTCGAATCCCGCCCCTGCCTCCAGGAGGAGCCGGCCCGGCTTCGGAAACGCCGCTGGAATCGGCGTGGACCTCGCAAGGGGTTCCGTGGGTTCGAATCCCACCTCCTCCGCGTTCCGTGTCATCCGCTGTGTAACTTGGCCGTATGACGTACCTCCTCCGGGCCGCCACCGGCGACGATGCCGAGGCTGTCGCGGCGATCTGGCATTCCGCGTGGCATGACGGGCACGCCGCGTACGCGCCGGTGGAGTTGACTGCGGTGCGGACGCCGGAGTCCTTCCTTCCGCGGGCCGTGGAGCGGCTGTCGCGGACCACTGTGGCCGTCCGGGACGGGCGGGTCGCCGGGTTCGTCACGGTCACCGGTGACGAGGCGGAGCAGGTGTTCGTGGACGCCGCCCACCGGGGTTCCGGGGTGGCGGCCATGCTGCTCACCGAGGCGGAGCGGCTGATCGCGGCGGCCGGATTCCCGCGGGCGCGACTGGTGGTGGCCGACAGCAACGCCCGGGCCCGCCGGTTCTACGAGCGGCAGGGCTGGTCGGACGCGGGACCGCTGGCCTTCGCCGCGGAGACCGGCGGCGAGCCGATCACGGTGCCGTGCCGGGACTACGTCAAGCCGCTGGCCGGCTAGCGGGGCGGCGCCGGCGGCCGGTGGGGCTGAGCGCGATGCCGAACAGCAGGAGTGGGATGGCACCGAGCGCGCCGGTCAGGTAGCTGATCCAGCGGGGCCAGGGGCGTTCCCGGCCGTCAGCCCAGTTGATCGTGGCGGTGCAACTCTCCCCGTAGCCGTAGCCGTAGCCGTAGCCGTAGCCGTAGCGGTTCGGGGATCGGTGTGGCATTGCCGCCGAGGTCACCGCTCGTTTCCTTGATGGTGGACGTTCGCCACCGCCACGTCGGTCGCAGGTGTGTTCTCCGTATGCGGGCAACCCGCGGCGCCTCCCGAAAGGTTCAGCCACCGTGACGTACGCACCGGAAACGATCAAAGCTGCCCGGACGTTCCTGATCGCGAACATCCCGGGGTTGAAGGGGGACACGGTCGGCATCGTGGGGGACACCTCGCATGCGGCCACCGGCACCTCGTACCACCTCGGCAAGAACCAGCTCGCCTCCGGCTCGTACTCGGTGGTCGAGTCCTCGCGGGACCGGAACGGGCTGACCGACGCGGCGGCGGCGCTCGACATCGGTGAGTTCTCGGTGAAGCGGGGCGGACGCACGCACACGTTGCGTACGTTCTCGGTGTGGCTGGTGGCCGAGTGCAAGGCGGGTTCCGCCGACACCAGGGACATCCGGGAGGTCATCTATTCGGCGGACGGCCGGACGGTGAAGCGCTGGGACCGGCTCGGCCGGCGGACCGCCGGTGACTCGTCGCACCGCTATCACACGCACATCTCCTATTTCCGCGACAGCGAGAAGAGGCACAAGACCGGCCTGTTCCGCAGATACCTCACCGAAGTCGGAATCCTGGAGGACGAAGTGCCCGAGGCTCAGTTCATCGCCGCCGTGACGAAGGCTCTGGCCACCGGGGCCGGGCAGAAGGCGCTCGGCGACCGGGCCGCCCAGATCGGCAGGTTGCTGGCCGACACGTAACCGCGCGCACTACGGCGTGACAGCGCACTGACGACAGCGAAAGGCCTACGCACCAGGGCTTATACCGCGCATGAGTGGGTTGCGTGAACCGCTCCGGAGGAGAAACCTGCGGGTAGGGATGCGCTTGAGGAGGCCTGCCATGGGCAAGGTCGTCGCCACTCTGTCCATGTCACTGGACGGGTTCGTCGCGGACGAGCATGACGGTGTGGGTGAGCTGTTCGGCTGGTATGTGAACGGCGATGTCGAGGTGCCGAGTGCCGATCCGGGCCGGGTCTTCCACGTCACCCGGAAGAGTGAACGGTTCCTGAAGGCGGGGTTCGGTAGTGCCGGCGCGCTGATCTGTGGGCGGCGCCTGTTCGACCGTACCGACGGATGGGGTGGAAGACATCCGGCGGGTTGCCCGGTCTTCGTGGTGAGCCGTTCGGTGCCTGCCGGATGGCCACGGGACGATTCGGAGACGTCGTTCTACCCGGATCCGATCGGTGCCCTGGAAGCTGCGCAGAAGGTGGCGGGGGAGCGGGCCGTTTCGGTGTCCACTCCCACGCTCACCAGGCATTATCTGGACGCCGGTCTGCTCGACGAGATCGCGGTTTCGCTGGTGCCGGTGCTGCTCGGGGAGGGCACCCGGCTGTTCGGGACGCCGGTGGTGATGCCGGTCCGGCTCGGTGATCCGGAGGTGATCGACGGATGTGGCGTCACCCATCTCACCTACACGGTGCTGCGCTGAGGCAGCTTCTCCAGGAACCGGGTGAGGTGTGTGTCGAAGCGGGCCGGGTCGGCCGCCAGGATCTCGTCGCGGGTCCACCAGCGGATGCCGTGGAATTCGCCGGCGTCCGGGGTGAGTTCCCGGTCGCGGGGGATCTCCACGGTGTACCAGAGGCTGACATCGGTGTGTCCCGCGGCGAGATTGACGGTCAGGAAGACCGGGTCGGGCGCGGGCGTGACGGTGACGCCGAGTTCCTCGCCGATCTCGCGGACGGCCGCGTCGTAGGGGTGTTCGTCGACTTCGACGTGCCCGCCGGGTGGCAGCCACAGCCCGGCGTTGACGTGTTCGACGAGCAGCACACCGCCGCCGGCCGGGTCGATCGGTACCACGTAGGACACCAGGTGCTGGTCCGGTTCCGCGGGCTTCACCCGCCGGAAGACGTCGTCGGTACGCCGGAGCCAGCCCAGCGTGTGGGACCGGTGTTCGGCCTCCAGATTGTCGCCGGGTTCGAGACGGGTCACCACGTCGTGCACTGTCGCCACCGTTGAACGCATCGGAAAATGATTTCATCCGGATGTGCCGGGGCTGTGACAATGCGTCGCATGATCGCTCGTGTCGTCGCCCTGACCGGACCGTCGCCCACCTGGATCGCCGAGGGGCCGGACGGACGGCCGCTGGGCACGGCGTCACTCCGGATCCCGCCGGCCGGTGGCCCGGCCGAGGTGCGGGTCCGGGTGCATCCGGCGGAGCGGCGGGCCGGCGTCGGCACCAGGTTGTTGCAGGACGCTTGCCGGTACGAGGGGATCACCGTACTGCTGGGTGAGCCGGTCGAGGAGGGCTCGCCCGGGGACGCGTTCTGTGTGTCGGCGGGAATGCGACGGGTGCTCGCTCTGACGTACACCCGATTGACAGTCGAAGATTTTGACCTGGTCGAGAAGGCGGCGCCCGGCTATCGGATCGTGCACTGGGAGGGTGCCGTCGCGGACGAGCTGGCCGAGACCTTCGCGCGGTCACGCAGCGCGATGGACGACATGCCGATGGACGACATCGATTACCGTCCGGATCCGTGGGACGTGGCCCGGCTGCACCGGGTGGCGGCGGTCGTCGCCGAGCGTGGCGACGTGCTGCTGACCACGGCGGCGGTTGATGCGAGCGGGGAGATCGCCGGGTTCACCGAGGTGGTGCTCTCCGGCGCCGAGGGGCAGAACTACGGGACCGGGGTGCTGCCGGCCCATCGCGGGCGCGGGCTGGCGACGTGGCTGAAGGTCGCGCAGATCAACCTGGTCAAGGAGCGGTTCCCGGCGGTCGTGGCGTTGCTGGCGGACACCGCGGACAGCAACGTGGCGATGCGGCGGGTCAACGAGACGCTCGGTTACCGGCCCACCCATCGCAGCTTCATCCACCAGCTCGACGTGGAGGTGTGACTGGAAACTGGTGTGGCTGTTCACCGACACGTACCCGCAGGGCAAGGACCTGTACGACGCGGTGCTGCTCGCTGAACGGTTCACCGCCGATCTGGACCTGGTGCGGGAGCTGTCCGAGCCGGACATGGGTGCTGACCTGGCCGAGTGTGGACTGGGACAACTTCGTCGGGGACTACCCAGGGGTGCCGGGGACAGGCCGCCAATGGTTGCGCCGCCTGTCCCTGGCACTCTCCGCTACGCCACCCGGGTAGCCGGCTCCGCTACGCCGCCGGACGGTAGCCGGCCGGTCTGCTGGTGAACGTGCCCCGGCCGTGGGTGCGGCTGCGCAACCGGGTCGCGTAGCCGAACAGTTCCGCCAGCGGCACGGTCGCCGTCACCGTGCGTACCGTCGAATCCGTCACCTGGCCACGACGGGCAGCGAGGTCGCCGAGGACCGCGCCGATCGTCTCACCCGGCGCGCTGACGATCACCTCGGCGACCGGTTCCAGCAGCGTCAGCGTGCTGGCCTGGAGCGCCGCACGCAGCCCGAACCGGCCGGCCGCCCGGAACGCCATCTCCGACGAGTCCTTGACGTGTGTCTGACCGTCGGTGAGGGTGACCCGCAGCCCGACCACCTGATGCTCACCGTCGGTGAGGGCTTCCCGGCAGCCGGCCTCGACCGCCCGCACGAACTCGGCCGGTACCCGGCCGCCGGTCACCGTCGAGGTGAAGGTGAACCCGGTGCCGTCCTCCGGTGCCACGTCCAGGACGACGTGCGCGTACTGGCCCGCCCCACCGTCCTGTTTGACATGCCGGTAGACGATCCCGGTCACGCCCGCCGTCACCGCCACCCGATAGGAGACCCGGGGCCGGCCGGTGGTCAGTTCCAGTCCGATGGTCTGCCGCAGCTTCTCCACCGCCACCTCCAGATGCAGCTCGCCGACACCGGACAGTAGAACCTGGCCGGTCTCCCGGTCGGTGCGCACACCCAGTGACGGATCCTCCTCGGCCAGCGCCGCGAGTGCGCTCGGCAGACGTTGGGCACCGTCCCGGGTGCGTGCCTCGACAGCCACCTCGACGAGCGGGTCGGTGATCCGGGGCTCCTCCAGTTGCACCGGGTTCTCCCTGGTGGAGAGGGTGGCGCCGGTACGGGAACCCTTGATCCCGGTGACGGCGACGATGTCACCGGCGACCGCCCGGTCGATGTCGGTGTGCCGGTCGGCCTGGACCCGCAGGATCCGGGAGATCCGTTCGGTGCGGTTCTCGGCGGCGTTCCACAGGACGTCTCCCTTCGTGATGGTTCCCTGATAGACGCGCAGGTAGGAGAGGCGGTCGCGCTTCTTGAAGATCAGCGCTGTGATCGGCTCGGTGGCGTTTCCGGTTGGTGGGGGCAGGTAGTCGACGATGCCGTTCAGTAGTTCCTCCACACCGACGTTCTTGAAGGCCGAGCCGCAGAAGACGACTACCGCCTTGTTCTCGTGGGTGAGGTCGCGCAGAGCCTTCTTCAGGGTCAGGTCGGAGATGTCGCCCAGCTCCGCCAGGGCGCCTTCGTGAAGCTCGGCCACCGACTCCTCTAGCTCTCTGCGGATATGTCGGACTTCTTCCGGCGGGTTGTCGACCAGGTCGATCACGCCGCTGAGATCGGCCTTCGGCACCTGGACCAGCAGTGGCGTGACTTCGAGCCGGTCCCGGATCGAGGCGACGGCCGCGTCCAGATCCGCACCGGCCCGGTCCAGCTTGTTGACGAAGGCGATGCGCGGTACGCCGTACCGGTCAGCGGTCCGCCAGACGGTCTCGCTCTGCGGCTCCACACCCGCCACGCCGTCGAACACCGCGACCGCCCCGTCGAGCACCCGCAGGGACCGCTCCACCTCGTCGGAGAAGTCCACGTGACCGGGCGTGTCGATCAGGTTGAGCCGGTGACCGGCCCAGTCACAGCTCACCGCGGCGGCGAAGATGGTGATCCCGCGATCCCGTTCCTGCGGATCGAAATCGGTCACCGTGTTGCCGTCGTCGACCCTTCCGGAACGGTGGGTCATGCCGGTGGTGAACAGGATGCGCTCGGTCAGGGTGGTCTTGCCGGCGTCGACGTGCGCAAGGATGCCGATGTTACGGACGTTCATGATGATGAGTTCTCTCGAGTCTGAAGCTGGTGGTGGACTGCGCCTGTTACAGGCAGCGGCCAGCCCCGGTGGCGCAGCCGGAGCTGGGCACACCAGACACGAGGATCAGCTCGAAACGCGACGCGGGGATGACGACGGCGGTGCGGTAACGCATGGCCGGTCTCCTCTCCGGTCGCAGTGGTGGACCGAAGTTACGAGAGAGCGCGCCGTCATGTCCAGCGATTAATGTGGCGGGTGGTGACTCTCCTTCCGATCCTGCTGATCATGGGCGCGGTCCGCGTCTGGAACCACCGCGGCCCGGCACGGGCTCAGCCGTTCACCGGCCCCATCGCGGCGTTTCTGCTGGTCACGGTCTCCGGCCTCAGTCCCTCGGAGGTGGGCCTCACCCTTTCCGGCCTCTGGTACGCGGGGGCAGCGCTCCTGCTCGTCGCCGTGGGCTACGCAGTCGCGCTGGCGATCCCGGCCACGCGCCGGGCACTGGCGGCCCGCTCGTTCGATCATCCGGTGCGCCGGGCCCTGATCGGAGTGCCCCTGTCCACGGTGCTCTTCGAGGAGGTGGCGTTCCGCGGGGTGCTGTGGACCCTGCTGTACCAGGACCATGGACCGGTCTGGGCGTACGCGATCACCGCCCTGCTCTTCGGTCTGTGGCATCTTCCCGTCACCCGGGAAGTGGCGTTCACCACCCTCGCGGGGGTCGTCCTCAGCTTTCTCCGGCATGCGGGCGGGGGACTTCTGGCCCCGCTCGTCCTCCATTGGACCGCCAACGGCCTGGGAATACTCGCTTCGGCATGGGTCCGCCGGTCTATGCAAGCCGATTCCGGGCGTACCGAGTAATCCTGAGAATGCTGTCGGACCCCATCGCTAGGCTCCCAGATGCCGCCTCACCTGTGGAGATGTTGTGAGCACTCAGACCTCGGCGCCGGCGAAACTGGACGGCGCCGTCCTCAAGATCGCCGGGGTTGTCGTCCTCGGTGCCATCATGTCGATCCTCGACGTGACAGTGGTCAGCGTCGCGATCCCGACGTTCCAGGAGCAGTTCGGCGCCACCTATGCCGAAGTCGCCTGGACCATGACCGGCTACACGCTGGCCCTGGCCACCGTCATCCCGCTCACCGGCTGGGCCGCCGACCGGTTCGGCACCAAACGGCTCTACATGACGGCGTTGCTGCTGTTCACCATCGGATCGGTGCTCTGCGCGACAGCTGACAACATCGGTCAGCTGGTGGCGTACCGGGTGCTCCAAGGCCTCGGCGGCGGCATGCTGATGCCCCTCGGCATGACGATCATGACGAAGGCGGCCGGGCCCGAACGGATCGGCCGGTTGATGGCAGTCCTCGGCATCCCGATGCTGCTCGGCCCGATCAGTGGGCCCATCCTCGGCGGCTGGCTGATCGACTCGTACAGCTGGCACTGGATCTTCCTGATCAACCTGCCGATCGGCATCGGCGCCCTGATCTACGCCCAGATCGTGCTGCCGAAGGACAACCCCGAGCCGTCCGAGTCGTTCGACTTCATCGGCATGATCATGTTGTCGCCCGGGCTCGCTCTGTTCCTCTTCGGCGTCTCCACCCTGCCCGAGGAACAGAGCATCACCGCCACCAAGGTGTGGGTTCCGATGCTCGTCGGCGCCCTGCTGGTGATCGGCTTCGTGTTCTACTCGTTCAAACCCCGGCATCCGCTGCTCGACCTGCGCCTGCTGCGCAACCGCAACCTGAGCGTCGCGTCGATCACGCTGTCCGTGTTCACCATCGCGTTCATGGGCGCCGGACTGCTCTTCCCCAGCTACTTCCTGCAGATCCACGGCGAGTCGACACTGCACGCCGGCCTGCTGATGGCCCCGCAGGGCATCGGCGCCATGCTGACCATGCCGATCGCCGGCATGCTCGCCGACAAGGTGCCGATCGGCCGGACCGTGCCGTTCGCGCTGCTCCTGATCACCGCCGGGTTCTTCGCGTTCACCCAGGTCGGGCCGGACACGTCGTACTGGCTGCTGTGCGGTTCGCTCTTCGTCATGGGCCTCGGCATGGGCGGCACCATGATGCCGATCATGACGTCGGCGCTGCGGACCCTCACCAGTCACGAGGTCGCCCGCGGCTCCACCCTGCTCAACATCCTCCAGCAGATCGCCGGTTCAGCCGGTGGCGCCGTCATGTCCGTCATCCTCACCGCCGAACTCAACAAGTCCACACCCGTCCCCGGCATGACCAACCCGGAGACCGGCGCACCGATCACCGAGGCCGGCCTGGCCATCGGCGCCCAGATGAAACCCGAACTGGCCGCAGGCGTCCCCGAAACCCTCCTGGACAAGGGCCTGGCCTTCGCCGCCGACTCGTTCGCCACCACGTTCATGGTCGGTTTTGTGCTGACCGCGCTGACCCTGATCCCCGCCTTGTTCCTCCCCCGCAGACGCGAGGAATCCCACCTGCTCGACGACGAGAAGGGCGCCACCCCGGTCATCCTCCACTGATCCACAGGGCCATCGCCCTCTAGCGCCCAGCCGCCAACCGGCGCGCACATCTTTTGCGCCGGTTGGCGGCTTTCTCCGCGCCAGCCAGCCGCCTATCGCGCTGGCCAGCGGCATCCGCTGGCCAGCGGCATCGGCTGCGTTGGCTGACCGCATCGAGTCTTCCTTCTTGGAGAACGGTCGGCCGTTATGTGTGCCCGTGCCGGGGTGGCCCCGGCACGGGCACACATTGACCGATCATGTGATCACGGCGGTTTCCCTGGCCTGACCGATCCCCACGGTCCGCCGACCGCGCTGCCGCATCGGCTCTCCTGCGATTCTTGCTTGATTGCTGCGGGTGCACATGTCAAGCCGTTGATCCGGTGCCTTACCACCCTCGCTCTCGTGCCCACTGTGCTCGTTTCTGTACCCGCTGGCTCGTTCCCGTGCTCGCTGTGCTCGCTGTGCTCGTGCTCGCTGTGCTCGTGCTCGCGGTGCTCGTGCTCGCGGTGCTCGTGCTCGCGGTGCTCGTGCTCGCGGTGCTCGTGCTCGCGGTGCTCGTGCTCGCGGTGCTCGTGCTCGCGGTGCTCGTTT
>DATMVU010000676.1:0-8219 GCA_035562875.1 Actinoplanes sp. | reverse complement strand
GCTGATGTCGATCTAGGGCAGGCCGTCGACACCGGTGACGCCGCCGGCGGCCAGGAACGCGCCGGTGATGTCGGGCGTGACCGGGGTCAGGTCGTAGAAGGCGCCGTCGTGGGTGACGACCGGTCTCTCCTGGCCGGCGGGTCCGATACGCAGGTATCTCACGAGTACTCCAAGGGGTTGATGCCGAGGTCTTTCCAGAGGGCCGCGGGGATCGCGACGGACGCCATCCGGACGGCGTCGTCGACCTCGTCCGGGGAGCGCACGCCGACCAGGACGGACGTGACGGCCGGGTGGGTCAGCGGGAACTGGATCGCGGCGGCGCGCAGCGGGATCCCGTGCCGCTCGCAGATGTCCCGGATCTCCAGGGCCCGCTCCACCAGGTGCTGGTCGGCGGGGGCGTAATCGAACATCGCGCCGGGCCGCGGGTCGGCGAGCAGGCCGGAGTTGAACACCCCACCGGCGATCACCGACACGCCCTTCTCCGCGCACAGCGGCAGCAGTTCGTCGGCGCCGGACCGGTCGAGCAGGGTGAACCGGCCGGCCAGCAGGACGGCGTCGAGGTGCCCGGTGCGGACGAAGCCGGCGAGCATCGGTGCCTGGTTCATGCCGACCGACACCGCGCCGATCCGGCCTTCGGCGCGCAGCGCGGTCATCGCCGGCAGCGCCTCGGTGACGGCCTGGTCGAAGTGGTCGTCCGGATCGTGCAGGTGCAGCAGGCCGGTGCGGGACAGACCGAGACGAGCCAGGCTTTCCGCGTACGACGTCCGGATGCCGTCCGCGGAGAAGTCGAACACCGGGGCCAGGTCGGCCGGTTCGGCCCAGAACTCCTGGTCGCCGTCGCCGCCGGGCCGCAGCAGTCGCCCGACCTTGGTGGACAGGGTGAACTCCGGCTGTGGTCTCCCGGCGAGCACGGTCCCGGCGCGGGTCTCGGCGAGGCCGTTGCCGTAGAGCGGGGCCACGTCGAAATACCGCAGGCCGAGGTCCCAGCCGCGGCGGACGGTGTCGTGGGCCTGCTCGTCACCGACGGCGGTGAACAGTCCGCCGAGGGGTGCCAGGCCCAGGCCGAGCCGGGTCACCGTCACGTCGGTGGCGCCGATCCGGACGCGTTCGAGCGGATTCATGAGGTGACAATACATCGGATGTATCGCTCAGAATCAAGCCATGTTGCCGCCATAAACCGCTGATAGATAGGATGTATTTTGGGGTTTCGCCCCCACGAAGCCCTCACGAAGCCTTCGGACAGCCCGGAACGGATGTGGACGTGGCCCTGACCGACGCCGCCATCGACAAGATCAAAGAGATGATCGCCTCCGGGCGGCTGGCACCCGGCGACCGGCTCCCCCGCGAGGCGGACCTGGCGGCCCAGCTCGGCCTGTCCCGCAACTCGCTGCGCGAGGCGGTGCGCGCGCTCGCTCTGATCAACGTCCTCGACGTCCGGCAGGGAGCCGGCACGTACGTCACCAGCCTGGCCCCGAGCCTGCTGTCCGAAGCCATCTCGTTCATGGTCGACCTGCAGCACGACACGTCGATGCTGGAGTTCCTCGAGGTCCGCCGGCTGCTGGAACCGGCCGCCACCGGCATGGCCGCGTACCGGATGAGCGACCGGGACATCGCCGGGCTCACCGACCTGCTCGACGACCTGGGTGACAACCCGACACTCGACGCGCTGGTCAAGAACGATCACGAGTTCCACCGCCGGATCGCACGGGCGTCCGGCAACGACGTACTGGCCTCACTCATCGAAAGTGTCTCGGGCCAGACCCACCGGGCCCGGGTCTGGCGCGGGCTCACCCAGGATTCGGCTCTGCAGCGAACCCTGGACGAGCACCGCGCGATCCAGCTCGCCCTGGCCCAGCGCCAGCCCGACGTGGCGCAGGCGTGGGCGAGCGTGCACGTCGCCGGAGTCGAACAGTGGCTGCGGCGCACCCTCACCCAGGACGGTCAGGAGTAGTCATGGTGCAGCGTCAATTCCCCCGGCCCGCCGAGATCTTCGAGCTGATGCGGTTCAAGAAACCGGAGCTGGACGGTCGCAAGCGCCGTCTGGACGCCGCCCTGACCATCGAGGATCTGCGGCTCATCGCCAAGCGGCGCACCCCGCGGGCCGCGTTCGACTACACCGACGGCGCCGCCGAGGGTGAACTGTCGCTGACCCGGGCCCGGCAGGCGTTCCAGGACATCGAGTTCCACCCGCGGGTGCTGCGCGACGTGGCGACCGTGGACACCTCCACCACCGTGTTCGGTGGCCCGTCGGCGCTGCCGTTCGGGATCGCCCCGACCGGGTTCACCCGGCTGATGCAGACCGAGGGCGAGACCGCCGGGGCCGGGGCGGCGGGTGCGGCCGGCATCCCGTTCACCCTGTCGACGCTGGGCACCACCAGCATCGAAACCGTCAAGGAGGCCAACCCGAACGGCCGCAACTGGTTCCAGCTCTACGTGATGAACAAGCGCGACATCTCGTACGCCCTCGCCGAACGGGCCGCCGCCGCCGGCTTCGACACACTGTTCTTCACCGTCGACACCCCCGTCGCGGGCGCCCGGCTACGGGACAAACGCAACGGCTTCTCCATCCCGCCCCAGCTCAGCCTGGGTACCGTCGCCAACGCCATCCCCCGCCCCTGGTGGTGGTACGACTTCCTGACCACCCCGAAACTCGAGTTCGCGTCCCTGTCGGCCACCGGCGGCACCGTCGGCGAACTCCTGGACGCCGCGATGGACCCCACCATCAGCTACGAGGACCTGCGCGTCATCCGCGAGATGTGGCCCGGCAAACTCGCCGTCAAGGGGGTACAGACCGTCGCCGACGCCCGCACCCTGGCCGACTTCGGCGTCGACGGCATCGTGCTGTCCAACCACGGCGGCCGCCAACTGGACCGCGCCCCGATCCCGTTCCACCTGCTGCCGTCGGTGGTCCGCGAGGTCGGCGGCGACGTCGAGATCAGCGTCGACACCGGCATCATGAACGGCGCCGACATCGTCGCATGCATCGCCCTCGGCGCACAGTTCACCCTGATCGGCCGCGCCTACCTCTACGGACTGATGGCCGGCGGCCGCGAAGGCGTCGACCGCACCATCGCGATCCTCAGCGAACAGATCGTCCGCACGATGAAACTGCTCGGTGTGCACAGCCTCGACGAGCTGACTCCCGCTCACGTCACCCAGCTCACCCGCCTGGGAAGGATTCAGGAAAGATGAACCACACCTTCGGTACGCCGGGCCGGCCGCTCACCATGACCGGGCGGTGGGCGATCGAGCTGCGCGGGCCCGCGCAGCGCTGGACCGACGCCCTACCGGTCGGCAACGGGCGGCTCGGGGCGATGTGTTTCGGCGGCACCGGCATCGACCGTCTCCAGATCAACGACGACACGTGCTGGTCGGGAGCGGCCGAGACTCCGAATCCCGAGGACGGGCGGGCGCGGGCCGCGATCCTGGCCGCGCGGGAGGCAGCGCTCGCCGGGGACGTGCGGACCGCCGAAGAGCAGGTCAAGCTCGCACAACAGGGCTATTCCCAGTCGTACCAGCCAGTCGTGGATCTCTGGTTGGACCAGGACGGCAACGATCCGGACGTCGAACGCGTCCTCGATCTCACCGAGGGCATCGCCCGGCACACCTGGTCGGCCGGTGACCGCCGGATGCACCAGGAGACGTTCGCCTCGGCACCCGACACGGCGATCGTCGTGCATCGCACCGTCACCGACGGCGAGCCGGTCACGGTGCGGATCCGGGTGACGTCGCCGCATCCCACTCTGACCGCCGAGGCCACCGACGGCCGGTGGACCGGGACGGTACGGATGCCCTCGCACGTCGAACCCAGTTACGTCGACATGCCATTCCCCGAGGCCGTCCGGTACGACACCACCGCGACAGTCACCGCCACGATGTCACTCACCGTCACCACCGACGGCCGGGTCCACGCCGCCGGCACCGACCTGATCGTCACCGGCGCCCGTGACCTGCTGATCGTCCTCACCACCGGCCCCGCTCCGGCCGGGGACGCCGCCACACTCCGCTCCCGGCACGTACGCGACCACCGCTCGCTCTTCGACCGGGTGCACCTGGAACTGGGACCGGACCGCTCCGGGACACCGACCGACGAACGGCTGAACACCCACGACGGGCAGGACCCGGACCTGGTCGCGCTCGCCTTCCACTTCGGGCGCTACCTGCTGATCGCCGGGTCCCGGCCCGGCACGCGGCCGATGAACCTGCAGGGCATCTGGAACGACCAGGTGCGCCCGCCGTGGAGCAGCAACTACACCATCAACATCAACACGCAGATGAACTACTGGCCCGCCCTGGTCACCGGGCTGACCGAGCTGACCGAACCGCTGCACACCTGGCTGGACCTGCTCAGCCGGTCCGGGACACAGACCGCGCGGCGACTGTACGGCGCGGGCGGCTGGGTGGCCCACCACAACGCCGACATCTGGGGCTTCACCGGGCCGACCGGGCGCGGCTCCGACGACCCGTCCTGGTCGTTCTGGCCACTCGGCGGGGTGTGGCTGTCGCTGCACCTGCTGGACCACTACGAGATGACCGGCGACCGGGACCAGTTGACGGCGTCGTGGCCGATCCTGATCGGGGCGGCCCGGTTCGTGCTGGACACCCTGACCGAACTGCCGGACGGGAGCCTCGGGACCGCGCCGTCGACCAGCCCGGAGAACACCTACCTGGCAGCCGACGGACGACCGGCCTCGATCGGGGTGTCGACCACCGCCGACCGGGTACTGATCCGCACCCTGCTCACCGGCATCCGCCGGCTCGGCCCCTCCGAGCTGGATCCGGAGATCGACGTCGTCCTGCAACGTCTTCCGGGGGAACGGATCGGCGCCGACGGCCGGATCATGGAATGGTCCGAGGACGTCGCCGACGCGGAACCGCTGCACCGGCACCAGACCCACCTGGCCGGCCTGTTCCCCGGCTCCTCGATCGACGCCGACGACACCCCCGAACTGGCGGACGCCGCCCGCCGCACCCTCGACGCCCGCGGCGCCGAATCCACCGGCTGGTCGCTGGCCTGGCGGATCGCCCTGTGGGCCCGCCTGCACGACCGGGAGCGGGTCGCCGCGTTGACCCGCCGGTTCCTGCAGCCGGTCGCCGACGACGGCACCGCCCACCACCTCAGCGGCGGCGTCTACCGCGGGCTGCTCTGCGCCCATCCGCCCTTCCAGATCGACGGCAACCTCGGATTCACCGCCGGTGTCGCCGAAGCACTGCTGCAGTCACACGCCGTCGACCCGGACGGCCGCCGCCGGCTGCGGCTGCTGCCCGCCTGCCCGTGGCCGGACGGTGCGGTCCGCGGACTACGCGCCCGAGGCGGCCTGACCGTCGACATCACCTGGCGCGACGGGCGGGTGACGGCAGCAACGGTGACAGCCTCCGCCGCAGCCCGGATCCGTCTCCTGCTGCCCGGCGGCGAGAGTCACGCCCTCGATCTGGCGGCCGGTCACCGCTGGACGTTCCCGGCGCACGGGCAGACGGTCCGTCACTGACAGCCGTCAGCCTGCGCCGCCCGGGCCGGCTCTCCGCCGGGGCGGCGCAGAATCGACGGTGAAGGCCATGATGGATGGATGCGCCGGAGACTTCTGACGATCACCGCGGTGACGCTGTTCGTGGCGGCCCTGGCCGGATGGGCGTGGTTCCTGTCCCGGCAGAGTCTGCAGGACGCCGACCAGTGGTCGTCGGTGGCCGGACTCTTCGTCAACACTCTGCTCACCACCGGCTCGCTGACACTGGCCTGGCTCGCACGGCGATCCCCCGCCGCGGGCCCCCGACCGGACCCGGGCGCCGACCAGGTCACCGACAGCGGGAACGCTCGCGCCACCGCGGGCGGGAACGCCGGCACCGGCGTCGACGGGACCGGCGACAGCCGACCGGCGCGGGTCACCAGGTCCGGGGACGCGACCGCCGACGGCCCCGGGTCGGTGGCCAACACCGGTGTCCAGCGCCGCCGGCAGCCGTGACCACCGGCGAGACTCCGCCCCCGGTCTCGGCTGTCACCCGATCCGGTGAAGCGACAGCCAGCCGGGGCGCCGTCGCCAACAGCGGCATCATCCACGGCGACGTCCATGTTCATCCGGCGGAGTCTCGTGCGGTGTCGTGGCCGGTGCTGGTCGGTGTGGTTCCGGCGTTGGCATCGGCGTTCCAGCCGCGCGGTGAGGTCCGAGCCCGGATTCGTGATGCCCGTGATCGTGGCGCCGATGTGGTGCTGACCGGGCAGGACACCGCCCGGCCGGCGGTGGCGGCCGGTGTGCGGGTTCTGGCCGGTGGCGGTGGGGTCGGCAAGTCGCAGTTGGCGGCGTGGTTCGCACATCAGGCCTGTGACGAGCGGACCGCGGATCTGGTGCTGTGGGTGAATGCGGCCGGCCCGGAGCAGGTCATCACCGCGTACGCGCAGGCGGCAGTAGCGGCCAGCGTTCCCGGCGCGACCGGTGACGACCTGGTCGCCGATGCCGGGGCGTTGCTGCGCTGGCTGCGTACCACCGATAGGCCCTGGCTGGTCGTGCTGGACGACGTCACCGACCCTGGTCGGCTGTCCGGCTGGTGGCCGCCGCACCGGCCGGGTGGCTGGACGATCGCCACGACCCGGTTGCAGGACCCCGCCCTGATCAGTGCCGGCCGCCGGCAGATCGACGTCGGCGTGTACAGCCCGCCCGAGGCACGACGGTATCTGCACGACCGGCTCGGCGACGCCGGGCAGCCCGGGCTGTACGACGAGGCCGCAGCCGATGACCTGGCGTCCGAGCTCGGATATCTGCCGCTGGCGTTGTCGCACGCCGCGGCTTACATGATCTACAAGGACGAGGACTGCGGCCGTTACCTGACCCGGTATCAGAGCGTGCCGCTGGCCGAGGCGATGCCCGCCGGTCATGACCCCGACGACTACGGCCGGCCGGTGGCCGTCACCCTGCTGCTGGCGGTGGACGCCGCCGATCGGACGGCACCGGCCGGGCTGGCCCGGCCGGCCCTCGCCCTGACCGGGTCGCTCGATCCGGCCGGGCATCCCGGCACGCTCTGGGGCACCACTGCGGTCACCGACTATCTCAGCCGGTACGGCGGGACACCGGTCACCGTGGAGGAGGCCGACGAGGCCCTGCGGCTGCTGCACCGTTACGGCCTGATCACCCACCGCCGTGCCGATGGTGTCCGGGCCGTACGGATCCACGCCCTGACCGCCCGCGCCGCCCGGGAAACCATCATCAGCCCAGTCGGCTCCGGCCCCGACGACATCGACCTGGAGGCAGTCACCCGGGCCGCAGCCGGCGCGCTGCTGCAGATCTGGCCGGTACACGACCACCACAGCACTGAGCTGGTCGACACGCTGCGTACCAACGCCGCCGCCCTGACCCGGGTCGCCGGTGCCGTGCTCTGGCACCCCGGCACCCGCCCGCTGCTGTACCGGGCCGGGACCAGCCTGCTACGCGCCGGGCTGCACACCCTCGCTGTCGGTTACTGGGAGCAGATGACCACCGACGCGGTACGGCTGCTGGGCTCTGAGGATCCGTCCACGCTCACCGCTCGCGGCAGCCTGGCCTCCGCCTACTGGCAGGCGGGCCGCACCGCCGACGCGACCGGCCTGCTGGAGCAGGTGGCAGCCGCCCGGGCGCGGGTGCTCGGCGCGGAGCACCCGTCCACCCTCACCGCCCACGCCAACCTGGGCGCCTCCTATCGGAAGGCGGGCCGCACCGGCGACGCGATCGCCATCGAGGAGCAGGTGGCCGCCGATATGGCACGGCTACTCGGCGCCGAACACCCGAACACCCTCACCGCCCACGCCAACCTGGCCGCCTCCTACTGGCAGACAGGCCGGACCGGTGACGCGATCAACCTGCTGGAGCAGGTGGTTGCCGAACGGATCCGGGTGCTCGGCGCCGAACACCCGGACGCGGTGATGGCGGCCGAGCTTTCACGGATCTGGCAAGCCGAGGCGTAGTTGTTTGCTCTACAGAAAAGGTGTCTCGAGAACCCACGGGCACGGCCATGTTGCTACATGTCAAGTTCGTGTGAGCGCGTGTCGCAGCTTCATGTCCACTGCTCCGCTGTCCACTGACACGAGCACCACCGGCCGGCCGGAGGCGTTACCGCGGACAGCATGGCTCCCGGACCAGCTGCTCGAGAAGACGCTGTGGCGGCCTGTGCGGACAGAACACTGATCCGCCTTGTCCAGCCTGTCCGCCGCGGCGGACAGGCTGGACAAGGCGGATCAGTGTTCTGTCCGCACA
>DATMVU010000675.1:0-3440 GCA_035562875.1 Actinoplanes sp. | reverse complement strand
TCACGATGGATCAGGAGACGGACAGGACGTCGACGATGAAGCGGAGTGGGCCGCTCGGGTCGCCGTCGTCGCCGTAGGCCAGGTCAGACGGGATGTCGAGCTGGATGCGGCTGCCCACCTTGGCGCCGACCAGGCCCTGGTCCCAGCCCTTGATGACCTTGCCGGCGCCGACCTGGAAGCTGAACGGCTGCTGGTTCTTCCAGGACGAGTCGAACTCGGTGCCGTCCTTGAAGCTCACGCCCACGTAGTTCACGTTCACCGTCTGGCCGGACTGGACGGCCGCGCCCGTGCCCTCGATCAGGGTGGCCGACTTGAGGGCGGTGAGCGTGCCGGAGCCCGCTGTCGTCTTCGGTTTTGTGCCGAGGGCCGGGTCGGCGCCCTCCGGCAGCGGCGGGAAGGCGGCAGCGGCGGTCGTCGGGTCGGCGGCGGCCGGGGTGGCCCCGGCGGTCGCGCCCGCGTCAGTGGTGCTGGCAGTCGACCCGGTGGTGTTGCCGATCCACACGATCATCCCGACGAGCAGGGCGATCACCACCGCCACCACGCCGGCCAGGTTGAGGATCCGCTGGCGTTTGGCCCGCTCGCGGGCCCGGGCCTTGGTCACTTTGGCCTCGGCCCGTTTCTCGGCCTTCGTCTTCAGGGGTGGGCCGGCGGCGGGTCGTTTGACGGCTGCGCTGCTGCGGCCAGTTACGGAATCGGGCACCGCCCGACGATACGACACTCCGCTGTGCACAGGCTGTATTCGACACTACCTATGTTGATCGATCATGGTCATTCCGGCCGTCACGGCGGCGCCGAAGCGGGGTGGCGGGGCCCCACCACCCCGGCCGTCTGCTCACCGCAATCGCCAGGACCGATTCCTTGCTGAGATCACCTCACTGGCTGGCCGCAAAGATGGAGACGACTACGCCGTGGTCTTCGCCCAGCTCAACTCTCAGGGCGTCCAGGAACGCCGCTACCACGAACGCGGCGCTGTCGATCGACCACGCCGGAACGAGGCAGTCGAAGTCGGATCGTGCGGCTTCGTACATGCCGGTGAACACCTCCGACGACTCGCGGTGATCGTCCGGAGTTCGAGCCGTGATCGGCGAAACGGAGACCTTGCCGAATGAGTGGGCTGACACCAGCTCCGCAAAGCCGGGTGACGGGTTCTGGAAGTTGGTGACCCTGACCCGTGCCTTTGTTCGTGGTCCCGGACCGAACCAATCGGCCTCATATGTCAGGTTTTTCCGGTCATCATACGAAGACCAGATCGGAGCCACCGCATGAAGGCCGGCGAACTCGAAATCTCCGATGTTCGCCGCTACGGCGAAAAGGACGTTCGCCAGGGGAAGAATGGGTAACCGTAAGCCGTCGTTCGTCACGCGGACCTCGGACCAGACGCGTTCTGTCACGGCGAACGGATTATCCCAATCTCCCCCGGCGTCGTGGTGTCCCCACCGATTGCGTGTGTGGTCTCCGGTGAACGACAAACCCATCGCGCAGGACCTACTGACGACCAGACTGTATGCATCCTCGGCCGAATCTGTCATCCCCGGTGAGAGAGTCAACCTGCCATGCAGACCAAGAATCAAACTGTCGTCCATGCGGATCATCCTATAACAGGATGCCGTCCTGCCCTCGAGGTGGCAATGCCCTGTTCTACCCGCACCAGAGAGTCTGTACCGGCGTCACAGCCTTTTCGTTCGTGTCTGCATAACCGATGATGTCCACATCGATTACCGTCCGATATTTAGCTCGGCCGACCATGCCGTTGCAGGTGTATCGGGCGACCGCGCGATTAGCCGATCCCGATCCCGAGTAAGTCGTCTTGCTGCCGGTGCCGACTGTTGTCCAAGCCCCACCGTTGTAGGGCTGCCGCTGCATCTGGATGGTCACCTTGCCTTTGGTGCCACGAGGGTGACTGATGGATTTCCACCAACCGTGACCGCTTACTGTTCGAGGAGGCGTCCGGCTGATATGGGCCTCGTCGCCGTCGGTGATGAACGGCTTCGGCGCGGCCGCGACCGCGACCCTGCCCTCTGTGGCGTCCGTGGTCTCACTCTGCACCTGGGGGAAAACCGAGCCCTGGATTTCCTCGATAGCCGAGTCCGCGTCCACTTGGCTCGTGGCCGGCAGATCGGCGGGAGGATTTTCCATCGCCAGAGCCGGCGACCCGGAAAGAACCAGCGAGGCGGCGACCGCGATACCGCCGAGAGTTGATGCCAAACGTTGCTTCATACATTTCCCATCGTCGAGAGCGACAACGGTAAGCATCGAAAATATTCACACTCAATATGAATGTCGATCTGATCACTGTGACCGCAGTCTCGGCCTCGATCCACTCAGGGCAGGCCGTTTCCCGCGATTCCAAGGAATTGTGGGGATTATGGCTGTTTCGGTGGCGCCGGTCAGCCGGAACAGGCTGAGTAGGATATGCGACCGCCCCGCGGATGACGAAGATTCGGGATCCGGCCGGCGATACGAACTACCGATGTGGATCGATCATGGTCATGCCGGCCACCACGGCGGTGTCGAAGTGGGGTAGCAGGGCCGCCGCCTCGGCCAGTCCGATGGTGCGTTCGATCAGGCGCTGGGGTTCCAGGCGGCCCTCGGCGATGAGAGCCATCATCTCCGGGTAGTCGGCGGCGGCCATGCCGTGGCTGCCGAGGACGTCGAGTTCCCAGCCGATCACCCGGGCCATCGGCACCCGCGGGTGGCCGTCGATCGGGGGCAGCAGGCCGATCTGCACGTGCCGGCCCCGGCGGCGCAGGCTGAGGATGGCGTCCGCGCAGGTCTGCTCGCTGCCGACGGCGTCCACCGAGACGTGACCGCCGCCGCCGGTGAGATCGGCGACCGCGCCGGGCACGTCCGTACCGTCGCTGGTCAGGGTGTGTGTCGCGCCCAGTTCGGCGGCGACCGCGAGGGCTGCCGGGTTGCGGTCCACGGCGATCACCCGGGCGCCCAGGGCACGGGCGATCAGCACCGTGCTCAGGCCGACCCCACCGGCGCCGATCACCGTCACCCACTCGCCTTCGGTGACCCGGGCCCGGCCGGCGAGGGCGCGGTAGGCGGTGGCGAACCGGCAGCCGAGGGCGGCCGCTGCGGCGTAACCGACGGAGTCCGGGAGGGCGACCAGGTTGGTGTCGGCGGCGTGCAGGGCCACCTTCTCCGCGAACGAGCCCCAGTGGGTGAATCCCGGCTGCTGCTGGCCGGGGCAGACCTGGGCCTGCCCGCTGCGGCACCACTCGCAGCGGCCGCAGCCGCAGACGAACGGCACCGTCACCCGGTCGCCGGGCTGCCAGCGGGTCACCGCGGGGCCGGTCGCCGTGACGATTCCGGCCAGCTCGTGGCCGGGCACGTGCGGCAGGGTGATGTCGTCGTGGCCGGCCCAGGCGTGCCAGTCGCTGCGGCACAGGCCGGTGGCCATCACCTCGACCACCACCCCGTCGTCGGGTGGCGTC
>DATMVU010000674.1:0-6234 GCA_035562875.1 Actinoplanes sp. | reverse complement strand
CGGGCCGTCGGCCCGGAGTACCGCCTTGATCAGGTATTTGGACCGACCGTCTCCGAGGTCGACGTCGATCTCCTCGCCCGTCGTCGGGACTTCGCTGCGCAGAGTGGCCAGCGCGGTGTCGGACAACTCGACGGCGGTGGTGTCCAGCGATGCCGGAGCGTTCTCGATGTAACCGCCGTCGGCGTTGCCGTCGGTACCGATCGTGACGACGAGCGAGTCCTCGCGGAGGCCGCCCGGCAGCTTGCTGCCGTTGGAGCCGTCGGTGGGGCCGTCCTTGGGGGTGTTGCCGGACGGCTTGTTGCCGAACGGGTTGAACCCCTTGCCGTCGGGCGACTTCTCCAGCCGGTTCGACATTTCACGGACGTCGTTCTCGACCTGTTTGTGCAGTGATTGGAAGAGATAGAGCTCGGCGGTGCCGCCGACGACCAGGCCCAGCACCGCGAGCAGCGCGATCATGGTGGTGACGATGCGGGTACGCAACGGCCAGCCCGCGGGGTCGATCCAGCGGGTGCGGCGGGTTGCCGGGGCGGCGGAGCTCATCGGTCAGTCGGCCGGCTTCAGCACGTAACCGGCGCCGCGCATGGTGTGGATCATCGGTGCCCGGCCCGCGTCGATCTTCTTCCGCAGGTACGAGATGTAGAGCTCGACCACGTTCGCCTGGCCGCCGAAGTCGTAGTTCCAGACCCGGTCCAGGATCTGCGGCTTGCTGAGCACCCGGCGCGGGTTGCGCATCAGGTAGCGCAGCAGCTCGAACTCGGTGGCGGTCAGGGTGATCATGTCACCGGCCCGGCGCACCTCGTGGGAGTCCTCGTCCAGGGTGAGATCGCCGACGATCAGCTGGGACTCGGTGCGCATCGGGGCGTGCCCCATCCGGCGCATCAGCCCGCGCAGCCGGGCCACCACCTCTTCCAGGCTGAACGGCTTGGTCACGTAGTCGTCGCCGCCGGCGGTCAGGCCGGTGATCCGGTCCTCCACCGAGTCCTTGGCGGTGAGGAACAGCACCGGCACCTCGGGTGACTCGCCACGCAGGCGGCGCAGTACCTCGAGCCCGTCGATGTCGGGAAGCATCATGTCGAGGACGACGGCGTCCGGGCGGAAGTCGCGCGCGGTGCGAACCGCTGTCATCCCGTCGCCGGCGCTGCGAACGTCCCAGCCCTCGTAGCGCAGGGCCATCGACAGCAACTCGGCCAGCGTCGGTTCGTCATCCACGACGAGCACCCGGACCGGGGTCCCGTCGGGACGCCGGAGTTCGGTGCTCGGATCGGTGTTCGCCATCGTCATGCCCTTTACTGTGCGGCCCCACGCTCTGCGCCGGCTTTCCGTCTGCTGTGTGCCACCTGTGTGTCGGGCACAGATGCCGCACTACCGGCGCACAGGTAGTCCCAATGTCGCACTGACATTTTAGTTTCGGCGCGCCGGTTCCGGACCTTGAGAATCCGCTGGCGGAGTGACTGAATCTTATGGTGATAAAACGGCTACCGGCGGTGATGTTCTCGGCTCTGATGCTCGGGCTGTTCCCGGCGCCGCCGCCGGCCCGGGCGTCCCGGTCCTCCTCCGCCGCCGTCGGCGGATGCCTGCTCACCGGGGGCCTGGCGCTGCTCCTGCTCAACCGGTGACCGTGCTTGTTGACAACCTCGTATCGAGGGAACACTCGATGTTGCGGCGTTGTTGTGCGAGCGTTGGTCAAAGTGCGGCACGAGCGTGAGGAGTGCGACATGAATCTTCTCGAGGACTACCGCAGGGCCACCTTCTTCTTCGAGTCCGGCGACCCTCTCGGGGCCGCCAAGCTGCTGGAGCCGATAGTCGAGGCCGAGCCGCACAACGCCGCGGTCCGGCAACTGCTGGCCCGCGCCTACTTCAACTCGGCTCAACTCAGCCGGGCCGAGGAGCAGCTGCGGGTGCTGGTCGAGCACGACCCCTCCGACCATTACGCGCATCACGTGCTCGGCCGCACCCTGGAGCGGGACGGGCGGTTCCGGGAAGCGCTGCCACACCTGCGGCTCGCCGCAGCGATGAAGGCGCAGGCCGACTACCGGGAAGCGGTGCAGCGGGTCGAGGCGTGGCTCGGGAAGTCCAGCGCGGCGTAGGGTCACGGACGTGAAGCTGAAGCTGGACCTGCACGACATCTTCAACAAGGGTCAAGAGATCGACCGCGCCCTCCGGGGGATCATCGACGAGGCGATCCAGAAGAAGGCCTCCCTCGTCGAGATCATCCCCGGCAAGGGAAGCGGAGCCCTGAAGAAGAAGGTCATCCGCTTCCTCGATCAGAAGGACATCAAACAGCTCTACCACCGGGTGGAGAAGGACGGCGACAACTGGGGCCGTCTCTTCGTCCACTTCCGGCACGACGTCTCCACCGGCCGTCGCGGCCGGGGCCGGTAAGGACCGGGTTCACAGGGTGTAGGTCTTGGCCACCGCCACCAGTTCGCTGCTGTGCGAGCCGAGGACGCCGACACCCTGTGGGCGCGGCCGGAAATCCGGCACCGTGGACAGGTCGTCGCTGCCGTCCATGACCCGGAAGGTGACCGGGCCGGTGGACCGTACCGTCAGCTCGATCTCGACACCGGACTCCGGCGGCGCGTGGAAGACGAAGCCGAAACCCCACTTCCCGGACGGGGCCGCGGTGATGTCGGCCGGCTGCCCGCCGATCGTCGCGGCGGTCACCGGAGTCGCCGCGGCCACGTGCAGGGTGACGAACCGGGCCGTCCGCTGCGGGTCCAGCAGCAGCTTCATGGTGCGGATGTCACCGGTGCGGGCCTCCGACACCAGGGTCAGCGCCGGAGCGGGCAGAGGCGCGGTGGTCGCCGGGCCGGTGCGCAGCAGTTCCGCACCGAACGCGGGCAGCGTGTCGGTGACCGTCGCGAGCTCGCTGGTCACGTAGCCGGACGTCCACACCTGCGGTTCGGCCTCCTCGCTCAGCCAGTTGGCCACCCCGTTGTCGGCGTCCAGCGCATACATCAGATGGGTCAGCGACGGGTGCTCGTCGTCGAACGTGTCGACGGCCAGGCCGGTCACCGTGCACCCGATCACGGCGACCGTCGCGACCACCGAGGGCCAGGCGTTCCGTATCCACCTCCACCTCCGCGTCCACCTCCGCGTCTCGCCTGCGGGGATCGATTCCGGGGCCGTTCGCGTCTCGCCGGTCCGGATCGACTCCAGGATCGGGAGCAGGGCGAGACCCAGCAGTACGGTCAGGAACGCGCCCACCCCGGCCATCGGCATGCCCAGCGCGGGGAAGAGCATCGCCACGGTCGGCACCAGGATGATGATCGGGACCAGCGCGCCGGCGGCCTGGACCGCGAGCGCCGGCAGCTGCCGCAGACGGGCCGCGACCAGGGCGGCGATCGAACCGGCGAGCGCCGGCAGAGTGACCAGGTAGGAGCCGCCCGGGGCGAGCACGGCCAGCACCACACCGAGGACCGCCAGCCAGAACAGGCCACCGGCGGCCAGAGCAGCGGGTGTCACCCGGCGGCGGAGCAGGGCGTACCAGACCACGACGGTCATCGTGGCGAGGGCGACAACCGCCAATCGGTACCACATCGGACGGTACGGGTCGATCGGCAGGCCGCCGTACTCCGGCCGGAGCATCACCAGCAGCGCCCACAGCCCCTGCCCGAGCAACGGGGCCACGATGATCGGGAGCACTGCCAGCGGAATCGCGGCCAGCGCCCGCCGCCCGACCGTCCAGGTCAGCACCAGTGCCAGGACCAGGGCGAGCACGGCCAGCGGCAGCACCAGCCCGCCCGGATAACGGACCAGCAGCCCGGGCGCCGGGAAGTAGGTGGCGTCCCCGGAGTTCCGGATCCCGGCCAGATCGAGTGCGCCGAACTCACGGGCCAGAGCCAGCGCATTGTCGCCGTGATGCTGGAGACTGTCCCGGTTCATCACCTCCGGGCGGTCGGTCGGCGCGTGATAGATCGCGGCCCCGTCGATATATGCGGTGTTCAAGCCCTGGAACCGGCCCGACTCGCGGAACGGGGTGAAATCGGTGTCGTTGGGCAGCAGCCGGTAGATCTCCACAGCAAAGGACGTGCCGACCGGGTACGGCGTCCTCGCGTACGTCTCCACCAGGTCCCGGTTGCCCTCGGTGGTCTCGAACATGATCGCCGGGCCGGTGCTGCCACGCGCCTCCAGATTCAGGACCACACCACCGTCCCGGGCCAGCGGATGCTGCTCCACGAACGCCTTGGCCCCGCAGAGACAGGCCTCCTCGGCATCGGTCAGCACCAGCACCACGTCGTTGCGCGGCCGCTCCCCGGCGGTCAGCGCCCGAGCCGCCTCCAGGATCGTGGCGGTGCCCGCGCCGTCGTCGTTCGCACCCGGGGCGATCTGCGCCGAGTCGTAGTGCGCGACCAGGAACACCCGTCCCGTCGAAGCGGTGCCCGGAATCACCGTCACCACGTTGCGGACCCTGGCGAACCCGGTGCCACCCGCTGACGACGACAGGCCGGCGCCCTGCACCGAGACGGTGTCCTGCACCTCGGGAGAGAGGCCCAGTGCCCGCAGCGTGGTCAGGAGGTGTTCGCGGACCGTGTCGTTGGCGGCACTCCCGGCGGGATGTGGCGTGACCGAGATGGTGCGTACCGCCGCAAATGCTCGTGAAGCGCTGAACTCGGTCGCCGGTGCCGACTCGGGACGCGCCGCAGGCGGTTGCGCCGAACGGAACGCCGCGAACCCGGCCAGAGCCAGAACGGCCAGGACTACGGCGGCCGCGGACCGGGTGAGGACGGAGTCACGCATGAGCACATCTAATCGTCCGGGTACGCACGGCGGGTAGCCCGTAGATCCATTCGTGCGTGCAATAGCGTTGTCGGCGTGACTAAGCCGCTAGACCCAGCAGCCGTCATCGCCGAGTTCATCGACCGGGTGGCCCCGTACAACCCCCAACCGGACGCCGACCCCGTCGCCGTCCTCGGCGTGCGCACGGCGCTCGGCGAGGACGTCTTCACACTCAGCGATCACGTCATCCGAGCCCTGTGCCGGGCGATCGAGTCCTATCGCGACCCCGAAGATCGTGGTGACTGCGCCAACTGTGGTGGCCGGCACCTCGACGAGAACCTGCACTGCCGGGACTGCGGGCAACTGCACGGCATCCTCGGACAGGTGATTGCCGAACACGCGCGCCGGGTCGCCGCCTCGAGCCCCGCCGCCGAACCCGAATCCCCGTGATGACCGAAGTTGTGAAGCCAGGCCCGGTGGTACACGATTTGCGGGTGACTGAGCGGTCCCTCGCCACCCGCAGATATGCGCCGGCCCAGATGGAACGACTGCGCATCCTCCTGGTCGAGGACGACGAAGGTGACGCCTTCCTGGTGCGTGAGCTGCTCAGCGAGGCCGAGGCGCCGTTCGAGCTGAACGTCGCCACCACCCTGCGTCAGGCCCGCGAGATGCTGACCGGAGTCGAGTGCATCCTGCTCGACCTCGGGCTGCCGGACGCCGAAGGCATCGACGGCCTGCGCCAGCTCCTCGCCGTCGCGGGTGCAGCCGCGGTCTGTGTGCTCACCGGCCGCTCCGACGAACACCTCGGCGTCCAGGCGGTCGCCGAAGGAGCCCAGGACTACCTGGTCAAAGGCCAGGTCGACGGGGTCCTGCTGATCCGTTCGCTGCGCTACGCGGTCGAGCGCAAACGCGCCGACGAGAACGCCCGGCTGCTGCGCGAAGTCGAACTGCTCCAAGCCGAATCGGCCCGCCTCGAACGAGGCCTGCTGCCCAAACCGCTGAAGAGCGACGACTTCGGTATCGAAGTCCAGCCGTTCTATCGCTCCGGTCGGGCGATGGGCCTGCTCGGCGGTGACTTCTACGACGTCGTGCAGGTCGGCGACGACAAGCTGCACGTGATCGTCGGGGACGTCTGCGGCCACGGTGTCGACGAAGCCGCCCTCGGGGTTGAACTCCGGGTCGCGTGGCGGGCCCTCATCCTGGCCGGCGTGCCCGAGGACCAGGTGCTGAAAGCCCTCGAACAGGTGCTGATGACCGAACGGCGGGCCCGCGAGGTCTTCGCCACCGTCGCCTCCGCCGTCATCGACCTGCCGGGCAACCGGGCCACCGTCCGGGTCGCCGGGCACCCGGCACCGGTAGTCCTCGCCGGTGGACGGGCCACCCCGGTGGACGTCCGCCGCGGCATCGTCCTCGGTGTCCGGCCCACCCCCACCCCGGCCACCGAACTGGAGTTCCCCGGTGACGACTGGTCCCTGCTGATGTACACCGACGGGCTCATCGAAGGACGGAGTGGCA
>DATMVU010000673.1:0-15678 GCA_035562875.1 Actinoplanes sp. | reverse complement strand
CTGACCACGCTGCTCGGGCCGAGCGGCTGTGGCAAGACCACCTCGCTGCGGATGCTGGCCGGCTACAGCCTGCCCACCGCGGGCGCCATCCGGATCCACGGGGTGGACAGCACCACGCTGCCGCCGGAGAAGCGTGGCCTGGGCATGGTCTTCCAGTCCTACGCTCTGTTCCCGCACATGACCGTGGCGCAGAACGTCGCTTACGGCCTCAAGATCAGAAAAGTCGGGCCGACGGAGACCGCGAAGATCGTCGCGGACACGCTGGATCTCGTCGGCCTGGGACATCTCGCGGGAAGCAAGCCCAAGCAGCTCTCCGGTGGCCAGCAGCAGCGGGTCGCGCTGGCCCGGGCCATCGCCATCCAGCCCCGGCTGCTCCTGCTCGACGAGCCGCTGTCGAACCTCGACGCTCGGCTGCGGGTGCAGATGCGCGCCGAGATCCGCCGCATCCAGTCCGAGACCGGCCTGACCGTCGTCCTGGTCACCCACGACCAGGACGAGGCGCTCGAGATGTCCGACCTGATGGTCCTGATGAAGAGCGGCCGGATCATGCAGTCCGGTTCGCCGCGCGAGGTCTTCGCTCAGCCGGCGAACCGTTTCGTGGCCGACTTCCTGGGCTACGAGAACTTCTTCACCGACAAAGACGGAAATCTCCGTACGGTACGGCCGGAGCACCTGGTGCTGGACGCCGCCGACGGAGAACGCCTCGACGCGACGGTGGTCTCCACCGCGTACCGGGGCGTGGACCTGCTCGTGACCCTGGAGGCCGTCGACGGCGCCGGCCAGACCGTCCGCCTGGTGGCCGACGTCCGCAACGGAGCGGCAGTGGAACCCGGCACCCGCACCACCGTCACCGCAGACGCGGCACACCTCGTCACCCTCGCTGACTCCGTCAGTTCCGGAAAGGAATGACCCCCTTGATACGCCACGCCCTCACCGCGACCTTCGCCGCCGCCACCCTGCTCGTGGCCGCCGGCTGCTCCGGCTCGTCCACCGACGAATCCGGCGAGAAGCTGGTGCTCAGCACCTTCCCGTTCGGTGTCGAGGAGTTCACCGAGGCGGTCATCGACCCGTTCACGAAGGCCACCGGCATCGAGGTGGAGGTCGAGACCGGCTCCAACTCGGACCGCCTCTCGCAGCTCCAGGTGGCCGGGGACAAGGCCGGCGCCGACGTCGTGCTGATCTCCGACTACTACGCCGCGCTCGGCCAGCAGGACAAGCTGTTCCAGCAGATCCCGGCGGACAAGGTGCCGAACCTGGCGAAGATCGCCGAGTTCGCCAAGGAGGACGCCTACCAGGGGCCGGCCTACAGCTACCAGCTCAACGGCACGATCTACAACACCGAGAAGCTGACCGCCGAGCAGGCCACCAAGTGGGACGTCTACGCCGGTGCGAACGCGAAGAAGGTGGCGCTGCCCGACATCAGCGTGACGGCCGGCCAGTTGATGATCTCCGGAGTGGCCGCGACCTACGGCTCCGGCCCGTACGACATCGACGCCGCTCTGCAGACCCTCGCCGGGTGGAAGCCGGGCGTGCTGCAGTTCTACAGCTCGTCGACCGAGGTCACCAACCTGCTCGCGCAGGGTGAGATCGTCGCCGCCGACACCCTCAACGGTTTCGCCACCACGCTGATGGCCGACGGCGAGAAGGTCGCCTGGACCCCGCCCGCCACCGGTAAGTACATGGCCACCAACCGCGCGATGATCCCGGCCACCGCGAAGAACACCGAGAACGCCTACAAGTTCATCGACTACCTGCTCTCCGCCGAGGCGCAGGCCAAGTCCGCCGAGCTGGTCGGTGACCTGCCGGTCAACCCGGAGGCCACGGTGCCGGCGACCATCACCGCAGTGGTCGGCGACATCGCGAAGGACCCGGTGGCCGCCGGCTACGCGACGCTCGACCCGGCGCAACTGGTGACGACCCGCAAGGACTGGGCCGACCGGTTCGCCCGCGAAGTCACCGGTAGCTGATCCACCCTCCCGGCCGGGCCTCCACCGCCAGGGAGGCCCGGCCATCTTCTTGAGGAACACCATGTCTGATCTCGTTCACGCCCTGCCCAAGGTGGAGCTGCACTGCCACCTGATCGGCACGGTCCGCGCCACTACCTTCGCGGAGCTGGCCCGGGCCGCGAAGCTCGACCTGCCCGCCGAGCCCGAGCGCATCTTCGCCGACATCAACTCGCTGCCGCCGGACCCGGAGCTCTACCGGAACACCCGTATCCCGGTGCCGCAGGGCCGGTCCGCCGCCGAGCCCGAGGTCTCCTACTCGCTCTTCCAGGCCTCGGCCTGGGTGATCGCCGCGCTGCGCAGCGCCGACGACCTGACCCGGATCGTCTACGAGGCGTTCGAGGACGCCCACCGCAACAACGTGCGGCACCTGGAGATGTCCTTCGACGAGGTGCCCGCGCACCTGAGCTCGCTCGGCTACACCGGCTCGGTGAACGCCTACGTCGACGGCATCAAGATGGCCGAGCGGGACTTCGGGATGACCGGCCGGCTGCTCGCCGCCGTCGACCGCAGCCACTCCGGCGAGGCCGCGGTGGCCCGGGTCCGCACGGTCGTCGACAACCCGAACGACTACGTGGTGGGCATCGGTCTGGACAATCTGGAGACCGCCGGGCCGCCGGAGCGGTTCATCGACGCCTACCGGCTGGCCGGCGAGGCGGGCCTGCGCCGGACCGCGCACGCGTCCGAGCACGCCCCGATCGCCGCGAACACCATCACCTGCCTGGACGACCTCGGCTGCGACCGGATCGACCACGGCTACTTCGTCCTGGAGGACGACGCGGTGGTGGCCCGGCTGCGTGACGAGCAGACCGCGTTCCTGGTCGCCGCCACCACGTCGCGCCGCAGTTGGCGCCCGTGGCGGCGGGCCTCCATCGCCGCGATGATCGAGGCCGGGCTGAACGTCGTCCCGTGCTCCGACGACCCCGGCATGTTCCCGAACAGCCTCACGAACGAATACCGGATCCTCGCCGACGATCTGGCCGTCCCGCGCGAGCGCCTGATCGCCATGTCGCTCGCCGGTGTCGACGCCTGCTGGCTGCCCGCCCCGGAGAAGGCTGACCTCCGCGCCCGTTTCCAGACGGAGATCGCCGCCCTGTGAAAGGGCCCTCGGGCAGGGCCGGAGCGTCCTGCCCGAGTTAACGATCCGGAAACTCCGGCTACCCTACGCCGACTCATGTGCTCTCTAACTTCTCTTCCAGCTTGAGTCTCGCGACGCACATCCTCGTATTCGCCTCGCACGCTTCTCCGGCTCCATAGACATCTCGTGCTTGTCTGGAGACCGCATTGTTCGACATATTGATCGACATGATTCGCGAGCGAAGCGAGTGACTGCCGAGGCCATCCGGGTGGACCGGGTGCGGCGCGTCTACGACATCGGATCCGGAGGGTCGCTGACCGCGCTCGACGACGTCAGCCTGACGATCCCGGCCGGCACCTTCGTCAGCCTGATCGGCCCCAGCGGCTGTGGCAAGTCC
Organism: Actinoplanes sp.; assembly: GCA_035562875.1. Taxonomy (GTDB): domain Bacteria; phylum Actinomycetota; class Actinomycetes; order Mycobacteriales; family Micromonosporaceae; genus Actinoplanes. The sequence continues at coordinate 12,200 of DATMVU010000673.1, read as the reverse complement.
ACGCTGCTACGGGTGATCGCCGGCCTGGAGCAGCCGGACGGCGGTGAGGTGCTGGTCGGCGGGGTCTCCCCGGCCCGGGCCGCCGAGGACAAGATGCTCGGCCTGGTCCCGCAGACCCCGGCCCTGCTGCCCTGGATGTCGGTGCTGAAGAACGTCTCGCTGCCGGGGCGGGTCAACCGCTCCGCGGGCCGCCGGCGCCGGGCCGCGGCCGGGACCGCCGGCCCGGACATGGTCGAGTTGCTGCGCAAGGCCGGACTGCACGACGTGATGCACAAGCTGCCGTCGCAGATCTCCGGCGGCATGCAGCAGCGGGCCGCGATCGTGCGGGCGTTCGGCCTGCACCCGGACGTGCTGCTGATGGACGAGCCGTTCTCCGCCCTGGACGAGTTCACCCGCGAGGCCCTACAGGAGCAACTGCTGGACCTGTGGGACGAGCTGAAGGCGACAGTGCTGTTCGTGACCCACTCGGTCAGCGAGGCGGTCCGGCTCTCCGACCGGATCGTGGTGATGGCGCCCCGGCCGGGCCGGATCACCGACGTCCTGGACATCGACCTGCCCCGCCCGCGCGGCCAGGCACTGCTCAAGTCGGCGCAGTTCCATGACTACGAGGACCTGGTCCGTGACCGGCTCCGCGGCGCCTTCCAGGGAGCGGCGTCGTGAAGAGGTTCCTGCACCCGTCGTTCTGGCTTCCGCTGGTGCTGATGACCGTCGCGCTCGGGCTGCTCTGGCAGTGGGGCGCCGCCCGGATGCCGTACCTGCTGCCACCGCTCGGTGACATCGGCGCGACCCTGGTCGAGGACGCCGGCTACTACCTGCGCAACGCGTGGGTGACCCTGGCGGAGGCGCTCGGCGGACTGGTGCTCGGTGGGCTGAGCGCGTTCGTTGTCGGGGTGCTGGTCAGCGAGTTCACCGTGGCCCGGCGGGCGATCATGCCGGTGGCCGTGGTGCTCAACGTGACACCGCTGGTGGCGATCGCCCCGGCGCTGGTGGTGGCCTTCGGGTTCGGGGCCGCACCGAAGCTCATCGTCACCGGGCTGATCTGCTTCTTCCCGGTGCTGATCAACACTTCGGTCGGGCTGCGTGCGGTGCCGCTGCCGGTGCTCCAGGTCTATCAGACGGTGCACGCGTCCCGGCTGGAGAAGCTCTGGCACCTGCGGATCCCCAGTGCGCTGCCGTACCTGTTCGCCGCCCTGCGCATCGTCTTCCCGCTGTCCGTGGTGGGTGCGGTGGTCGCCGAACTGTCCGCGGCCGGCTCCGCCGAGGGCCTCGGCACCGCGATCAGCCTGGCGTCCTCGATGAACCGGCTCGCCGCGGTCTACGCCTCCATCGCGATCCTCGCGGTGCTCGGCTCGCTGCTGCTGCTCGTCGTGACAGTGCTGGAGCGCCGTCTCCTGCACTGGCACGAGACGCAGAGCGCGTAGCCACCTCCCGCACTTCCCGTTAATTACTAGGAGTGTATGTCGTGAAATATCGTGCTGCCGTCGCGGTGTTCGCCGCGTTCGCCTTGTCCGCCTGCTCCACCGCGTCCGAGTCGGAGCCGAAACCGCAGACCTCCGACTCGATCTCCAGCGAACGCTGCGAACAGAACAAGGCCGCCGGCAAGATCACTTACCTGTCCGGCTACCAGTGGCAGTCCTCCGCCTCGATCCTGGAGTACGTGGCCGCCGAGAAGCTCGGGTACTTCGACGCCCTCTGCCTCGACGTGGCACTGCAGCCCGGCACCGGCGACACCAGCCAGAACACCAAGCTGCTGGCCAGCGGCCAGGTGACGTTCAGTCCGGTCAGCCAGCAGGACGTGCTGTCCGCGAACGCCAACGGCATCACGGTGCAGGGAATCTCCACGTACTCCCGGGTGGGTCTGGAGATCCTGATGACCATGCCGGAGATCAGTGACCTCAAGCAGCTCGACGGCACCACCCTCGGCCAGAAGGGTGCCATGCCGATCGGCGTGCAGGCGATGCTGGCCAAGTCCGGCGCGAACTACGACTCGATCAAGCAGGTGGTGGTCGGCTACGACCCGTCGATCCTGCCGCGCGGCCAGGTCAAGTCGCTGACCGGCTTCATCTCCAACGAACCCAATCAGCTCAAGGCCGCCGGGACCGAGGTCAAGGTGTGGCGGCCGTTCGACTACGACGTGCCCGGCTCCCTCGGCGCGATGGCGGTCAACCCGGACTTCGCGGCGAAACACCCGACGGCGGTCCAGGACTTCCTGCGGGCCGGCCTGCACGCCTTCGCCTACTGCGAGAAGAACGGCGCGACGTGTGTGGCGGCGGCCGCCGACCTGACCGGCGCCGGCTACGACGAGAAGCACAATCTGAACATCTGGACGTCCGAGGTCGCCGTGGTCCGGGAGACCCTGAAGGCCGGTACGCCGCTGGGTGCCATCGACACCGGCAACATCCAGTCCCTGGTGGCGCTGCTCAACACCTACGGGAAGACGACGATCGACCCGGCCGTCGGTGCCGCCGAGTTCAACACCTCCTACATCAAGGAGATCTATTCCGGCGACACGCTCGTCTGGCCCGCTCCGTGATCCGTCGAACGGCAGAGAGGTATCGATGAACGACAAAGAGTACGGAGTGTTCCTGCCGATCGGTAACGGCGGCTGGATGATCTCCGAAACGGCTCCGCACCCGGAGGCCACCTACTCCTACAACCGCCGGGTCGCGGTCGATGCCGAGAGCATCGGCCTGGACTTCATCATGTCGATGGCGAAGTGGAAGGGCTTCGGCGGCACCACCGACCACTGGGGCCAGACCCTGGAGTCGATGACCATGATGTCCGCCCTGGCCGAGGCCACCAGCCGGGTCAAGATCTGGGCGACCATGCACGCCAACGTCCACCACCCGGCGATCGCCGCGAAGATGTACACCACCCTGCAGGACGTCTCCGGCGGCCGGGCCGGGATGAACATCGTCAACGGCTCCTACGCCGCCGAGTTCCGGCAGATGGGCCTCTGGGACGAGCAGCTCTCGCACGCCGACCGCTACCGGATGACCGAGGAGTGGACCGAGGCGATCACCCGCCTGTGGACCGAGGACAGCGTGACCATGAAGAGCGACTTCTTCACCCTGGAGGACTGCGAGTCCCGGCCGCACCCGGTCAGCCGGCCGACCATCATCAGCGCCGGGCGCTCCGACCGGGGCCGCGAATTCCAGGCGAAGTACGCCGACGGGGCGTTCCTCAGCGCCGACAGCCTCGACCAGATGCGCGACTTCTCCCGCTCGGTCCACGACCGGAGCGCCGAACTCGGACGGCACTGCAAGACGTACTCGATGCTGACCGTCGTCCTGGACGAGACCGACGCGGCCGCCGCGGCGAAGGCGAAACGGTACTCGGCCGGCCTGGACAAGCAGGCCCTGATCGGGATGCGCACCTCCTGGGGCATCCCCGCCGACGTGGCCCGGGCCTGGGCGGACGGCGCGACCGGGGCCGAGGCGTTCCAGACGCCGTACGTCACCGGCAGCCCCGACACCGCCGTCGAGCACATCCAGCAGATCGTCGGCAGCGCCGAACTCGACGGCCTGATGCTGATCTTCCCGGACTACCACGCCGACATGCTCCCGTTCGGCGAGACCGTCCTGCCCCGGCTGCGAGCCCTCGGATGACCGACCTGCGGAACAGGCAACTCGCCGCACTCACCGGCCGGCCCGCCCTGGTCGTGGTGGACGTGCAGAACTCCTTCGTCGACCCGTCCGTCGCCGCCGCCGTGGACCGGATCGCCGAGTTGGTCACCGCGGCCCGCAGCGCCGGGGTGCCGGTCGTCTGGGTCGGGCTCGGCAGCGACCCGGACCGGCCCTGGCGGACCAGTGCCTGGCTGCGCCAGGGAGACCCCGATGCGCCGTACGGGCCGGACGAGCCCTGTGTGCTCGGCACCCCCGGGGCCGAGTGGCACACCGTCAGCCCCGAACCCGGCGAGATCACCGTGGTCAAACGCGCGTACAGCGGCTTCCTCGGCACCTCCCTGGAACTGCTGCTGCGTCAGGAGGGCATCGGCTGGCTGGCGATCTGCGGCCTGACCACCGAATGCTGCGTGGCCGCCACCGCCACCGACGCCTGCCAGCTCGACTGGCCGGTGCTCATCCCGCGGGACGCCACCGCCGCCTACGAGGACGCCCTGCACGAGGCGGCGCTCGCCCAGCTGGCCCTCAACGTCGCCGTCCTCACCGACACCGCCGAACTCGCCGACATCTGGAAGGGGGCTACCACATGACCGGGCTTGCGAGGGCATCAGTCAGCTCAGTCGTCACGTCATGGCGGCGCCGGAGCGAAGCGGAGGTGACGCCATGACCGGCATGCACCTCGCGTTCGATCTCTCCTTCACGCACACCGAAGGACGCTGGGCACGTCGCGGCTCCTGGGTCGGCCGGGACTTCCCGGACCCCCGGATGTACATGGAACTCGCCCAGGTCGCCGAACGCGCCGGCATCGGCATGCTGTTCTTCGGCGACGGCACCGGCATCCCGGACACCTGGCGCGGCACCATCGACGCCGCCGTCGAATGGGGTGTCCAATGGCCCCGGCACGACATGAGCCCGATCATCGCGGCGATGTCCACGGTGACCGACCACATCGGTTTCGGGCTCACCTACTCGTCGACGTTCATGCACCCGTTCTACACCGCCCGCCTGCTCAACTCGCTCGACCACGTGACCGGCGGCCGGATCGCGTTCAACGTGGTCGCCTCCACCCGCTCCGCCGACGCCGCCAACTACGGCTTCGACAAGCTGATGGCGCACGGCGAACGCTACGAGCGGATGGAGGAGTTCATCGACGTCTGCCAGGCGCTCTGGGCGTCGGTGGCACCGGACGCGATCGTCCGGGACCGGGAGACCGGCCGATTCGCCGACCCCGCCAAAGTCACCAGGATCGACCACCAGGGCAAATTCTTTGCGGTACGTGGACCCCTGCCCAGCGTGCCCAGCCCCCAGATCGCCCCCGTCCTGGTCCAGGCCGGCAACTCGCCCCGCGGCATCGCCGCCTCCGCCCGCTTCGCCGACCTGGTGTTCGGGTTCGGTGGCAGCGTCCCCTCCCAGCAACGGCACCGCACTCTCCTGGACGCCGCCCTCACCGCCGAGGGCCGCGACCCGGCGAAGGTCGGCATCCTGTGGGCCACCCAGGTCATCGTCGGCCGCACCCTGGACGAGGCCCGCGCCCGCCGCGACGAGGTGCTCGGCTTCTGGAGCGAGGAGGCGGTCGGCGCGTTCCTGTCCCACAACGCCGGCGTCGACTTCGCGAAGCTGCCCACCTCGTTCCCGCTCGGCGAACTCCGCCACCAGGCCGAACAGGCGCAGGCGTCCCCGTCCGGACTGATCGGCACCCTCCTCGCCGAACACGGCGAGGACTACCGGATGACCCGAACCGAATTCTTCGAACACGGCTGGACCAGCGCCACCGGCCTCGACCACACGGTGATCGGCGACCCGGCGTCGGTGGCCGACCACCTGGAGGAGAACTTCGCCGCAACCGGCGCCCGCGGCGGCTACATGCTGTCCACCCCACTCGCCATGCCGTCCGGCCTCAACGACGTCGCCGAACTGCTCACCCCGGAACTACGCCGCCGCGGCGCCCTGGCCGCCCGCTACCCGGGCCGTACCCTCCGCGAGAACCTGGCGATCTGATGCGACAGCCGAGGGCCTTCGAGCAGACGGTGCTGGTCTGCGCGCTCATCGGCACCGCCCAGATGACCTGGGGTGTCACGGTGCCGGTGCTGCCGCTCTACCTGGACGAGTACGGGATCGCCGTCGGTGTGCTAGGCCCGGTGGTGGCCGCGTTCGCCGTCGGCCGGGTGATCGCCAACGTGCCGGCCGGGCTAGCCCTGCGGCGTCTCCCGGCCCGCACCTACCTGTGGACGGTCATGCTGGCGCTGGCGGCGGTCACCGCCCTCACCGGCCTGGCCGGCTCGACCGCCGTGCTACTCGGCTTCCGCCTGGTGGCCGGCGTGTTCGGCGGCGCCGCGGTGACGATCGGGTTCGCCCTGCTCGTCGCCGGTGCCCCCGCCGCCCGCCGCGGTTCGGTGATGGCCACCGCCACCGTCGTCCAGATGAGCGCGGGCGCGGCCGGCGCGGTCCTCGGCGGCTCGGTGGTAGGCCTGGTCGGCCCGTCCTGGACCTTCACGATCGCGGCCCTGCCGGCAGTGGCCTGCCTGCTCTGGGACGCGGCCCGCCCGGCGTCGCTCTACTGGTCGGCCCCGGTTGCGGCGCCGCCGTCCCCCGCCCCGGCTCCGGGTTCGGGCCTCGTGGACCCGAACCCGGGCCCGAACCCGAAGCCGGCCCGTCGTGCCGACGGGCAGACCGCGCTGCTGATCGCGCTCTGCGCACTGTCGTTCGCCACCTTCCTGGTCCGCTTCGCGGGGGAGCAGGGCCTGGTCCCGGTACTCGCCTACGACGGCGGCGGCCTCACCCCGTTCACCCTCGGCCTGGCCACCGCAGCCGGGACGATCGCCAGCCTGGCCGCGATGCCGCTGATCGGCCGGTGGGTGGACCGGGGCGCCCGCAACCGGCTCCTGCTGCCCGCCGGGGTGGCCGGCGCGGTCGCTCTGGCCGCCCTGCCACTGCTGCACGCCCCGCTCGGATTCAGCGCCGCGATCGTCGCGTATTCGCTGGCCACCAGCGTGATGGGAGTCATCCCCGGCGTCGTCACCGGTGAGGCCTTCACGGCCGGCGCGGCGGGTGCGGTGATCGGCCTGACCCGTACCGCGGGGGACATCGGCGCCGCGGTCGGACCGCTCGCCGTCTTCGGTGTCGCCGGACTGGCGGGCGACCTGGCCGCCTGCGTCCTGCTGGGCGTGGTGTTCCTGGCGGCGGCGCTCGCGATGGCCGTCGCGCTGATTCGCCGCCCGGTTCCGGTGCCGGTGGAGGTCTCGTGATCATCGCCGGTGAGGTCGTGCACGGGGCCGGGCGGGGCCGCCCGATGGGCTTCCCCACGGCCAACCTGGATGTCACCGATCCCGGGGCGCTGCCGGAGGACGGTGTCTACTTCGGCTGGTTCACCCTCGGCGAGCGGACCGATACGGCGCTGGTGTCGGTCGGCACGAACCCGACGTTCGGGTCGGGTGCGCGGCACGTCGAGGTGTTCGTGCTGGACCGGGACGAGGACATGTACGGCCGGACCGCCCGGGTGGAGATCGTCACTCTGGTCCGGCGGCAGGTGCGGTTCGGTGACGCCGGGGCGCTGATCGGCGCGATGCGTACCGACGAGGGGTTCGCCCGGCGTCTGGCAGCCGGTGAGACAGTGGAGGAGTTGCCGTGGTCCCCCTGATGAGCACAAGATCAGCGGTGTGTGGACGTAGGGTGGTACCCATGTCTGACGCCGGCGACGAACGGGGCTGGCGCCGTTTCGGCCCGGACAGCATCGAGCGTGCGATGCTGCTGGCCCTCGGTGACGAGTTCGGCGTGGTGTTGCGTCCCCGCTCGATCGATCTGGGTGACGGCACCCGTCTCGAGATCGAGGGTGCCGACGAGGCCTGTGACCTGCTCGTGCAGATGGTCGGCAACCAGGGCACCTTCCGGTCGCTGCACCGCAACAAGGTGATGGCCGACATGTTCAAACTGACCTGGCTGCGCAAGGCGATGTTCCCGGACAGCCGGGCCGTGCTCTGTGTCAGCGAGACCGTCGCTCAGGTCTTCACGCCGTCCGGGTGGACCACCCGGGCCGCCGGTGACCTGGGCATCGAGGTGTGGATCTTCGACGCGGCCGGTAAGCCGGTCCCGTTGCAGCACGCCTGAACCGATAACTCCGCAGCTCCGGTCTCATCCCTCTCCGATGTGCCTGGCGACCATTCCGGACAGCTCCGCGGTGCTGAGAATCTCCCGGTATCTGTGAAGAGGAAGTCATGAGAATCGCGATCGTGGTGGGCAACCCGAAACCCCGCTCCCGGACCCTGGAGGTCGCCCGGGCGGTGGCCGCCGTGCTGCCCGGTGACGTCGTCGAGACGGTCGACCTGGCCGATCACGCCGAGCGGCTGTTCACCTGGGGTGACCCGGTGCTGGACGAGCTGACCGCCGCGGTGGCGGCCGCCGATCTGCTGGTGGTGGCGTCACCCACGTACAAGGCCACCTACACCGGGATGCTGAAGGCGTTCCTGGACCGGTACCCCACGAACGGCCTGGCCGGGGTGGTCGCGGTGCCGGTGATGACCGGTGCGGCACCGGATCACGCCCTGGCCGTGGAGGCGTATCTGCGGCCGCTGCTGGTGGAGCTGGGGGCGTCCGTACCGGCAAGGGGTCTTTATGTGGTGATGTCCCGGATGGCGGAGCTGGCGGAGATCACCGCGGCGTGGGCGGCGGAGAACGAATATGTCTGAGCAGTTCCGACGGGTGCTGGGCGGGTTCGCCTCCGGGGTCACCGTGATCACCGCTGTCACCGACGGTGAGCCGGTGGGGATGACGTGTCAGTCGTTCTTCAGTCTGTCACTGGACCCGCCGCTCATCGCGTTCTCCCCGGCACGGTCGTCCCGGTCGTACCCGCTGATCCGGAAGTCCGGTTCGTTCTGCGTGAACATCCTGGAGGCGGGGCAGGAGGAGTTGTGCCGGCAGTTCGCGCGCAGTGGCACCGACAAGTGGGCCGGGGTCGGCTGGCAGCCGGGTGTCACCGGCAGTCCGGTGCTGGACGGGGTGCTGGCCAGCATCGACTGTGAGCTGGAGAGTGAGCTGGAGACCGGCGACCACTACCTGACGATCGGCCGGGTGGTGAACCTGTCGAGTGTGCCGGGCCGCCGGCCGCTGCTGTTCTTCAACGGCGCCTTCGAACGCCTTCCGGCCGCCTAGATTCGGCACGTCGAGGTCTGATTCCTCCCGGGCCGGCCTGCCGGTGGATCCGGCGGGACTCGAACCCGGGAGCGGGGGCTCAGGGGTGTCGGTGTGGGGTCAGTCGAACTCCTCGATGTATTCCTCGGTGGGGCCGAGGGTCGGGTGGTCGCGCAGTTCCAGGCGGCCACCCGGGGTCTCCAGTTCCAGCACCGTGACCGCATTCGATCCGGGGTGCAGGAGCGGGGCCGGGCAGTAGAGGGTCTCCTGTGGGCCGATCTTCCAGTACCGGCCGAGCAGGAAGTCGTTGATCCAGAGCAGGCCGCGGCCGGATCCGGGCAGGGCCAGGAACGTGTCGGCAGGTTCGGTGACGTCGAACGATCCGGTCCAGAAACCCGGGCCGGTGCCGGGAGTTGCCGGGCCTGCGCCGGTGCCGGGAGCGGCCGGGCCGGGCATCGGGACGGGAGTGTTCTCCCAGTTCTGGATGATGCGCCGGTCGATCAGGACCGGGCCGAGCAGACCCTTGTGCGCGCCGACCGACGGCCCGTAGTTCATCCGGCCGAGGCTTTCCACCACGATCTCCAGCCGGACCGGTGCGCCGGTGCCGCGGATCGGGAGCGTGCCGGTGCCCGGTCCGACCCTGCCGAGCAGTTCGCCGTCGGTGAAGACGAGCGCGATATCGCGTACCGCGGCAATTGTCAGAATGTGATCACCGGCCGGAATCCGCGGCACCGCCGTGTGCACCGCGAACCCGGCGTCCAGGCCCATCTTCTCGAAGGAGGCCGGCCGCACCGACGCCGACGGCTGTGCCGCGCCGTGCCGAAGGCCGGCGAGCAACCCCGAGGCGGGCTTCAACGTCACGGTCTGCAACGGCAGAGTGGGCAATCGCGGCGGTACGCGTAACCCGTCCCGCGCTCCCAGCACCTCCCGCATCGCCCAGAACTTGGGGGTCAGTGTCCCGTCCTCGGCGATCGGCGCATCCGAGTCGTAGCTGATGATGGTGGGTTGCAGTACCCCGTCGGTCTCGTTGGCGCCGGCCCACAGCCCGAAGTTGGTGCCGCCGTGTGCCATGTAGATGCTGACGCTGCCGCCGTCGGCGACGATGCCACGCAGGGTGCTGACGGCACTGTCGACGTCGCGTACGTGGTGGCGTTCGCCCCAGTGGTCGAACCAGCCGTTCCAGAATTCGGCGACGATGAACGGTTCGCCGTCGCGGCGGGCGGCGAGCATCGTCCGGGCGGTGTCGGGCCGGGAGCCGAGGGTGGCGGCGGCGAGGGTGCCGGGGAGGGTGCCGCCGTCGAGCATCAGGTCGGTCGGCCCGTCGGCGGTGAACAGCAGTTCGGTGATGCCCCGGTCCCGTAGCGCGTCGCGGTTCCAGCGCAGGTAGGCGGCGTCGTCGCCGTAGCTGCCGAACTCGTTCTCCACCTGCACCGCGACGATCGGCCCGCCGTGTGCCGCCTGCAGCGCGGACAGCCGGGGGATCAGTTCGTCGAACCATTCGCCGACCGGCCCGGTGAACCCGGGGTCGGAGCTGCGCAGGGCGACGTCCCGGCCGGTCAGCCAGCTGGGCAGGCCACCGTTGGACCATTCGGCGCAGATGTACGGCCCGGGCCGCACGATCGCGTCCAGCCCCTCCGCGCCGATGATCGACAGGAATCCTTCGAGGTCCCGCCACCCGCTGTACGAGGACCCGGACGTGGCCGCCCTGGTCGGTGGGTTCGCCAGCACCGTCCCGGTCGAGGGTGTCGACATCAAGGCCGTCCTCTTCGACACCGCGAACAGCATCATCAGCGGTGACAAGACCGAGGACCAGTGGCAGGCCGCGCTGCACGACGCGAGCGAGAAGCTGCGCCAGGGACTACGTGCACGACGAGACGTTCCTGAGCCGTGTCTACTTCCTCAACAACGTCTTCTACAACACGTCGGCGTCGACCAGTACACCCTGGTACCGCCGGGCCGGCGCGCTCCGGCAGGCGGTGTTCTCCAACAACGCCTACTACGAGAAGAGCGGCACCCACTCGGCCCAGGAACCGGCCGACCCGCGCGGGGTGCGCACCGATCCACGGTTCACCGGCGACCCGGCCGTCCGGGTCGACGGCGAGGGCATCCAGGCCGCGGCCCAGCGCTTCGTCCCGCGCACGGACTCGCCGCTCGTCGACGCCGGGCGCTACAACCCGCACCTGGGTACCGCGGACACCCTCGGCACCCACCTCTACTACGGCCCGGCCCCCGGCATCGGCATCGTCGAGACCCAGCGCGGGACCAGGGTCGACAACCCGGTCGACACCGACCCGATCGAGAACTCCGGCGGAACCGGGGTCAACCTGGCCCTCGGCAAACCGGTCACGGCCAGCTCCACCCACGCCGGGGCGGGCGGCACCCTCGGCGCGGTCAACCTGACCGACGGCAACCCGTCCACCCGGTGGGCCGCCGCCGACAACGCCACCTACCCGGTCACCCTGGACATCGACTTCGGTGCCCCGGCCACCTTCGACCAGGTCTACCTGGACGAGTACACCGACTCCGGCACCAACCCGCGGGTCGCCACCTTCACGCTGCAGCGATGGGACACCACCACCACCGCAGCCTGGGTGACGATCGGTTCGTTCACCGGCGGCATCGGCCACGACCGGACGGTGACCGGCTTCGGCACGGTCACCACCGGCAGATTGCGGGTCGCGCTGACCGGCAAGATCGCCACCGAGGTGTACACCCCCACGATGACCGAGGTCGCCGTCTACAAGTCCTAGCCGGTCAACGCGTCGCGTACGAAGGTCTGACCCTCGGCTCGGAGCAGCAGGAACGTCGGATCGACGCGGGTACCGTCCGGGCGGAAACTGATCCGCCCGGACACCCCGGCCAGGTCGGTGGCGGCCAGCGCCTGCCGGATCTCGGACGGCGCATCGCTGCCGGCCCGCCGGATCGCGTCGACGGCCACCTTCACCGCGTCGTACGCCTCGACAGTCGACGATCCGGGCGGCTTCCCGTAAGCCGCCCGGTACCGGTCCGGCCAGTCCCCCAGATCCGGCATGAGCTGTGGGAACAGGAGCGCGGTGCCGTACACGCGGGAACTCTCGGAGATGGTCAGATCGTTCAGCAGCGGCCCGTCGGTGGCCCCGTCACCCACCACGATCCGGCCCTGGAAACCCTGCCCGCGAAGATCCTTGATGAGCCGGTTCGCGTCGGTGTAATACCCGGTGAAGTAGACGGTGTCGGCCCCGTCGGCGACCACGGTGTCCGCCACCGGCCGGAAGTGCAGCGCACCCGAGGTGAGCGGGATCTCCCTGGTCACCCGCATCCCCTTGGTACGGGCCGCCACCGCCACCGTCGCATCGGCCAGGGTCAACGGGAAACTGGTGCCGTCGTGCACCACCGCCAGCCGCCGCCCGCCGAGCCGCCGGATCCGGTCGACGGCGAACTCCGCCTCCGCCGCCACCGTGCCACAGATCAGGA
>DATMVU010000672.1:0-6330 GCA_035562875.1 Actinoplanes sp. | reverse complement strand
GACCTGGTGATCGTCACCGACGACAATCCCAGGACCGAGGACCCCGCCTTCGTACGATCGGGTGTGCGTGCCGGTGCCGAAGCCGCCCACGCCGCCAAGGTCGTCGAGGTCGCCGGTCGTGGGGCGGCCCTCACCGAGGCGGTCCGGATGGCGTCCGCCGGTGACGTGATCGCCGTGCTCGGCAAAGGCAACGAGCAGGGCCAGGAGGTGAACGGCGAGGTGCTGCCGTTCGACGACCGCATCGAACTGTCCGCCGCACTGGAGGCCCGCGCATGATTCCCCTCTCCCTGGCCGAGATCGCCGAGATCACCGGCGGCCGTGTCGTCGGTGACCCGGCGGTGACCGTGACCGGTGGTGTCGAGTTCGACTCCCGCAAGATCGGCCCGGGTGGGCTGTTCGTGGCGTTCCCCGGTGAGAAGGTGGACGGTCACGACTTCGCCGCCACCGCCGTCTCGGCCGGTGCCGCCGCGGTGCTGAGCATCCGGGAGACCGGGTTCCCCGGCGTGCTCGTCGACGACCCGCGGGACGCGATGACCGCGCTGGCCCGGGTGGTGGCGGCCCGGCTGACGAATCTGACGGTGGTCGGGGTGACCGGCTCGTCCGGCAAGACCACCACCAAGGACCTGATCGGCGGGCTGCTGTCCCGGCTCGGCCCGACGGTGGCGCTGCCCGGCTCGCTCAACAACGAGCTGGGGTTCCCGTACACCGTGTTGCAGGCGACCGAACAGACCCGGTTCCTGGTGCTGGAGATGGGCGCCCGCAAGGTGGGGCACGTCGGGTTCCTGGCCGGGATCGCCCATCCGTCGATCGGTGTGGTGCTGAACGTCGGTGTGGCGCACCTCGGCGAGTTCGGCTCGGTCGACCTGATCGCGCAGGCCAAGGGTGAGCTGGCCGAGGCGCTGCCGGAGTCCGGGGTGGCGGTGCTGAACGCGGACGACCCGCGGGTGGCGGCGATGGCCTCGCGTACCTCGGCCCGGGTGGTCCTGACCGGTCTGGCCGATTCCGCGGCGCTGCGCGCTACGGATGTGGCGGTTGATAACTACGGAAAAGCCTCATATTCTCTGATCTCCGGAGAAAAGTCCGGGCGAGTCCGGCTCACCGTCGCCGGCGAACACCAGGTGGCGAACTCCCTCGCCGCGGGCGCCGTGGCGCTGGCCGCCGGGATGGAGTTCGACGATCTGGTCGTCGCGCTCAGCGAGGTCGGCATCGTGTCCGGCCGCCGGATGGAGGTCGTCACCCGTCCCGACGGGATCGTCCTCATCGACGACTCCTACAACGCGAACACGTCGTCGACCGCCGCCGCCCTGCGCGCGCTGGCCGCGATGGGTTCCGGACGCCGTACCACCGCCGTCCTCGGCTACATGGCCGAGCTCGGCGAGCAAGAGGTGAGCGGGCACGCCGAGGTCGGGCGGCTCGCCGCCGAACTGGGCGTGGACCGGCTGATCGCGGTCGCCGGGAACGCCCGCCCGATCCTGGACGGCGCTGCCGAAGTGCCGGACTGGACGGGTACCGCCCGATTCGCCGCCGACCAGGCCGGCGCGATCGAGATCCTGAAGGCCGACCTGCGCGCCGACGATGTCGTGCTGGTCAAGGGTTCCCGCTACCGGACGTGGGACGTCGCCGACTGGCTGCGGCGTTCCGAGGAGGTCTGAGCCCGTGAGGGCAGTTATCGTCGCGGCCGCGGTCGCCTTTCTCATCTCGCTGTTCGGTACCCCGATCGCGATCAAGGTGTTCTCGGCCCTCAAGGCCGGCCAGCCGATCCGCAGCATCGGCCCGCAGACCCACCTGGGCAAGCGGGGCACCCCCACGATGGGTGGCGTGGCGTTCATCATCGCCACCGTCTTCGCCTACGTGGCCGGGCACCTGGCGCTGGTCACCCTGCCGGACCGGCAGATCGCCCAGGAGAAGCCGACCATGACCGCCCTGGTCCTGCTCGGTCTCTTCGTGTTCTGCGGCGCTGTCGGCTTCCTGGACGACTTCCTGAAGGTCCGCAAGCGGAACTCGGACGGTCTCAGCGCCAAGGGCAAGCTGCTCGGCCAGCTGCTGATCGGTACCGCCTTCGGCGTCGCCGCGCTCTACTTCCCGAGCACCAACGGGCAGACCGTGGCCAGCGAGGAGATCTCCTTCATCCGGGACGTGGACTGGCTGAACGTCGGCAAGGTCGGCTCGGTGATGGTCTTCGTCTTCGTGATCATGGCGATGTCCAACGGCGTGAACCTCACCGACGGCCTCGACGGCCTCGCCACCGGCGCGTCGATCCTGGTCCTCGGTGCGTACTCGCTGATCGGCTTCTGGCAGTACCGGCACTGGTGCGGTGACGACAACTACGTCGGTGAGGCCGGTTCGCTCACCGCCCAGCACTGTTACGAGGTACGCGACCCACTGGAGATCGCGATGATCGCCGCCGCGGCCGCCGCGGCGTGTGTCGGCTTCCTCTGGTGGAACACCAACCCGGCCCGGATCTTCATGGGCGACACCGGCGCGCTGGCGCTGGGCGGCCTGATCGGCGGCCTGGCCGTGGCCACCCGCACCACGCTGCTCTCGGTCATCATCGGCGGCCTGTTCGTCATCATCACGATGTCCGTGGTCATCCAGATCATCTCGTTCAAGACCACCGGCAAGCGTGTCTTCCGGATGTCCCCGCTCCAGCACCACTTCGAACTGGCCGGCTGGAGCGAGGTCAACATCGTGGTCCGCTTCTGGATCATCGCCGGTATCTGCGCCGCGATCGGCCTCGGTCTCTTCTACAGCGAGCACCTGGCGGTCATGGGCTGACCCCCGGCATGGCGCAGATCTCCCCGCGACACGCCATCGACGTGACGGGGAGAGAAGTGGACATCGGACAATGATGGGGGTATGGCGGACGACCGAACGCAGAAGGCCCGCCCGTCACTGAGCCGGCAGATGCTGCCCGCGGTGCACGGGCTGCTGGCCCGGCCCCTGTCGTCGTACTACCTGCTGATGGCCAGCTGCGCCCTGTTGCTGCTGATCGGGCTCACCATGGTCTTCTCGGCCACCTCGGTGAAGGCGTTCGCGGAGAACGGCAACGCCTTCACCGAGATCAGCAAGCAGGCGGTGTACGCACTGCTCGGCCTGGTCGTGTTCTGGGTCTGTCAGCGGCTGCCGTCGACGACCCTGCGGGTGCTCGGCCGGGTCCTGCTGGTGGTGGCGCTGCTCCTGCTGACGCTGCTCGCCGCGATCACCCTGCTGCACTCGGCGGGGGTTCTCGGTAAGGAAGCCAGGATCGGCCCGATCGAGGCCGACCTGAACTGGCTGATCGTCGGCCCGGTCAGCATGCAGCCCGGTGAGCTGGCCAAACTCGGCATGGTGCTGTGGGGCGCCGACGTGATCGCGCGCAAGGGCCCGGAACTCGGTCACTGGCGCGAGCTGGCGATGCCGCTGTTCCCGGTGATCGGCCTGCTGTTCGTGCTGGTCGGCTACAACGACCTGGGCACCATGCTGGTCCTGCTGGCGCTGATCGTCGGCCTGCTCTGGGCGGCCGGGGTGCGGCTCAAGGTGTTCGGCGCCCTCGGGGTGCTCGGCCTGGCCGGGGTGGGGCTGCTGATCGCTGCGGCCTCCCGCGGTGCCGGGTCCGGCACGGTCGGTCAGGACAACTACCGCTGGCGGCGGCTGACCGCGTTCGTGGAGCCGTTGGAGGCCTGTGACACCACCAGCGATGCCGGACGGTACTGCTACCAGCTCGTCCAGGGCCGGTCGGCGATCTTCGAGGGTGGCTGGTTCGGGGTCGGCCTGGGCAAGAGCGCGCTCAAGTGGGGCTGGGTCCCGGAGGCCGGCAACGACTTCATCTTCGCGATCGTGGCCGAGGAACTGGGCGTGATGGGCTGCACCGTGGTCCTCGCGCTGCTGTCCGTGCTGACGTACGCCGGGTTCCGGATCGCCCGCCGGTCGGTCGACCCGTTCCGGCGGCTCGCGGCCACCGGGATCACCACCTGGCTGGTCGCCCAGGCCGTGATCAACATGGGTGGTGTGGTGAAGCTGCTGCCGATCACCGGCCTGCCGCTGCCGTTCATCTCGGCCGGTGGTACCGCCCTGGTGGCGACCATGGCGGCGATCGGCATGCTGGCCTCCTTCGCCCGGGCGGAACCGGACGCGGCACGGGCCCTGAACGCCCGTCCGACCCCTCGATGGGTACGACTAGTGTGGGCCCCGCTGCCGCCGGTCCCCCCGCCGAGGCGGCCGGGTGACACGCGCCCTTCCTCCCCCCAGAAGAAGGCGCCCGCAGGAACCGGGGGCGGAAGGAGACGGTGATGGCACCGTCGTTGCGGTCCGTCCTTCTCGCCGGAGGAGGTACCGGCGGGCACATCTATCCCCTGCTGGCCTTCGCCGACGCGCTGCGCCGTCACCACCCGGACGTCCGGATCACCACGCTGGGCAGCCCGAAGGGTATGGAGAACGAGCTGATCCCGGCGGCCGGCTACGACCTGCGATCGATCCCGGCGTTCCAGCTGCCCCGGTCGTTCAATCTCGATCTGCTGCGCACCCCGGACCGGATGGTCAAGTCCGCAGCCGCGGCCGGTGACATCATCGACGAGGTGGGAGCCGAGGTCGTCGTCGGGTTCGGCGGGTACGTGTCGGTACCCGCCTATCTGGCCGCCTGGCGCCGGGAGCTGCCGATCGTGATCCACGAGGTGAACGTGCCGCCGGGTGTCGCGAACCGGATGGGCATGAAGTTCACCAGACGTCTGGCCGTCGGGTTCCCGCACCAGCTGGAGCAGGCCGAGTCGCTGCGCAACGCCCGCCTGACCGGAGTGCCGCTGCGGACCGGGATCACCCGGATGGACCGTCCGGCGCTGCGCCCGCAGGCGCTCTACCACTTCGGGCTGCGGCCGGACCTGCCGGTGCTGTTCGTCTGCGGCGGTTCGTCCGGCGCCCGCACCATCAACCTGGCGGTGGCCGCGGCGGCGAAACGGCTGGCCCACGCCGGGATCCAGGTGCTGCACGTGCAGGGCGGGCGTAACGACCCGTTCGACGTGCCGACCGACCTGCCGGTCCCCTATGTCGTAGTGCCCTACCTGTCGGACATGCAGCTCGGCTACGCTGCCGCCGACCTGATGCTGTGCCGGGGCGGTGCGATCACGGTGGCCGAGACGACCGCGCTCGGCATGCCGGCGATCTACGTGCCCTATCCGTTCAGCAACCAGGAACAGCGGCGTAACGCGCTGCCGGTGGTGGAGTCCGGCGGGGGCCTGCTGGTGGACAACGACGAGATGACCCCGGAATGGGTCGAGAGCAATATCATTCCGCTGGCCCGGGACCGGCAACGGCTCGCCGCTATGGGCGAGGCCGCCGGCCGGTACGGACGGCGTGACGGTGACGAGCAGTTGGTGCGCTTCGTACTGGAGGCCGTCAACTGATGACCAGCTTTACCGAGGGAGTGGAACTGTGAACACGGCGGAGCTGACGCCGGCCGGTGAGATGACCGCCGAGGATCTAGGCAGCGTGCACCTGATCGGGATCGGTGGGGTCGGCATGGCCGGCCTGGCCCGGCTCCTGCTCACCAGGGGCGTGCCGACATCCGGCAGCGAGTTGCGGGAGTGGCCCGCGCTGGCCGCCCTGCGCGCTCTCGGCGGCACGGTGCACATGGCCCATGAGGCGTCCAACCTCGACGGTGTCGACACGGTCGTCTATTCGACGGCGATCCCGAAGGACCACGTGGAGATGGTCGAGGCGCGCCGGCGCGGGCTGCGGGTGCTGCACCGCTCCGAGGCCCTTGCGGCGACCATGACGGGCCGCCAGACCATCGCGGTGGCCGGTACCCACGGCAAGACCACCACCACGTCGATCATGACGGTGATCCTGCAGCACGCCGGGCAGGACCCGTCGTTCGTGATCGGTGGTGAGATGTCGGCGGCCGGGTCCAACGGCCATCACGGCACCGGGCCGCACTTCGTGGCCGAGGCCGACGAGCACGACAGGTCGTTCCTGATCTACCGGCCGCACGTCGCGATCATCACCAACATCGAGGGCGACCACCTCAACAACTGGGGTGACCTGGAGACGTTGAAGGCCGGTTTCCTGGAGTTCGGCACGCTCGCCGACGGCTTCGTGGTGACCTGCGCCGACGGGCCCGGCACCGAGGAGCTGATCGCCGGGCTGACGGCGGCCGGCAAGACCGTCTACACCTACGGCGAGTCCGAGGGCTCCGACCTGCGGATCTTCGACATCACCTCGTCGGCGAGCGGGGTCCGTTACCGGGCCGAACTGCACGGCCAACCGCTCGGTGAGTTCAAGCTGGCGCTGCCCGGCACGCACATGGGCCTCAACAGCGCGGCCACCGTGCTCACCGCCCTGAAACTCGGCATCGACTTG
>DATMVU010000671.1:0-5831 GCA_035562875.1 Actinoplanes sp. | reverse complement strand
CCAGCGGCACCATTTACGGCCCGGAGAAAGCTGATCTAATTGTCAGGAATGACGATCACCTGACCCGGGAAGATCTGGTCCGGGTCGGGAATGAAATCGCGGTTCAATGTGAAGATTTCCCGCCAGCGGTTCTCGTTTCCGAGCTTTTCCCGGGCGATCTTCGACAGTGAATCACCGGCTTTGACGGTGTAGAGCCGCGGAATCGGGCCGACCGGCTGCTTCGGCGGCAGGAACAGCACCTGGCCGGGGAAGATCCGGTTCGGTTGGGGGATGTTCGAGCGGTTCAGCACGAAGATCTGCGGCCAGCGGTTCTCCGCGCCGAGCTGCTCGCGGGCGATCTTGGCGAGGCTGTCGCCCTGCCGGACCTTGTAGGTCAGCGGCTCCTGACGTCCGGGCAGCACCTTGGCCAGGCGCAACAGGTCGGCCAGCTCGAACCGGCCGGCTTTCTCCGCGGGCAGGGTCGGCTTCCAGCCCGGCTGTTTGAAGATCGAGTCCTCACTGCGGCGGACCAGCCCGACCAGTGTCTCGGCGACGATGGTGCTGCCGACCGGGCCCAGGTGGGCGCCGTCGTGCAGGGCCTTCGCCTCGGCCAGGACGTAGTACCAGAGCGGCGTACGGGTCAGGAACTCGCTCTGGTCCAGGGCCGCCCGCTGCTCGGCGTTGCCGGCTGCGTTGCGGATCTGGTCCTTGGTGAGCACCCGCACCCCGAGCAGGTCGGCGACGGCTTGACCGGTGGGGATCCGCAGCCGGTAGCCGCGCAGCAGGTTCCGGACGGCGAGCCGGCCGGCGTGCGGGACCGGCTGCTCCACCGCACCGGTCTTGTCCTTCAGCGCGAACAGGGCGGAGCCGCCGGTCGAGGCCAGGTTGGTGTCGATCTTCCGGGCCTTCATCGGGTCACCCGGCCCGATGATGTTCTCCCACTCGATGATCCAGTTCTCCGGCAGTGTGGCGTTCCCGCCGAGCTGGCCGCTGAGCGCGGTGAATGTGAACAGCAGGTCCAGCGAGCCCGGCGCCGGGTCACCGTTCGCCCGGAAGTTCGAGTTGAAGTCGTACATGCCGCGCACCATCGAGTGCCCGAACCGGTAGGCCGCGACAGCGAACTCCAGCGGCATGAAGAACGGCTCGGCGTGCGGGTTGTACCACCTGTTGCCGTGCGTCACGACGTCGTCCACGATCTTCGGGTCGGCGATCCGCTTCAGGAAGTCGTGCACCACGATGTGCTGGTAGTGCTGGCGCAGGGTGCGGCGGGCCTCGCGGAACGACAGGCCCTTGTCGACGAGTGCGTTGTGGGCCTTCAGGAACGCCACGTGCAGCTGCGAGATGATCAGGTTCTCGTCGTTGCGCGGGTCGCCGATCAGGGCTTCCCGGTCGGTGTCCGGGTCGGTGCTGGTGCCCTTGCGCGGCAGGTCGTTGTCGTCGAGCTTGCCCTTCGGCCGGGCCAGCGGCGGCGGGTTCGGTGTCGACGGATCCTGCCGGGGGATGTCGGTGACCTTGCCGACCTTCAGCTTCTGGTCGTTGCCGGGGTCGATCTCGGCCGGTGAGCCGTAGACGCTGTCCAGGTCCAGGGTCGCGGTGCGCTGGTTGCGGACCACCCGGCGGATGTCTGCCAGGCTCAGCGGCGCCATCGCGTCGGCGACCAGGTCCTTCGCCTCCCCGGACCCCAGGCCCTGCGACCGGTTCTGGATCTCCAGGGTGATGTCGTGGTCGATGAACTGACCGAGATAGGTGTACGCGGCCGGGATCGGCCCGTCCTTGGTGGGGTCGTCACCCTGGTCGTCGTCGGTCATCGCCGAGCCGAGCCTCTTCAGCTTGGCCGTGGTGTCCGGTAACCGTGGCAGCAGGTTCGCCTCGTCGTCCTGCAAGGTGGGGAAGAGCAGGTCGAAGGGCTGGGTGCTGACCGGCGGCGCGAGGGCGAACGCCAGCGGGGCGCTCGCCGTGTAATCGGCCAGATCCTTCTTTGCCTGAATGAGGTCTTCGTCGGTGATGGGGCGTCCGTGTCCGAGGCGGGGCATGATGATTCCCTTCGCTCGTTCAATTTTCTTGATCCGGAATAGGCCGGTTCCATCGTTCGATGTCTCTCAGCGGTCACGATAGACAGCCGTCGTCGCCGGCGAAGACGGGTTGGTGACAGAGGCCGCCGTTCTTGTTGGCAGATGGTGCCAAGGAAAACGTGTATCAGGCGATCCCCCGAAAAGGGCAGAATCGCGGGCGTGTGGATCAGAGCGGCACGATATGACGAACTGATGGAGTTGCCGGAGATCGAGCGGGCCGCGGGCGAGCCGTTCCGGGCGATCGGGATGGCCGCGATAGCCGACGACGAACCGCCGGCGGTCCCGGTGCTCGCCGGGTACGTGGACGCCGGCCGGGCCTGGGTGGCGATCTGCGCGGAGCGGGTCGCCGGTTACCTGATCGCCGATCTGGTGGACGGCAACGTGCACGTGGAGCAGGTGTCGGTGCATCCCCGGTACGCGCGTCAGGGGATCGGCCGGCGGCTGATCGAGGAGGCCGCCGGGTACGCCGGGCGGATCGGGGCGCCGGCGCTCACCCTCACCACGTTCGCCGATGTGCCCTGGAATGCGCCCTACTACCGGCGATGCGGGTTCGAGGTGCTGCCGGACACGGCTGTCGGGGCCGGGCTCCGGGCGGTTCGCGAGCACGAGGCCGCCATCGGGCTGGATCGCTGGCCGCGGGTCTGCATGGGCCGGACGATGGGTGCCCGACGTCCTTCGGCGGAACCGTAAAGGGTGAAATATCCGTAATCGGGGTGGGTCTGCGGTTGTTGCCGCCCTGTCGCCAGCAGGATGAGTGCCGACAAGCAGTCGACGACAGGAGACAGCGTTGAAATCACTGGCGATGCGTGCGGCCGGCGGAATGATCTCCGCGTCGATCCTGCTCGCGGCACCCGCCGCAGCGAACGCCGGCCCCCCGAACGACCCCGAGTCGGTGCGGCCGCTGCCGGTGCCCACCGCCGGTGCCTACCCGCCCGGGGTCTCCGGCATGGGCGACCGGCCGGCGGCCACCGTGACCAGGAAACACAAGAAGCCGAAGAAGGCCGCCACCAAACCGGCCGGTCGCGGCGCCGGTGAGGTCGTCCTGGAGTCCGCCGTCGTGGCGAAGAACCTGTCGTTCCGGGTCGCTGTGCCGGGGGCGTCCGCCACCGGGATCTACGCGACCGGCAAGGCGCCGGCCGAGATCCGGCGCGGCGTCAAGGGCAAAGGCAGCCCGGCGCTCACCGTCGAACTCGAGGTCACCGAACAGACCCGGTGCGGCGTGCTGCAGATGACCACCAACGGCCCGGCCGACGGAGTCGAGTGGCACACCTTCGCCGCCCTGTGCAAACCGGGCACCACCACCATCCGGACCCAGGCGACCCGGCTGCCGTGGAGCACCGGCACCCTGCCGTCGATCCGGCTGTGCAACGGGCTGCGGCCGGCACTCGCCGAAGGTGACGACTGCGACACCTTCGAGCCGCCCCGGGGCTCATAGGACCCTGGTTATCCCCTCGGAGGTGATGCGGTCGGCCAGCCGGGTCCGGTCCAGATTGGCGCAGAGCACGATCGACGCACCGGCCGTCAGTGGGGCCATCAGCCAGATCATCGGCTCCTCACACGACGACACGTCGACGAGCACCCGGTCCCCGGTGGTGATCCCGCGAGCCGAGGCCAGGGTGGCGGCTGCCACGCCGTACTCCCCGAACGTCGTGCCGTCGACAGTCGCCGCCTCGCCCACCGCGACCCCGGCCTGCGGTGGCGGCGCCCCCAGATGGGCCTGAGCGGCCGGCGGGAAATCGCGGTAACCCGGCGGAACGTCCGGCGAATCCCGCCCGCCCGGAGCCAGCCCCAGCACGAACTGGAACCGGGCCGGAGGCACATCCTCCAGCCAGCTGCCCACCCGCCGCCGCTCGACGAACGTGACGTCCAGATCGGTGTCGACCTCACCGGACAGCCCGGCCGTGCTCCACGCCCGGAACGACACCTCGATCCCGGCCGCCCACGCACCCAGCAGCACCGCAGCCGTCTGCCAGTGCGGCGGCAACAGCACCCCGGCCCGGCTGCCGCGGCCCAGACCGCACTCCGTGGACAGCAGGGACGCCGTCGCCGCCGCCCAGCAACCCAGATCGGCGGCGGTCAGATCGGTGCGCTCACCGGTGCTGTCGTCGATGTAAGTGATCAACAGGTCGCTCATCGCGCCTCACCCTAACGGTGTGCTCAGGGCGACGACATCACTCTTTCAGGGTAATCAGGCGGCCTGGATCAGACTGATCTCGCGGGCCTCGGTGGCGTACCGGGCCAGCAGGTGGACCGTGCTCGGGCCGGCCTCGCCGTCGGCCTGCAGGCCGGTGCGGGCCTGGAAATAGCTGACCGCCTCGGCGAGCTCCGCGTCGTCCGGGCCGACCCGGACCCCGAGGTCGGCGAACAGGTCGCGCAACACCTCCGGGTCGGCCGGCGGAACCTGCCCCGACCATCCGATCAGCCCACCGACTGCGTTCCCGACCAGGCTGAGCATTCCTCGTGCGGACATCCTGACCTCCCGATTCGTTGTGGGTTCACCCAGCATCTCGGTAGGACCTGTGCCGTACATCTGCCCACCGTCTCCAAACCCTGTGCATCACTGCGACTTTCGGCCGACCCGGCCGTCTCGCATTCAACGGCGATCAGGGGTGCGAGGGAGCTGTGGTGGCTGTCAATCCTACTTACGAGATCGACAAACTAGAACAAATCGGACAATAGGTGGGGCTTTTCCGGCGGTCGGGGCGACGGCTCGACCTCAGGAACGGCAGAGCGTCGAGCGGGCCAGCGTGATCAGCTCCCGGGCGTCCGGCCGGGTCAGGCCGTAATCGCCCAGGGCCGCCACCACCGCCGGTCGTGGGTCGCCCGCGGCCAGGGAGTCGCAGGCACGGTCGCCCATCTCGGCGATCTCCTCGTTGCGCAGGTCCATCGTGGCCTCCGGGAGCCGCCCGCGCACCGCCTCCAGGAATCCGGCGCCGGACACCGGTCCCGAGGGTTCCCCGGCGGGTTCTCCGGCCGGCTCTTCTCCCGCAGGTTCTTCTCCCGCAGGCTCTCCGGGCAGGGTGAAGGGCGTGGCAGCGACCGGCGGTTCCGTGCTGTCCGAGACGACGGGGTCATGCGGAGCTGTCACGGCCGGCGACGGCGGAGGTTCCTTCCATTGCGGTACGGGTGGAGCGGCGCCCCCACATCCGCTCATCAACACCGCCACCGCTCCGGCCGACAGGGCGAGTCCGATTCTGGTCATCGGCACCTCCTGAGGTCCGCCGGCCGGCCGCTGCGCAGGGCCACCGCGGGTTCGGTGATCGTCGGGCCGAACGGGCGCCGCTCCACCGCCGGCCGCCCCGTCACACCGATAGTCCTCTCCGCCCTGCCGGTCCCCGCGTCGTCGCCGCGTGAGACAGCCGGGAGTGGGAGTGGGCCGCCGGCCGGGGGAGCGTTCGCCGGACCCGGCTGAGCTGGGAGGCGGCTGGGAAGTCGCGTGGTGTCGGCTGTGCGAAACGAGGGGTGGGCGGGTGGCGGGAACAGGAGGCGGGTGGTGGCGCGGGCCGCTGCCGGGGGAACGGGGCAGCGGTCGGGCTGAGCGTCAGGGGAGGCCGGTGGCAGCACGGGGAGAAACACCCGGACGACCCTAGACAGCGCTGCCGTGGATGGTGGGTGCCGCGCCGGAGTGCCCCGGACGGGCTACCGCGGGCACAGCCAAGTCACAGACGTCTCACCGCTGCCGAACAAGGTGAAGGCGCAATCTCGTTCACATGACCGACCTGATGACGCGCCCCGGCGTGAACGAGCACAGCCACGACCCGTACCACCGGGGCAGCCGGG
>DATMVU010000670.1:0-6342 GCA_035562875.1 Actinoplanes sp. | reverse complement strand
GGCACCTCCGCGGTCCAGGACGGCGTCGACGGCGAACTGCCCCTCACCGCCCTGATGATCACGGTGGTCGTGGCGCTGGTCGTGGCCCTCGGCCGGCGCCGGGCCCGATGGAACGCCGCCCGCGCCGACGCGGCCCGCCGTCTCGCCGCCGCCCAGCGCACCGAACGGCAGGCCGCCGACGCCGAACGCCGACGCCTCGCCCGCGAGCTGCACGACGTCACCGCCCACCACCTGACCTCGATCGTGGTGAACTCGTCGGCCGCCGAGATGCTCGGTGACCAGCGTCCCGACCTGAAGGCCGAGGCCCTCGACTTCGCCGCCCGCACCGGCCGGGAGACCCTCGACGCCCTGCAGCGGCTGGTCGCCGTCATGCCCGTCACCGGTGGCGCCGACGACGAGCCGGAACTCGGCGACCTGGCCGAAGGCTTCCGGGCCCTCGGCCAGCGGATCACCGTCGAACTGCCGGCCGGGGAACCACCACCGGAACTGGCCGCCGCGGTCTACGGCATCGCCCGGGAAGCCCTCACCAACACGCTGCGGTACGCACCCGGCGGCACGGTGCTGATCCGCTGGGACGGCGCCGAACTCCTGGTCGAGGACGACGGCGGCGAAGCCCCGGCCGGCACTGCCGGGCTCGGCGGCGGGCGCGGCATCACCGGCATGCGGGAACGTGCCGAGACCGTCGGCGGGACCTGCGAGGCCGGGCCCCGCGACGGCGGCGGCTGGCGGGTGCGGGCCCGGCTGACGGGCGCCGGCGGGACCGCTCGTCACACGTACGGCTGGCTCCGTAGTTCCGTCGTGATCGACGCGGCGCTGGTGGCGATGGTGATCGTGGTGCAACTCCTCGGTGTCGGCATCGCTGCCGAGGAAGGCCCGGCCGCGGCCGTCGTGGTGCCGGTGGTGCTCGCCCAGATCGTGCACGCCCTGCCCCTGGCCCTGCGGCGCCGCTCGCCGTGGGGGGTGTTCGCCGCGACGGTGCTGACCGGCCTGCTCTTCCCGGCGCTGGTGCACCTCGGGGTGGTGCCGCCCGCGTTCGGGTACATGTTCCTGTTCGGCTGTGCCGCCGAACTCGCCGCCGTCTACACGGTCGCCGCCCGCGGTGCCGGGCCGACAGTGACCTGGCTGACCGTCCCGGCCGTCGCGCTGCCGTGGGGACTGGCGATGGTGCTGCTGGTGGCCGCCGACACGACCGGCTCACCGATGCAGCACGGCGTGGCGATCTTCCTGGTCCCGTTCCTCGGCGTCCTGGTCGCGGTGCCCGCCGCGATCTGCTGGGGACTCGGCCACGCCGCCCGCCGACGCCGCGACCGCCGGTTCGCCCGGGAGGAGGGCGGGGTGGCGGCGGCCCTGCACCAGGCGGCGTATCGGGCCATGGTCGAACGCCACCGGATCGCCGTCGGACTGCACACCGACGTGCTGTGGTTCGCCGCCGGAGTGCCCGGCGCGGCCGACCGCGGCGACATCAGCGGAGTACTGTCCGCAGCCCGGGAAGCACTGACCGCCATGCGATCACTTCTGGACAAGGAGACCTCGTCATCAGCATCCGAGTGATGGTCGTCGACGACCAGGTGATGGTCCGGGCCGGACTAGCCGCCATCGTCGGCTCCCAGCCCGACATCGAGGTGGTCGGCGAGGCCGGTGACGGGGCCGCCGCCGTCACCCTGGCCGGCGAACTGCGGCCCGACGTGATCCTGATGGACGTGCGGATGCCCGGCGTCGACGGGCTCACCGCCACCGCCCGGCTCACCGCCATGCCCGACCCGCCGCGGGTGCTCGTGCTCACCACGTTCCACCAGGACACCTACGTCTTCCAGGCGCTCCGGGCCGGGGCCTCCGGATTCCTGCTCAAGGACGCGCTGCCCACCGACCTGATCGCCGCCGTCCGCACCATCGCGGCCGGCGACGCCATGCTCGGCCCGGCCGTCACCCGCCGGTTGATCGACACGTTCGCGACCGGGACGTTCGTCCCCGACGACAGCCGGCTCGCCGCTCTCACACCCCGTGAGCGGGACGTGCTCACCGCCATCGCCCGCGGACTGTCCAACGCCGAGATCGCGGACTCACTCGGCATCGGCGTCGGCACGGTGAAAGCGCACGTCAACGCACTGCTCGGCAAGATCGGGGCGCGGGACCGGGTGCAGGCGACGATCATCGCCTACGACACCGGAATCGTCAGGGCAGGTCTTGGATCTCCCGGCCCAGCGGCCAGAACGCCACCGGAACCAGCTTGAAGTTGGCGATCCCGAACGGGATGCCGATGATCGTCACACACTGGGCGACACCAGCGATGATGTGGGTGAGCGCCAGCCACCAGCCGAACAGCACCACCCACAGGATGTTGGCGAAGCCGGAACCGAGGCCGATGCCCGGTTTCGGGACCACGGTCCGGCCGAACGGCCACAACGAGTAGAGAGCCAGCCGCGCCGACGCCACCCCGAACGGGATCGTGACGACCAGCAGGAAACAGATCAGGGCGGCGAAGCCGTAGCCGATGGCCAGGACGAAGCCGCTGCCGAAGATGAACCAGAGAACATTGAGGATCAAACGCACCACCCCAGGGTCTCATTCGGGTACGACAGCGCAGGGTCACGTGGCTGTCCGCGAGGTGGGCGGAACACCGGGTATCCCCACGTCCGCCGGGCCGAATGCGGTGGTTCCGGATACTTCGCCGTTCTTCTTGTCACGAGTTCTGTCACGAACTCGGGATCTATTTGTCACGTGCCCCGGGTTCGCTTTTCACATGCTCCGGGTCAGCATCGCCTCGACCATGTCGCGGATCGGGTTCACCAGGTCGTTTTCGGTCACCGACCCCAGCGGATCCATGTCGGTCTTGGCCCGTAGCAGAGCGATCCCGGCGACCGCCGCGATGATCAGTTGCGCCCGCAACTCGTCACCTCCGGTGGCGATCGCCAGCCGCGCGCTGTAGGTCCGCAGCAACTCCAGCCGGATCCGGTCGGCAGTCTCGTCCCCCGACTTGCGCAGTAGTAGCACCAGACTGTGCGGCACCCCGTTCGCACACGCCTCGGCCAGCCGCCGAGCGATGTGGTCGGCCGTCCGCGGCGCCGGGACGGAGCCGACCGTCCGGTCCAGTTCGTCGGCGCTGTGCGACAGGCACGCCTCGAACAGCCCCTCCTTGGACCGGAAGTAACGGCTGATCAGGGCCACGTTGACCCCCGCGTCGTCGGCGATGTGCCGGACGGTGGTGGCTGCATAGCCCTGATGGGTGAAGCGGTGGGCGGCCGCGTCCAGCAGCAACTGCCGGGTCCGCGCGGCGTCACGGCGCCGCGGCACAGTGCTCACTGGCGTCCTCCCGCTTTGTTACGCCAGCTTAACCGCCGGGTTTCCACGACGCGAGAGCGTCATGACCCGTCCCGCGAGAACCTCATGACCCGTCCCCGCGAGAACCTTCCGGGCCTGCCACGCGAGAGCCCTCCGGCCGGTCCGCGGTGTGCGGGAACAGGCCCTCGCTGACTCGGGCGTCCCGCGCGACGACCATCATCGGCGCGTCCCCGTGCGAGGTCTCCGCATCCCAGGTGAAGATCCGGTACCCGTCCTCCGCCCCGAACCGGCGGGCGAACGTGATCTCCGCCGCGCTCGGCGCCCGGAAGACCGGATGATGAAACAGATCGGCGACCCCGGCCCAGACCACGTCGGTGAAGGTGACCTCGGCGATGATGCCGCACTGGCGCTCCGGCCGGGTCGGACGGCAGACGACAGGCGTCAGGAGGCCGGACCGGTCATGGCGATCGCCAGGCCGCCGAGGAAGCCGAGCACAACGATCACGTAGCCGCTGACCAGGAGTGGCATGCGGAGCGGGCGACCGAGAACGATGCCGGCCATGCCGAGGACACCGGCCACGATCGCGGCGCCGGTGGGGACCCACTGCGCCAGGTCGGGGCCGGAGCCGGTGCAGAGCAGGCCGGTGTCCTGGGAACTGCAGAGAGTGGCGGTCAGCGTGAAGGCGATCGCGGACAGACCGGTGAGGAAGGCCAGGATGAGCAGGCCGGCGAGCGCCACGATCGAGCCGGCCATCTCGCCGGGCGTACCGTAGCGGCTCACCGCTGTGGGGGT
This sequence comes from Actinoplanes sp., assembly GCA_035562875.1. GTDB lineage: Bacteria > Actinomycetota > Actinomycetes > Mycobacteriales > Micromonosporaceae > Actinoplanes. The sequence continues at coordinate 2,271 of DATMVU010000670.1, read as the reverse complement.
CTGAGGGGTCACGCGAAGTCACGGTACTTGATTTTGGCCCGGCGCCCGTCGGGGTGGTGCCAGACGATGCCCTCGAACCGCGGGTGGGCCAGTAGCCACGTGCGGAGTCCGTCGAGGTCACGGGGCACGTCGAGACGGTCGGCGTCGGCGTGCCGGACGAGCTGATGACCCCGTACGCCCTCGGGATTGCCGTTGATCTTCTCCCCGATGAGCTCGTAGGTGCCGGGCGGCAGCGCCTCGACGACCGCCTCGGCGTGATAGCGGGCGTACGACGACTGGGCGATCGGCTCCCAGCCCATCGTCTTGCCGGTGGTGTCGTCGGTCGTCACCGGGCGGTAGCCGGGCGGCCTGGTCCGGCCGGGTCGCACCTCACGCCGGGCCCACCAGAAGCCGTCGTCGTCGAGGAGCACGCAGGTGCCGTCGTATTTGCGGGTGGCGACCCCTTCGCCGTCGAGCACCCACTGGCAGGCCGGATTCGCCTCGGGCAGCACCCGCTTGCGGTCGTCGGGGTCACGCTGGAACAGCGTCGGGATCTTCTCCATGAACGTCATCTTCGCAGCGAGACAAAACGGATTTCAGACTCCGTTCATCTATCTACATCGATAATATGCGGCATGCAGACCCTCGCCGTCCTGGTGACCACAGCCGTAGCAGCCGCAGCGCCGGCCCTCCCGTCCCGCCAGACCTGGCTCGCCGACGTCACCACCGTCACCGACCAGGCCGCCGTCTACCTCGACGGCCGTCTGCCGGACTCCTCGGTGCGCGCCGCGATCGTCCTGGACATCGACAACACCGCACTACAGAGCAGGTACAAGCCGTACGACGCCACCCCCGGCGTGCTCGCCCTCGCCCGTCAGGCCCGCGCCGACGGTGCCGCGGTCTTCTTCGTCACCGCCCGCCCGGAGATCATCGAAGCAGCCACCGAGATCAACCTGCGGGTCGTCGGCTACCAGTGGACCGACATCTACACCCGGCCCACCTTCAACTTCGACGACAACCAGACCCTCAAGACCAAAGCCCGCACCGACATCGAACGTCGCGGCTACACGATCGTCGCCAACGTCGGCAACAGCGCCACCGACCTGGGCGGCGGGCACGCCGAACGCACCTTCAAACTCCCCGACTACGACGGGCAGCTCGACTGAACGTTCGCTAGCGTTCACGGCGTGACCGCGACCGCCGACCAGACACTGCGCCAACTGGGCCCCACCATCTACCTCCCGGCCGCTGTCTGGTCCACTGGTCTCGGTGCCGTCGCCCCCGTCATCGTGCTCACCGCCACCGGCCTGGGAGCCGCCCCCGCGACGGCCGCCGTCGTCGCGGGGATGCTCGGCCTCGGCCAGATCAGCGGCTCCCTCCCGGCCGGCGTGCTGATCTCCCGGGTCGGCGAGCGCACCACCATGACCGCCGCCTCCGCCCTGGCCGTACCCGCCCTGATCGCCTGCATGCTGGCCCCGAACGTGCTGCTCCTCGGTGCGGCCGTCGCCCTGCTCGGCCTGTGCGGTTCGGCCTGGATGCTGGCCCGCCTCGCCTACATGACCGAGGCGGTCCGCCCCGAACTGCGCGCCCGCGCCATGTCCACCCTCGGCGGAGTGAGCCGCATCGGCGTCTTCATCGGCCCGTTCCTCGGCGCCGGAGCGATGCACCTGGCCGGCCTGAACGGCGCCTACCTGGTCGCCATCGCCGGAGTCAGCCTCGCCACCGTCATCCTGATCCTGCTGCCGCCGGTGCCCCACGACCGCGCCACCCCACCCGGCACCGAACGCCCCGGCCTGCTCACGGTGATCCGCACCCACCAGCGGACCCTGCGCACCCTCGGCCTGGCGGTCCTGCTGATAGGCGCCCTCCGCGCCTCCCGCCAGACGATCCTCCCACTGTGGGGCGCCTCCCTCGGCCTGGACCCCGCCACCATCGGCCTGATCTACGGCCTGTCCGGCGGCATCGACATGCTCCTGTTCTATCCGGCCGGCAAACTGATGGACGTCCATGGCCGCCGGGCCGCCGCCGTACCCGCGATGGCTCTCCTCGGCCTCGCCCACCTCCTGCTCCCCCTGGCCGGCGGCCCGATCGGCCTGACCGGAGCCGCCCTCCTGATGGGCGTCGGCAACGGCCTGTCCGCCGGCCTGGTCATGACCCTCGGCGCCGACGCGTCCCCCACCATCGGCCGAGCCGAATTCCTCGGCGCCTGGCGCCTCTGCTCCGACATCGGCTTCGGCGGCGGCCCGCTGCTGATCGGCGCGGTGACGGCGGCAGCTTCCCTGACGATGGCGG
>DATMVU010000669.1:0-8444 GCA_035562875.1 Actinoplanes sp. | reverse complement strand
GCCACCTCCCGGCGTAGCAGGAGACGATCGATGCCCGGTGACGGATGGCCGGTCGTCATCGAACGCCGGCCGGCGACCAGCCGAGCTGCGGGCCGATCAGGGTGACGGCGTCGGCGAGGATCTGCTCGTACTCCTCGCGGTCGAACTCGTAGGGCAGTTCCAGGCGCAACGCGGACGCGGCGGCCGTCACCGGGTCGGTGTGCAGACGTTCGACGATCTCGGTGGCCGTGCCGACCAGGTCGGGGGCGAACAGGGTGCGCCGTTCGCCGTGCGGCTTCAGGGTGCGGTCGTGGCGGCTGCGGGCGTACTCCTGGTAGCGCTTGCGGGTGCGGCGGTCGGCGCCGTCGGTCGGCACGATCACCCGGCCGACCGCGATCGGGCCGGCGTTCGGCGATGCCGAGTACTCCTCGATCAGTTGTGACTGTGCGGTCACGAAGTCGTCGCTGCGCTCTCCCGACACGATGTTGCCGGTGAGCAGACCCAGGCCTTGAGTGCCGGCCCAGCGGACCGAACGGGCGCTGCCACCGCCGTACCAGATGCGGCCGGCTCGCCGTACGCGAACAGGTCGAGGGTCGCGTCGAGGCCGCTGAACGGGTCGTCGTCGGGATGGTTGCCCGGGGTGAGGAACGCGAGGGATCGTAGGGTGCCCATGTGATTGACTCTATTAACCATGGATTGAATAGGATATAGCCGTGACCTTCGTCATCAAGTCCGTGACCTGGGAAGACCCGGTCGGTGAGGCGCTGCGGGCAGCGATGCGCGCCGAGATGCGCCAGCGCTACGCCGACCGGATGCCCCCGAACAGCGACGAGCCGCAGATGGTCGTCACCAGCGAGGGCGTGGTCTGGGTGGGCCTCGCGGTCACCGCCGACGGCGCCGCGGCCGGGCACGCGCTGCTCCGCCGGCACGGACCCGACCTGGAGATCAAACGGATGTACGTCGTCCCCGCCTGGCGTGGCAAGGGTGTCGCCACCGCCCTCCTGGACGCCATCGACACGGAGGCCCGGCGCCGGCACGCTCCCCGCGTCATCCTGCACACCGGCGACCGGCAGCCCGACGCCATCGCCCGCTACACCCGCCACGGCTACCAGCCGATCCCCGTCTACGCCCCCTACCTGGGAATGCCCGGCGCCAACTGCTTCGCCAAACCCTTCACCCACTGAGGTACGCCGGACCGGTCGCCGCCCGCAGCCGCGTCAGGTGCCGGGTTCCCCCTGCTCCTGCCACCATTCGAGCAGGCGGTTCACGACGGCGGTGGTGCCGTCGGGAGCCGTGACCCGTCCGAACCGCTCGCGGATCCGGGCCTCCAGCAGTTCACTGAGGTCGGCTGCCGCCCAGCCGCACGCAAGACCGACCAGGATCGGCCCGATCAGCGCATCGTAGGCACTGCCGGCCGGCGCCCCGGGAAGGTCATCGAAGTTCCACTCGGTCAACTGCCGCCGCACCTCGCCGACCGCCGCGTGATGACCGGCCGCCATGCTGCGGACCTGGCCGTCGGGATCATCGGCCATCCGGCTGGTCAGCCGGTGGACCAGCGCGACGTCGACGCTCTCGATCTCCCGGGTGATCGAATACAACGCGTAGTACCGGATGTCGGCGTCGTCGTCCCGGCAGAGCGCGGTCAGAGCCCGAACGGCCTCGGGCTCCACCTGAGTGAGGGTCACCAGTCCGGGCAGCGCCCACACGACGGCATACCGCACCCGCTCGTCGGGATGCTCGGCGAGAACCGCCACCTCGGGCAGCGCGCTCCCGGCCCGATGCCACCCCAGGGTGGAGACGATCCAGCTCAGGACCTCCGGATCACTCTCGGTTGCCAACAGGCCGCGTAACAGGGGAATCGTCTCCGCACTGAACGGTCGACGCCCGTCGTCCTGCTCCGGCCCCAGTTCCCGCAGGATCCGCAGCCCGAGCACCCGTGCCACGGCGTCCCCCTCCCCGGTCAGGGCGACGCCACGCTCGAACACCTCCCGGGTCGGCCGCTGATGCAACGCCACCAGGGCCGGCGTCGGAGCCGCCGGATCGTCGCTCGCGACCTCCCGCCACGCCAGCCGGAGCAGCCGATCGAGCGACCCCTGCCGTCCATCCGGGAGCCCCGACGGCGACGACGGGAGGGAATGCGGAACACTCACCCCGCCGAGTATGCCGTGAACAGCGAGAACACCCTCACCGCACCAGGCTGGACGAGCCGCTCTGCGCTACCGGGCACCGGCTCCACTGCGATTCGGCGGGCAGGCCCGGCAGTCCGGCGCGGCAGGCCGGCGCGGTCAGGCTAGGGCGCGGCAGACGACCGCCGTCCTGGCGGCTGTGGAAGCCTCGGACAGGCGCTCCGCACCGGGCGTCGGCTCCTGGTCGATCGGGGTGGCCGTGTAGTCGCTGACGGCGCTTCGCCGCCCGTCGGCGCTGCTCACCACCAGGCTGTTGTGGCCGAGGGTGCCGCCGTCGTGGCCCCACACCGTGCCGCACGGGTAGTCGGCGCGGAGCAGCCCGAGCCCGTAACCCCCGGCGACCGGGCCCTCGTCGGGCAGCTCGACGGTGGTCTTCATCTGCTGGAGCTGGTGTGCGGAGAACAGTTTCGCCGTCAGCAGGGCCGTGATGAACCGGGACATGTCGGCCGCGGTGGAGACGATCCCGCCCGCGGCGCCACCCCAGGCGCCGACCGCTCCCCCGCTGGTGTCGGTGTAGGCCGGTGCCGCTCCGGCGAAGGTGACCGTGTAACCGTGGGCATAGCCACGTCCGGTGCGGACGGCCCGCGGGTCGGCGAGGTAGGTGCGGGTCAGGCCGAGCGGCCGGGCGATGCGCTCCTGGATCAGGTCGGGCAGGCGTTTCCCGGTCAGTTTCTCGGCGAGCAGCCCGGCCACGATGTAGTTGGTGTTCGAATACGACCAGCTCGCGCCCGGGGCGAACAGGGGCTCGTGGGCGAACGCGACGTCGAGTAGTTCCTGCGCGCTGTGCGCGTAGCCGGGATCCTGCAGAACCGACGGGATGAACTCCGGGTCCTCGGTGTAGTTGAACAGGCCACTGGTGTGGTTCAGCAGCATCCGCACGGTGATCCGGTCGCCGTCCGGGACGACGCCGGGCAGGTATCGCTCGATCGGCGCGTCCAGCCGGACCCGGCCCCGGTCGACGAGCTGCAGGATCAGGGTGGCGGTGAACATCTTGGTGTTGCTGCCGACCTCGAACTGGTCGTTCGCCCCGAGCCGCCGGTGGGTGGCGCGGTCGGCGACCCCGGCGGCAGTGGTCTCGACCCGGCGGCCGGTGTCGACCCGGGCGAGGAATCCCGGTGCTCCGGCATCGACCACCCGCTGGGCGGCGCTCCGGATCGACTGGTCCGCAGCGGCCGCCGGGGAAGCCGCCACGCCGACTCCGGTCAGGGCGAGCGCGGCGCTGAGAGTGAGTGCGGTGATCTGCTTCGGTGTCGCTGTCATGTATTGATCGTGGCCCGGACTCCCGGAAACCACATTGGTGCTACCCGCCCCTTCTGCGGTACGGCTAACCCCACTACAGAGCCGGGCCGCACGCGGTGATTCCGGGGTGGGTCGAGGCCCAAGCGCGCCGTATCCTGGTCGGCAACTGTCTCAGCCACCAGCGGAGGCACCGCCGGGAAAGGTCGTCGCCGAGGCCCTGACCGGGGCAGCCGCCCGGGCCCGGCAGGATCTAGGATCTGGTCGATGAGTGGGGCACGGTTGAGACATTGGGCCGATGTGGATCCGTCCCGGTGGCCCTTCGATCCGGCGACGGTGCACGCGGTGGTCCGGGCTGTCGCTCCGCCGTTCCCCGCGCACCCGGCCACCGAGCGTGCGGGCCGCGACTGGAACACCGCGATGAGCCTCGCACTGGCGGGTCATTACGGCGACTGGGCCTACGGCTGGTGGCAGTCTCCGCTGGACGGTGACTACCACGACGCGTACGTCGAGGGATACGACTACTGGCGCGGGGACCTGTTGCCCGAGGACGAGCATCTGGCAATGGTCGCCGAGTCGCTGACCGGACGGCGGGATGCGCTGGAGCGGCAGGCCCGGCGGTACGCCGAGATCGCGCCGATGCTCGTGGACGCCGCCGGTTACGAGGCGGTGATCACCAAGATGCTGTCGGGCGGCGGCTCCGACGAGGACCACCACGACTGGTACGGCTACGCGCCCGATGGTGTGCGGTGGCTCCTGGAAGCCACCGGTCATCCGCCCGCTCAGGTCAGCGCGGCCATCGACGACGTCTTCGCCGAACAGGCTGTCCACCAGCCACGGGACGAGGGGCCGCACCCGGCGGACATCGCCGAACGGATCGCCGGCCGCCTCTGCGCCCCGGGCGAGGGCCCGTCCCGCTCCGGCGCCGCCGACGACGACTGGCCGGACACCTGGCCGGCCCAGTGGCCGTCGTGGCGAGCCACGAATCGCCGCATCGCCTTCAGGGACGGGCCTCCGGGTCCGGGCCGTTGACCGAGCGGGCGCCGTCGACCGGGACGACCGCGCCGCTGATGAAGCCGGGGGCCAGCAGGAACGCGACGGTGTCGGCGACCTCGGCCGGGGTGCCGGGGCGGCCCAGCGGGTGCAGGGCGGCGATGGCGGCGTCGGTGCCGGGGTTCGCCGCGCGGTACTCCTCGTAGCGGCCGGTCTCGATGGTGCCGAGGGCGACCGCGTTGGCCCGGATCCCGTGCGGGCCGTGGTCCACGGCTACCGCCCTGGTCAGGCCTTCGATCGCGGCTTTCGCGGTGGCGTACGGCAGGGCACCGCGGACCGGCCGCTGCGCCTGATGAGAGGAGACGTTGACGATCGCGCCGGGGCGCCGCCGGGCGCGGAAGTGATTGACCGCGGTGTGGCAGCCGGTCACCGCGAGGGCCAGGTTCGCCGTGATCAGGCCGAGGATCCGGGTGGCGGGGGCGCTGGTCAGGCCGGCGTCCTGGAAGATCGCCGCGTTGTTGACCCAGCCGGACAGGGGCGCGGCCGCCTCGGCGAGCCCGGCGGCCCGGGCCGCGGCCGCCGGATCGGCGGCGTCGCCGGTGACCAGGGTGATCCGGTCGTGGGGCCGGTCCAGGCGGGTGGCCACGTCCAGGACGATCACGGGACCGTCCTCGGCAAGCCGTTCCGCGATCGCCCGGCCGATCCCGTGAGCCGCACCTGTCACCACATACGATGACGTCATCGTCGCATTGTGCTCTACTTCGGGATGTGCGGCAGCGGACGGTACTGATCCTGGGTGTGGTGCTCCTGCTCGCCGGGGTCGGCGCGGTGGCGGGATGGCGCTGGTGGCAGAGCCGGGCGCCGTACGGGCCGGAGGTGCTCGGTGCGCGGGCCACCCTGCAGTTCGTGGATCAGGCGACCGCGAACGCCGCCCTGGCGCCGGTGAACGCGGAGTTCGCCGATGACGCGGGTGATCAGATCGTGCTGGGCCGGGTGAGCTGGAAGCGTCCGCCGGAGCCCCAGAAGGACGGCAGTCTGCGGATCGTGCTGCTGGACAAGCGCAGCAACGGCCTGCTGCCCGGGTTCATCGCGGTGACGTCGGCCCGGCCAGACGACGTGTTCACCGGGATGGACGGGGCGCTGGACCAGGCCCGGGCCCGCTATCCGTGGCTGGGCAGAGCCCCACAGGACAACGGCAGCATCATCTTCGTCTATTCGATCGACACGTCGCCGGTGACCTTTCAAGTAGTGCTGAAACCTCCCCGGCCGGGACTGGCCGGGATCTCCGCGCCCGCCGCGCTGGAGGATCTGCGGGTGGCACTGATCTGTGTCGGACCCGGCGGTCAGGTGTACTGGGCGCAGCGCCTGCTGCATTGTCCGCGGCCACCGCATTCGGCCCGGCGGCCGTGGGGAGACCGTTCGCCCCGCCCGCGTCGCGTGACGGGGCGGGGCTTTGCTGCGGCGTACCGGAAATTCTTAAATGGCCTGTCCGGAGATGAACGGGAGCCAGCCCGCATACCAGCCGGAGAGCAGGGCCAGGACCGCCAGGACCACGCTCAGGTCGCGGGTGCGGAAGCGGGCCAGGGCTATCGCCGGGACCAGCAGCACCGGGAACGCGGGGAGCAGGTGGCGGCCGGCCATCGACATGTGGGCGTGGCCGCCGATCGACAGCAGCAGGGTGACGCCGGCGAAGACCACCAGCGGCCATGGCGCCCGGCCGAGCAGCAGGAGGAAGAGCACCACGAAGGCGGCCATGAACAGGAACGACAGGACTCTGATCGGTTTGGCGGCGTTGTCGTCGTCGACGCCGATCAGGATGTCGGTGATCATGTTCCAGTGGTTCTCGCCGTAGTCCCACCAGGCCCCGAACGTCTGCTCGTGGATGCCGAAGTACTCGTCGGTACCGCCCAGTTTCGACGACGCATACGCCACATAGAGCAGCATTCCCGACGGGGCCAAAACCATTGCTGCGTACGGGCGCCAGCCGCCGCGCCGGGAGAAGGCCGCGATCAGAGCCGCCAGCCCGACGGTCCCGATCAGGGCGGCGGCTGTCGGGCGACTGAGCCCGCTCAAGCCGGCGAGCAGTCCGGCGATCACCCAGCGTTCCTTGAGCACCGAGTACAGCGCCCACGCGGACAGGGCGGTGAACAGGGATTCGGTGAACGCGCCGTTCTGGGTCATCGCGGCGGGGGCGACCGCCCAGATCGCGGCGAGCAGCACGCCGACCCGGTGGCTGTGCACGTGGCGGCCGATCGCGTACAGACCCCAGGCCGCGGCGATCGACGACACGAACGAGATCATCAGCAGCGCGGTCACCGGTGACACGAACGTCACGTCGGCCAGCACCCGGCCCATCCACGGATAGAGCGGGAAGAAGACCAGGCGCAGCTCGTACGGGACCCCGTCCTCGTCCACGGCACCGACCGGGCCACCCCAGCCCTCGGTGGCGATCTTGGTGTACCAGCGCGCGTCCCAGGAGAGCAGCGCATCCATGAACGAGGTGAACTTCTGCCAGTGGTTACCCGTCGACCCGTCGGGGAAGACGTCCCGGTCCGGGGCCAGCGCGTAGGCGTTGGCGCCCAGGATGTACATGACCTCCAGGCTGATGATGCGGATCGCCAGGTAGAGCCCGATCGCCGGGGCCGCCGCGAGGGCCGACGCCCGGAGCCGTGCGAGGGGTCTCGCCGGAGTGTCCGCCTCCACATCGTCGGTGCGGTCGGCGACGACGTCCGCCATGGATGATCCCTTCCGGAAGCTGACAGCAGCCCTCACTGTAGAGGGTCCGTCCAGGCTGCTCAGTGCCGGTTCGTGCCAAGTCATGGGCGTGACGCGCGGAACTCCGGAAGACTCGGTCACCCCGAGTGACGAGGAGTCGTCGATGAGCAACGAGACGATCATTCCGCTGCTGCACTGCACCGACCCGGAGGCGACGCGGGAGTTCTGGCAGGCGATGGGGTTCCGGAAGACCTGGGATCAGCAGCGGCCGTACGTCTACCTGGCCTTCGAGTGGGAGGACTTCGCACTGCACTACGGGTCGGCGCCGGACGGTCTCGACCCGGCCCGCGAACACACCGGCGGCTGCCTGGTGATGGTGGACGCGGTCGCCCCGTACCACGCCCGGTTCACCGAGTCGATGCGTGCCGCCTACGGCAAGGTGCCGGCGAAGGGGCTGCCGCGGATCACCCGGTTCCGGGCGGAGGCGAGCCGGTTCACCGTGATGGACCCGAACGGGAACTCGATCGTCTTCATCCGGCGGGACGAACCCCAGCCGGAGTACGGCGGGTCCGCGCAGCTCACCGGACTGGCGAAGGTTCTGGACAACGCACGGGTGCTGCGCGAGTTCAAGACCGACGACAAGGCCGCGTTCCGGGCGCTGAACTCGGGACTACGCCGGCACGCCGAGTCGGCCACCGGCGTCGAACGGGCGACCGCCCTGGCCGCGCTGATCGAACTGTCGACCGTGCTGGGCGAACCGGAACGGGTGCCGGAGTGGGGCACACGACTCCGCGAGATCACGCTGACGCCGGAGGAGACCACCCGGGTCACGGCCTTCGTCGCCGATCCGGAGCTGGTCGAACCGTGGTTGCGCTCCTGAGCTTCGGCTACTGTGCACGGTCGTGCGAGTTTTGAAGATCGTCTCTGTATTACTGGTCGCCGCGCTCGCCGTCGCGGGGTGCGGGCTGTTCGAGGAGACCGTGGACGACAAGATCCAGAAGGCTCTGGACGAGCAGGGCAGCTTCTCGGTGTACCTGACGGAAGACGTGACAGCGGAACAGACCGCCGCTGTGCGGGCCCGCCTCGAGAAACTGCCCGACGTCACCGAACTCGTCTTCGAGGACAAGGAAGCGGCCCACGAGAAATTCACGAGACTGTGGGCCAGTAGCAGCCCGGAGTACATCAACGATCTCACCCCGGACTCCATGCCCGAATCGTTCACGGTGACGACGACGAGCGCCGACGTGGTCCGGGAGATCCGGGACGGCGCGGTCGGTGACGAGCTGGAGACATTGCCCGGGGTGCGCGAGATCCTCTACATCTGCACCACCGTCG
>DATMVU010000668.1:0-9700 GCA_035562875.1 Actinoplanes sp. | reverse complement strand
CGCCCTCAAGGCGCTGACCAAGAAGATCGTGCGGCACCGCACCCTCACCGAGGGCGTCCGCATCGACGGCCGCGGCCCCAGCGACATCCGCGAGCTGTCGGCCGAGGTCGCCGTCATCCCGCGCGTCCACGGCTCCTCGCTCTTCGAGCGCGGCGAGACCCAGATCCTGGGTGTCACCACCCTCGACATGCTCAAGATGGAGCAGCAGCTCGACACGCTCTCCCCGGAGAAGCACCGCCGCTACATGCACAACTACAACTTCCCGCCGTACTCGACCGGTGAGACCGGCCGGGTCGGCTCGCCGAAGCGCCGCGAGATCGGCCACGGCGCGCTCGCCGAGCGGGCGCTCGTGCCGGTGCTGCCGACCCGCGAGGAGTTCCCCTACGCGATCCGGCAGGTCTCCGAGGCGCTGGGCTCCAACGGCTCGACCTCGATGGGCTCGGTCTGCGCCTCGACGCTGTCCCTGCTCAACGCCGGCGTCCCGCTGCGCGCGGCCGTCGCGGGCATCGCGATGGGCCTCATCTCGGACAACGTGGACGGCGAGATGCGCTACGCGGCGCTGACCGACATCCTCGGTGCCGAGGACGCGTTCGGTGACATGGACTTCAAGGTCGCCGGCACCAGCGAGTTCGTCACCGCCCTGCAGCTGGACACCAAGCTCGACGGCATCCCGTCGGACGTGCTGGCCGGCGCGCTGCAGCAGGCGCACGAGGCCCGCGCCACGATCCTCGCCGTGATGACCGCCGCGATCGAGGCTCCGGCCGCGATGAGCGAGTACGCCCCGCGCGTCACCAGCGTGAAGATCCCGGTCGACAAGATCGGCATGGTGATCGGCCCGAAGGGTCAGACCATCAACGCGATCCAGGACGAGACCGGCGCCGACATCTCGATCGAGGACGACGGCACGATCTACGTCGGTGCGACGAACGGCCCGGCCGCCGAGGCCGCGGTCGAGCGGATCAACGCGATCGCCAACCCGACGCTGCCGAAGGTCGGCGACAAGTTCCTCGGCACCGTGGTGAAGACGGCCGCGTTCGGCGCCTTCATCTCGCTGCTGCCCGGCCGTGACGGCCTGCTGCACATCTCCAAGGTGGGCGACGGCAAGCGGGTCGACAAGGTCGAGGACTTCCTCAACGTCGGCGACAAGGTCGAGGTGTCCATCGCGGACATCGACGCCCGCGGCAAGATCTACCTCGACAAGGTCCGGCCCGAGGGCGAGGAGGCTCCGGCCGCCGACGCTGCTTCCGCCGAGTCCTCCGAGGGGAAGCCCGAGCGGGCGCCGCGTGGCGAGGGTGGTGGCGAGCCCCGCCGTCGCCGGTCGCGCCCGGCCGGTGACCGTGGCGAGCGCCGCGAGTAATCACCTGTGACGTCTCATGACCGCGGGCCGGCCGGTAGGCCGGCCCGCGGCTCTACCCGGACCCTGCAGGACGGCGTCAAGAAGACCGTTCTGCCCAGTGGACTGCGCATCGTCACCGAGGCCATCCCGACCACCCGCAGCGCCGCTCTCGGCATCTGGGTGGGGATCGGTTCCCGGGACGAGAAGCCAGTGCTGCACGGTGCCTCGCACTTCCTGGAGCACCTGCTCTTCAAAGGCACCCACAAACGCACCGCCCTGGAGATCTCCGCGGGGATCGAGGCGGTCGGTGGCGAGACCAACGCCTTCACCACGAAGGAGTACACCTGCTACTACGCGCGGGTGCTCGACGCCGATCTGCCGCTCGCGGTGGACGTGCTGGTGGACGCGGTGGCCGACTCGATCCTCGATCCGGCGGACGTGGAGACCGAGCGTGGGGTGATCCTCGAGGAGATCGCCATGCACGAGGACGAGCCCGGCGACGAGGTGCACGACGTCTTCGCCGAGGCCCTCTACGGTGACTCGCCGCTGGGCCGGCTGATCTCCGGCACCCCGGACTCGATCACCCCGATGACCCGGGACCAGATCAACCGGTTCTACCGGCGCCACTACACGGCTCCGGAGATCGTGATCGCGGCGGCCGGCAATCTCGACCACGCGGCGGTGGTCCGGATGGTCCGCAAGGCCCTGACCGGCACCCCGCTGGACACCGGGCCGGCGCCGAGCGCGAAGCCGCGGCCGTCGGACAAGCGGGTACGGGTGAACAAGGCCCGTGACGTGGTCGTGCACCGGGACACCGAGCAGGCGCACATCGTCCTCGGTGGTGCCGGTATCGGCCGGCACGACGAGCGCCGGTTCGCCCTGGGCGTGCTGAACAACGTGCTCGGCGGCGGCATGTCGTCCCGTCTCTTCCAGGAGATCCGGGAGAAGCGCGGGCTCGCCTACTCGGTCTATTCGTACGCCAGCCACTACGCCGACAGCGGTCTGGTCGGTGTCTACGCCGGCTGTGCCCCGGCCAAGTCGGCCGAGGTGCTGGAGCTGATCCGGGCCGAGCTGGCCCGGGTGGCGGCCGACGGCATCACACCGGAGGAACTGCTACGGGGCAAGGGCATGGCCAAGGGTTCGTACGTGCTGAACCTGGAGGATTCGGGCTCACGGATGAGCCGGATCGCCAAGTCGGAGCTGCTGCACGGCGACCTGATGAGCGTGGACGAGCTGCTGGCCCGGGTGGACGCGGTGACCGTGGACGAGGTGCACGCGGTGGCGCGGGACCTGTTCGCGCAGCCGCTGTCGCTGGCCGTGGTGGGACCCTTCGACGAGGATGAATTACCCGACTGGTAACCAGTGGTCCTACTCTGGTTCCCCGTGACGACACTGGAGACGCCGCCCGATACACCCGCGACCCCACCACCTCCGGATCTCCGGCGGCGGCGGCTCGCCGGGATGCTGATCTGGGCGGCGCTCTTCGCTGTCGGGGTCTACTTCATCGGTGTGCCGACGAGTGATCCGCTGATCGCTTTCGGCTGGCTGTGGCTGGCCACCATCGCCTGGCGCAGCCACGAGCCGTGGCGCACCCACCTGCGGTTCCTGCGGGACTGGCTGCCGATCTGCCTGCTCCTGGTCCTCTACAACGTGACCCGGGGCTATGCCGACAAGTTCTTCGCCCCGCACGTGACCGAGCTGATCGCCTTCGACAAGTGGGCCTTCGGTGCGTTCACCGACGGGTTGACCCCGACCGAGTGGCTGCAGGACAACCTGTGGCAGCCGGGTGTGGTGCAGTGGTGGGAGGTGGCCGTCTCCCTGGTCTACTTCTCGCACTTCCTGGTCATGCCGACGATCGCGGTGGTGCTGTGGATGCGGTCCCGCGAGCAGTGGGCCCGGTTCATGCGCCGCTGGTTCCTGCTCTGCATCCTCGGCCTGATCACCTACTTCTTCTACCCGGCGGCCCCGCCGTGGTGGGCGGCCCTGCCCGAGCACGGCAACCTGATCGACGCGACCCGGATCTCGACCCACGGCTGGGACGCGATCGGCCTGCACGGTGCCGGCAACACCCTGAACGCGCTGCAGGTGGAGGCGTCGAACCCGGTGGCCGCGATGCCGTCACTGCACACCGCGTTCGCCTTCATGTCGGTGGTGTTCTTCCTGCCGGTGGTGAAGCGGTACCTGTGGCCGCTGCTGTTCGCCTACCCGCTGTCGATGACCTTCACCCTGGTCTACACGGCCGAGCACTGGGTGATCGACGTGCTCGTCGGCTGGGTGTACGTGGGGGTGGTCTTCCTGGTGGTGGGCGCCGCTGAGCGCTGGTGGAGCCGGCGCCGGGGTGCGTTAAATTGACGGAGTGACTGAGCTGCCTGAAACCATTCGTGTCGGTGTTCTCGGCGCCCGGGGCCGGATGGGCCTCGAGGTGTGCAAAGCGGTCGATGCCGCCGACGACCTCACCCTGGTCTCGATGATCGATCAGGGTGAGGAGCTGTTCCAGGCGTCCACTGCCGGTGCACAGGTCCTCGTCGACTTCACCAACCCCGACGTGGTGATGGACAACCTCAAATGGGCGATCGAGCAGGGCATCAGCGTGGTGGTCGGCACCTCCGGCTTCTCCGATGACCGGCTGGCGACGGTGCGGGGCTGGCTGGCCGCCAAGCCTGCGGTCGGGGTGCTGATCGCGCCCAACTTCGGCATCGGCGCGGTGCTGATGATGCAGTTCGCGGCCCGCGCGGCTCGGTTCTTCGAGTCGGTCGAGATCATCGAGCAGCACCACCCGCGCAAGCTGGACGCGCCGAGTGGCACCGCTGTGCACACCGCCCGGCTGATCGCCGAGGCGCGGGCCGAGGCGAGACTCGGCCCGATGCCGGACGCCACCAAGGAGGAGCAGCTCGGCGCCCGCGGCACCGACGCGGACGGGGTCCGGATCCACTCGGTCCGGGCGTCCGGGCTGGTCGCCCACCAGGAGGTGCTGTTCGGCACCTCGGGGGAGACGCTGACCATCCGGCACGACTCGCTGGACCGGTCGTCGTTCATGCCGGGCGTGCTGCTCGCGGTCCGCGAGGTCCGCAAGCGCCCGGGCCTGACGCTCGGCCTGGACGCCCTGCTGGAGGGCTGAAAGCCTCGATGGAGGGTTAGCTCGATGGAGGGTTAGAGAGCCACGTGCAGCCGGGCCTGCGGGACGAGGAGGTCGTCCACGTCCAGGGCCCGGCTCGCGCCGTCCGCTTCCCAGCCGGTCGAGGTCAGGAACGCCCTCATCGCGGTGTCCGCATCGTAGATCCAGGCCACCGCGGTCCGGAAGCCGTCGTCACGCCAGTTGTCCACGGCTGCGGCCAGCAGCCGGCTGCCGTGCCCGCGCCGGCCCCAGCGCGGTTCGATCAGCAGGTCGGTGACCGCCGCGACGTCGTCGGCGAGGGGTTTCTCCTCGGGCGCCAGGGCCTGCTCGTCGGCCGGCCCGGAGCCGGCGAACCCGACCACGGTGGTCTGGCTCTCGCCCTGTTCGACGGCGATCAGCACCCGGTGCCGGGACGACGGCGGCGCGCCGATCGCCTCGGCCCAGCCGCGGGCCAGGTAGTCCTCGTCCAGGTTGGCGAGCACGTGCGGCGGGAACATCCGCCGGTACGCGGTGCGCCAGGTGGAGAGCTGGATGCGTGCGATCTCCGCGGCGTCCTCGGGACGGGCGGGACGGACGAAGCCGAGTGCCATGGCGGCAACTTTGTCATACGTGCCGTTTAGGCTGCGTCGGTGGCCGTGCCCGAATCGCTCTCCGTGTCCCAGGCCCGCCGGATCACCCTGGCCGCTCAGGGCTTCCTCGATCCCCGGCCGGGTGGTGTCACCGATCTGCGCCACCTGCGCCGGGTGCTGCGCCGTCTGCACCTGATCCAGATGGATTCGGTGAACGTTCTGCAGCGGGCCCACTACATGCCCCTCTACAGCCGTCTCGGGCCGTACCCGACCGGTCTGCTGGAGCGGGCCGCCTACCGCAAGCCACGGGAGTTGTTCGAGTTCTGGGGGCACGAGGCGTCGCTGATCCGGTCCGATCTGCAGCCGCTGTTCCGCTGGCGGATGGAGCGGGCGCACGAGTTCGCCTGGGGCGGCATGCGCCGGATCGCGGTGGAGCAGCCGCAGCTGGTGGCCTGGGTGCTCGACGAGGTCCGGCAGCGCGGCCCGATCACTGCCGCCGAGATCGAGCACGACGCCCCCCGCTCCAAGGACAACTGGGGGTGGAACTGGTCGGTGGTCAAACAGGCGCTGGAGTGGCTGTTCTACTCCGGTCAGGTGACCGCCGCCGAGCGCACCACCTCGTTCGCCAGGCGATACGACCTGCCCGAGCGGGTGCTGCCGCCGGCCGTGCTGGCCGCACCCGCTCCGGAGCCGGCCGAGGCGTTCCGGGCGCTGGTGGAGCTCTCCGCCAGGGCGCTCGGGGTGGCCGGCGAGGCCGAGCTGCGGGACTACTTCCGGCTTCCGGTGCAGCCGTGCCGGCAGGCGATCGCCGAGCTGGCCGAGTCCGGGGTGCTGCGGCCGGTCACCGTGCCGGGCTGGAAGGCGGCGTGGCTGCACCACGAGGCGCGACTGCCCCGCCGGGCGTCCGCGGCGACACTGGTCAGCCCGTTCGATCCGCTGATCTGGGAGCGGGCGCGCACCGAGCGGCTGTTCGGGATGACCTACCGCATCGAGATCTACGTGCCGAAACCCCAGCGGTTGTACGGGTATTACGTGCTTCCGTTCCTCCAGGGTGAGCGCTTCACCGCCCGCGTCGATCTGAAGGCCGAGCGCCGGACCGGTGAGTTGCAGGTCCCGGCGGCCTGGCTGGAGCCGGGCGCCGATCCGGCGGAGACCGCCGCCGCGCTGACCGTGGAGTTGCGCAGGCTGGCCGGCTGGCTGGGCTTGACCTCGGTCGCCGTGCCGGAGCGGGGTGACCTCACCGGCGCCCTGACGAGCGCGCTGCGGGAGAGCCCGGCGGGTGTACCGTGACGGCCATGAAAGCCGTCCAGCTGCCCCCCTGGCTGGCCGATCAGCCGGTCCAGGGCCCGCCGGTGCCACCCGAGTGGTTCCGCTATCCGGTTCCGCAGCCGGACCGGTTGACCCGTCTGGTCAACCGGATGGCCGCCCGGTCGCCGATCTGGCTGGCCCCGCTGGCGATCCTGGCCTGCGCCGGCGGTGCGATCGGCTACACGCTGGCCACCGATCCGGCCGCGGCGGGCGCCGGTGACCAGCCGTCCTGTCTGTTGAAGTATCTGACCGGTTTCGTCTGCCCGGGCTGTGGCGGCACCCGGGCCGCGTGGTACCTGTTGCACGGCGATCTGACCGCCGCGGCCCGGCATCACCTGCTCTTCGTCTTCGCGGTGCCGTTCCTGGTCTACCTGTACGTGGCGTGGGCGGGCCGCAAGGTTTTCGGCTGGCGGCTGCCGGAGCTCTCGATCAGTCCAGCCACCATGATCACGTTCATGGCGGTCTGGGGCGTGTGGAGCATCCTGCGTAACCTCCCATGGGCGCCGTTCACCGCTTTCTACGTGTGACGGATGCGTCCGATAGGTTGTCAGGTATGACGCACCACCCGCGGCCCTTCGGACGGCTGCTGACCGCCATGGTGACCCCGTTCACCCCGGACGGTTCCCTGGACCTGGAGGGCGCCGCCCGGCTCGCCGCCCACCTGGTCGACGAGCAGCGCAACGACGCTCTCGTGATCAGCGGCACCACCGGCGAATCCCCGACCACCAGTGACGCGGAGAAAGAGCAGTTGCTCCGTGTCGTGATCGACGCCATCGGGGACCGGGCGCAGGTCATCGCGGGCGTGGGCACCAACAACACCGCGCACACCATCGAGCTGGCCGCCGCCGCCGAGAAGGCGGGGGCGCACGGCATCCTGGTCGTGACGCCGTATTACAACAAGCCGCCGCAGGCGGGCATCGTCCGGCACTTCCAGACGGTCGCCGACGCCTCCGGGCTGCCGATCATGGTCTACGACATCCCGCACCGGGCCGGGGTGGCGATCGCCACCGACACCATGTGCCGGATCGCCGAGCACGAGCGGGTCGTCGCGGTCAAGGACGCCAAGGGCGACCTGGTCGCCAGCTCCCAGGTGCTGGCCCGGACCGACTTGGCCTATTACTCAGGTGACGACGCCGCCACCCTGCCGCTGCTCTCCGTCGGCGGGGTCGGCCTGGTCGGCACCTCGTCGCACTTCACCGGGGTGCTGGTGCAGGAGATGATCGAGGCCTTCGAGCGGGGCGACAACACCACCGCCCTGGCCCGGCACCGGCAGGCACTGCCGTTGTTCACCGGCATCTTCCGCTCACCCGGGACGATGCTGGTGAAAGCCGGGCTGAACGCCCTCGGTCTGCCGGCCGGCCCGGTCCGGTCGCCGCTGGTCGACGCCGGGGAAGACGAACTGAATCAACTGCGCCAGGACGCCGCCGCAGCCGGCGTCGTTCTCTGACAGGAAGAGGCGTATGACTAACGCTCACATCGAGCTGGGTCCGCCGCCGCCGCTGCCGGAGGGCGCCCTGCGCGTCGTCCCGCTCGGTGGGCTCGGCGCCATCGGCCGCAACATGACGGTCTTCGAGTACGACGGCAAACTGCTGATCGTCGACTGCGGGGTGCTCTTCCCCGACGTCGAGCAGCCGGGTGTCGATCTGATCCTGCCCGACTTCGCGCCGATCCTGGATCGGCTGGACGACGTGCAGGCCATCGTGCTCACCCACGGGCATGAGGACCACATCGGCGCGGTCCCCTACCTCCTGGCTCACAAACCGGACATCCCGCTGGTCGGGTCGGAATTCACGCTGGCCCTGGTGGAGGCGAAACTCGCCGAGCGCCGGCTGGACCCTTACACGCTGACCGTGCGCGAGGGTGGTGTCGAGCGGCTCGGCCCGTTCGAGTGCGAGTTCTTCGCGGTGAACCACTCGATCCCGGACGCCCTGGCGGTGGCCATCCGGACCCCTGCCGGTCTGGTGCTGCACACCGGCGACTTCAAGATGGACCAGGTGCCGCTGGACGGCCGGATCACCGACCTGGCGGGGTTCGCCCGGCTCGGTGCCGAGGGTGTCGATCTGCTGCTGTCCGACTCGACGAACGCCGAGGTGCCCGGTTTCGTCACCCCGGAACGCGACATCGGCCCGGTGCTCAGCTCGATCTTCGGCAAGGCGAAGGGCCGGATCATCGTGGCCAGCTTCGCCTCGCACGTGCACCGCGTGCAGCAGGTGATGGACGCGGCCTGGGAGTTCGACCGCAAGGTCGCCCTGATCGGCCGGTCCATGGTCCGCAACATGGGCATCGCCCGGGACCTCGGCCTGCTGCGGATCCCGGAGGGCCTGCTCGTCAGCCTGGACGAGGCGGCCCGGATGCCGCAGGACGAGATCGTCTTCATGTCCACCGGTTCCCAGGGCGAGCCGATGAGCGCGCTGGGCCGGATGTCGACGGGTGACCACCGGCACATCACCATCGCCTCCGGCGACACGGTGGTGCTGGCCAGTTCGCTGGTGCCGGGTAACGAGACCTCGGTCTACCGGGTGATCAACCAGCTCTCCCGGGCCGGGGCCACGGTGGTCCACAAGGAGACCGCCAAGGTGCACGTCTCCGGGCACGCTCCGGCCGGCGAGCTGCGCTACCTGCTCAACGTGACCCGGCCCAGCAACCTGATGCCGGTGCACGGCGAGTGGCGGCACCTGCGCGCCCACGCCCAGCTCGGCATCGAGACCGGGGTGGCTCCGGACCGGGTGGTCCTCTGCGAGGACGGCGACGTCGTCGACCTGGTCGAGGGTCACGCCCGTGTGGTGGGCCGGGTCAAGAGCCGCTACGTCTACGTGGACGGTCTGGCCGTCGGTGACGTCAGCGAATCGTTGCTCACCGAGCGCCGCATCCTCGGTGACGGTGGGTTCATCTCCGCGACGGTGGTCATCGACTCGGTCACCGGAAAGGTGGTCGGCGAGCCCAGCATCTCGGCAAAGGGTTTCTCCGAGGATCCGGACGCCTTCAACCCGGTGATCCCGTTGCTGACCGCCGCCCTGCACCGCTCGGCCGCGGACGGCATCACCGACACCCACCAGTTACAACAGGTGGTTCGCCGCACTGTCGGGCGCTGGGTGAACGACGCTTACCGGCGCCGTCCGATGATCGTTCCGACGGTGGTCGAGGTGTGAGGAATCCTGTGAATCCATAAGGATCACGGTTACTTTTCAACCATCTTCGGCCGGGCTGCGTACTCCCAGGCACCGGTGCCGCCCCCCACGGCACCCGTGCCGGAGGGAGTTCACCAGATGCAGCGCAGATCGATCGCCGTGGTGACGGCGGTTGTGGTGGCGGCGGGTGCGGCGGCGGTCGCCTTCACCCTGCCGTCGTCGGCCGACACGGAGAAGAAGACCA
>DATMVU010000667.1:0-29601 GCA_035562875.1 Actinoplanes sp. | reverse complement strand
CCGGCGAAAGGACGAACACCGGAAAGCGCGAAGGCTCAGTCGCTCAGGTGCTCCACCGCCGTCCACGGGTCCTTGGCGGTGGCCTCCGCCCCGGCCGGGCACACCCGCCGGAAGTCGCACCAGCCGCAGAGCGAACCGGGGTTGACCGGGAACTCGTCGTCCGGTGACGCTCCGGCCGCCACCGCCTTCTCTGCGGCCATGATGTCGAGTGCGGTCTCCTCGGCCCGGCGCACCTGCCGGTCCAGGGACTCCGCGGTGTGCTCGTGGGCCGAGATCGTGCCGGTCGGCAGGTGGTGCAGCTCGACCCGCCGGGATGGTCGCCGGAACACCCGCTGGGCGGCGAACGCGTACAACGCCAGGGCCTGGGATCCGCGGGCGTCGTCGGCGGTGAGCCCGGACCGGCCGGTCTTGTAGTCGACGATGACCGCTTCGGGCCCTTCGTCACCGACCCGCTCGTCGATGCGGTCGGCCCGCCCGTTGAGGGCCAGGACGCTGGTCTTCGCCGCTACGACACGCTCGACACCGAGTGGCTCCTCCTCGGGGTCGAGCGTCGCCACGTAGTCGTCGAGCCATCCGAGTGCACGGCGGTAGACGGCCCGCTCCTGCTCCACGTCACGGTAGCCCTCTCGGACCCAGGTGGCTTTGAGAAGAGACGGGAGGGAATCACGCTCGCGCCGCTCGGTGGGCAGCGCGTACCAGTTCTTCAGCGAGGTGTGCACGCTCGCGCCGAGGGAGTTGTGCGCCCACGGCGGGCCCTTGGGTGGGCTGGGGCGGTCGACATACGAATACCGGTATCGCCGGGGGCAGTCGGTGTAGGCCCCGAGTTTGCTCGGCGTGCAGACGAAGAGCCGCTCGGGCATGCCGGTGAAGCCGAGCTGCTCGGGAACCGCGGATTTGGTGGCACGGGATCGGGTGGGGGGCACGGAACCAATCCTGCCAGCACCCCCCGAC
The DNA here is from genome assembly GCA_035562875.1 of Actinoplanes sp. Classification (GTDB taxonomy): domain Bacteria; phylum Actinomycetota; class Actinomycetes; order Mycobacteriales; family Micromonosporaceae; genus Actinoplanes. Next base: position 28,650 of record DATMVU010000667.1, on the reverse strand, counting down.
AGGAACGGTCAGGCCTGTGCGGCGTAGGACTGCACGAAGGCGAAGATGGCATCCGCCATGAGCTGCACCGCGATGGCTGCCAGGAGCAGGCCGGCGATCCGGGTGAGCACCTCGATGCCGGCCGGTTTGAGCAGCCGGACGATCACCCCGGAGAAGCGGAGCACCAGCCAGACGGTGGCCATCACGGCGAGGATGGCGGCGGCCAGGATCAGGTATTCGTCGGGGCTCTTGGCCCGCTGCACGAACAGCATGGTGGCGACGATCGCACCCGGTCCGGCCAGCAGCGGGGTCCCGATCGGGACGAGGGCCACGTTGGTGGTGCCGCCGCCCTGGTCGGAGGGCTCGTCGGTCTTGCCGGTGAGCAGTTGCAGGGCGACCAGGACGAGGAGCAGGCCACCGGCCGCCTGCAGGGCCGGGAGCTGGACGTGCAGGTAGTCCAAGAGGGTCTGACCGGCGACGGCGAAGCCGATGATGACGCCGAGGGCGAGCAGGACGGCCTGGGTGGCGGCCCGGTTGCGGGCTTTCGCGGGCATGGAACCGGTGAGGGCGAGGAAGACCGGGACCATGCCGGGCGGATCGACGATCACCAGGAGAGTCACGAAGAACTCGCCGAACAACTTGACATTCACCCGAGCAGGTTAGGGTCCGTCACCCTCCGGCGCAGTCGGGTGCGGTGAGCGTCACCCGAGCACCGGTACTCCGGTGGCGGCGGCGGCTATCTTCTCGTACACCGCCGGGTCGGTCGTGAAGGCTCCGAGCTGGACCGTCTTGTGCGAACCGTGGAAGTCGGAGGACCCGGTGACGACGAGCCCGAGCCGATCGGCGAGGGCCCGGATCTGCGCCCGCTCGGCAGGCGAGTGGTCCTCGTGGTCGGCTTCCAGGCCGAAGAGCCCGGCGTCGGCGAGAGCGGCGATCAGCTCGTCCGGCACCACCCGGCCCCGTTTGGTCGCCCGGGGGTGCGCGAAGACCGCGACGCCGCCGGCCGCCTGCACCGCTCGCACGGCGTCAAAGACATCAAGGTCCGATTTCGGTACGAAGTAACGAGCCCCGAGCCAGGCCGAAGCGAACGCCTCGGTCGTCGTCGTGACCAGTCCCGCCCGGATCAGCGCCTGAGCGATGTGCGGCCGCCCGACCGAGCCGCCGGCCGCGTAGCCCCGCACCTCGTCCCAGGTGATCGGCACCCCGTCGGCCCGCAGTTTCATCACGATCTTCTCGCCGCGCTGTTCCCGGTCGGCACGCAGCCGGAGCAGCTCCGCGGCGAGCACCGGCTCGGCCGGGTCGAAGAGGTAGGCGAGCAGGTGCAGCGGGATCGACGGCTCGGCACCGTGCCAGCGGCAGGACAGCTCGGCGCCGCGGACCAGCGTCAGGCCTTCGGGCCGGGCCACGGCCGCGTCGGCCCAGCCGCCCGTGGTGTCGTGATCGGTGATCGCCATGACGGCGAGACCGGCGGCGGCACCGGCCCGGACCAGTTCGGCAGGGGTCAGGGTGCCGTCGCTGGCGGTGGAGTGGCAGTGAAGATCTATATCGGTCATCACTGCCAACGCTACCGCCGGGCGTCGACGGTCAGGCGTCGTCGCCCTCTTCTTCCTTGCCCAGCCGAGCCTCGACCGCCTGCGGCTCGTACATCTCCTCGACCACACGGAGGTAGAGCTCGTTGGGGTTGGGCAGGTGCTTGACCTCGCGCAACGCCTGATCCTGACCGGCCGACTCGAGCACGAAGGTGCCGTAGCTGAGCATCCGGCCGAGGGCTGACTGCTCGTACTTCATGTCGGTCACCCGGGCGAGGGGCATCATCGCCACCTTCCGGGTGACGATGCCGTTCACCACCATCACCCGCTTGTTGGTGAGGATGAACCGGTCGAAGTACCAGTCGAAGACCTCCCAGGCCACCCACCCGATCACGCCGAGCCAGATCAGCACGGCGACGGTGACCAGACCGTTGATCTCCTGACGGGTCAGGAATCCGGCGAGGTAACCGAGGACCAGTGTGGCCCCGGCCCCGATCGCGAGCGGCTTGGAGAGGTGGATCCAGTGCCGTTTCCACTCACCGCGGTACCGCTCGGTGGGGAACAGGTAGCGAGCGACCAGAGTGGTCGGTTCGTCCTCGAGCGGCAGGAAGCGGCGTGGGCCGCCGCCCCGGTCGAGACCTTCCAGCTCCTCAGGCGTGAAGCTGGGGGTCTGGTACTCGTCCGTGTCGTCGAAGGTGTCGTCGGGTGATCGCCGACGCCGGGGGTACGCCGGATCGTCTTCGAAGTCGCCGTCCGGGTAACCGGGATCGTCGTCGAAGGCGGGGTCTCTGTACCCATAGCTCTCGTCGTCGTCCCGAGGGTGACGAGCACCCTCACCTCGCGGGTCGCGCGGCGCAGGATCCATGTGGCGATGCTATGCGACGAGGTCGGTGAAGAAGGTGCCGAAGCCCCGTGCGATGTCGGCGATCGTACCGCCGAGTGACTCGAACACCGCCGCAGCGGAGCTCGGGTTGAAGGCGATAAAGAAGATCAAGAATGCAATACCGAGCCAGGTGAGGACCTTCTTGACCATGGGGGCCTTCTCCTCCGGTGCAGGTGTACGTTCAGCGCCGCAGCGACACTGACGGTATCAGCTTCGTCGCTTCGTGTGAACAAAGTGGTCAGAAAGTCGATTGCCATAACGGCAGGTCACACCTAAGGGTCTAGGCGCGTCCGTGCAGGTAGGGCGACGGCGCTCCGAACACGAGTTCGGGCGGCACACCCTCGGACAGGTCGTGCAGGACGACATGCTCCGCGAGAAGATAGCCCGCGCTCGCGGGCCACGCTACCGCATAGAGCCACATCCCCTTAGCCTCACTCACGTAGGCACTGCGGTCCTCCGGAGATTTGACACACCACAGTGGAGTGGGGTGCCCCGCAGCCTTGATCTTCGCGTGTGGACCGGCGTGCGCGCCCGGGGCCGAGAGCGCCTCGGCGAGCAGGTGCCCGGGGTCGATCCCGGGAATGCCGGCGAACCTGGTGCCCAGCCCGACACCCGGTTGCTCGGCGATCAGGACCAGGTCCGCGGGCCCGCCACCGAGCGGCTCGGGGCCGCTGCACGCCAGAACCGTGGCCCGGACCCCGAAACGCTCGTCACCGGACCAGCCCGCCCCGGTGACCATCCACCCGGAGGGCAGCGGCCAGGGACACCACAGCGGGATCCGCTCCGCACTCGACGCCGACTCCCGCAGCACCGCCCCCACGATCTCCGCGCTGATGTGCTCGGCGACATGGAACGGCGGGACATCACCACAGTTGTCACACCGCCAGCTGCTGTGCATCAAGTCCGGCCGACGGACCTGAGCAGCACATCTAGGGCAACTCACGGTGACGCTCACACCTCATACCGTGCTGGTCGCGGAGGCCGTCGTCAAGCGGATCAGCCGAAGACGGGCCGATCCGGGCTCACTCCGGCGGCGGCCCGGCGTGCGCCCGGACCCAGGCGTGCATGGCGATCCCGCTGGCGACCCCGGCGTTGATCGACCGGGTCGAGCCGTACTGAGCGATCGAGAAGAGTGCGGTGCAGGCGGCCCGGGCCGGTTCGGACAGACCGGGACCCTCCTGCCCGAAGAGGAGCACACACCGGCGCGGCAGGGTGGTCGTCTCCATCGGGCGGGAACCCGGCAGGTTGTCGATGCCGATGACGGCGAGGTCCGCCGCGGCCGCCCAGGCCACGAAGCCCTCGATCTCCGGGTGGTGGCGCACGTGCTGGTACCGGTCGGTGACCATGGCGCCACGGCGGTTCCAGCGGCGCCGGCCGACGATGTGCACCTCGGCGGCGAGGAAGGCGTTGGCGTTGCGGACCACCGTGCCGATGTTGAAGTCGTGCTGCCAGTTCTCGATCGCGACGTGGAACTCGTGGCGGCGGCCATCCAGATCGGCCACCACCGCCTCCCGGGTCCAGTACCGGTAGCGGTCCACCACGTTGCGCCGGTCGCCCTGCTCCAGCAACTCGGGATCCCAGTGGTCGCCGACTGGCCGCTCACCGGGCCAGGGACCCACGCCGACCTCGATGGGTCGATCCTCGCCGGATTGGTCGTCGCCCGCTGTCATGGGGCGTTAGGCTACCGATTCGACATCGGGCACCGGTCAGGTGATCAACGGATCGGCAAACCTTCAGAAGACGCAATGAGCGGCGGGGCCCTCCCCGGCACCCGCCGCCCACGCTCTGTTGGGACACAGTTTGCCTTACCGTGCGTATGCATGTGAAGAACCTTCAAGTGTGAGCCAGGTCACAGTAAAGTTACATTACTGTTTCCGGGCTGTCGCGGGATCGCTCCCACAGCGGCCGCACAGGTAGGGCAAATCCCCCACAGTTAGTGATCGGGTGCGTAACCGGCAACCCAATCGTGTCAAGAACCGGACACTGTCCGCCTACTTTCAGTTACTATCAGTTGCCCATGGTCGTTTGCCGGATCGAATCCCCGAAGGTGCCGTACGACACGTGTCACGGACGCCGGAGCGGGAATGACGAGTGGGTGCCCGGAGTTTCACCCGACGAAAGCGAATCCCGCAGACGGAGGCATCATGGCGACGGTCGCGCTGACAGCAGCGAACTTCGACGAGGTCACCAGTAAGGACGGCATCGTCCTGGTCGACTTCTGGGCCAGTTGGTGCGGGCCCTGCGTCCGCTTCGCGCCGACCTACGAGCGCTCCTCGGAGAAGCACCCGGAGATCACCTTCGGCAAGGTCGACACCGAGGCCGAGCAGACCCTGGCCGCCAAGTTCGACATCCGCTCGATCCCGACGATCATGGCGATCCGCGACGGCATCGTGGTCTTCTCACAGCCCGGCGCCCTTCCCGAGACGGCTCTGGAGAGCCTGATCGAGAAGGTCGAGGAGCTGAAGATGGACGAGGTGCGTGAGCAGATCGCCGCGCAGAGCAAGCCCGCGACGGCCGACGACAAGGCTGCCGCGCGGAGCTGACACGCCGCAAATCACGACAGGCCCGTGGACCGGTTCGGTTCACGGGCTTTTTCGTGCGCGGATTCATCGTACGCTCGTTCGAGTAAGGTCATGGACAGGCTCTAGAACGTGTGTTCGAATATCCGCCATGCGATGGTCCCACCTGTCGACCCGGCCCGCCGGCGAGCAACCCCTGCCGCTGGCACTGCCCGACGCGGCGGTCCGCACGTTCGACACCCCCGGCTTCGCGGGGATGACGTTCTACGAGATCCGCGCCAAGTCCCTGATCAACCGGGTGCCGGGCGCGTCACGGGTGCCGTTCGAGTGGACCGCCAACCCCTATCGCGGCTGTTCCCACGCGTGCACCTACTGCCTGGCCGGTGACACGCCGATCCTGCTCGCCGACGGCTCCACCAGGCCCCTGGCCCAGATCCGCCCCGGCGACGCCGTGATGGGCACGATGGGCGCCGGGGCCCACCGCCGCTACGTGCCGACCACGGTTCGCGACCACTGGGCGACGGACAAGCCGTCCTTCCGGGTCACCCTGGCCGACGGCACCCGGCTGGTCTCCAGCGGCGATCACCGCTTCCTCACCGACCGGGGCTGGCGACACGTCAGCCCGTCCGAGCCGCATCTGCCCGCGCTCGCGATCGGCGACCTGCTGTTCGGGGTCGGCCGGTTCGCCGACCCGCCCAAGGAGTCCCCCGACTATCAGGCCGGGTTCGTCTGCGGACTGGTCCGCGGGGACGCGGCAGGTGATGGCGGGGCCGTCGAGGGTGACGCCTGGATCCGGGCAGACGGTTACCTCGACGACGTCTCCCTCACCGACGCGGTCCGCTGGCCGGAGGCACCCACCGGCGACTGGTTCCGGGGTTTCCTGGCCGGGGCCTTCGGTGCCATCGGCCGCACCGACCGGCTGGCAGTCCTCTTCGAGTGCGGTGACACAGCCTATCTGCACCGGATCGCCGAGGCGCTGACCCATCTCGGCCTGATCGCTCGCGGGCCGGGCCGGGTCCGCCCCGGGGCCACCGGCCGGGTGGAGACCGAGCGTGATCTCGACGCCGCCCTGCGGTTCCGGCACCTGACCGGGGCCTGGATGCCACCGCTCGACGCATCCGGGGTCGGGGTGCGCCGGGAGCGGAGGCTCACCGTCGTCGACATCGAGGACCTGGGGCTCACCCTCCCGCTCTTCGACATCTCGACCGGGACCGGCGACTTCATCGCGGACGGCGTGGTCAGTCACAACTGCTTCGCCCGTAACACCCACACCTATCTGGACATGGATCCCGGTCTCGACTTCGACACCCGCGTGGTGGTCAAGGTCAACGCCGGTGAGCTGATCCGCCGCGAACTGGCCGCCCCGGGCTGGGCCGGAGCGCCGATCGCGATGGGCACGAACGTCGACGTCTACCAGCGGGCCGAGGGGCGCTACCGCCTGATGCCGGAGATCCTGGCCGCGCTCCGCGACCACGCCAACCCGTTCTCCGTTCTCACCAAGGGCACCCTGATCCTGCGGGACCTCGATCTGCTCCGGCAGGCCGCCGAGGTAACCCGGGTGGGGCTGTCCTTCTCGGTGGGATTCGTGGACGAGGCGGTCTGGCGCTCGGCCGAGCCCGGCACCCCGAGCCCGCGACGGCGGCTCGAGGCGGTCCGCCGGTTCACCGACGCCGGATTCCGGGTCGGGGTGCTGATGGCCCCGATCCTGCCGGGCCTCACCGACACCGAGGAGTCGATCGACGAGACCGTCGCCGGGATCGCCGCGGCCGGCGCCACCAGCGTGACCCCGCTCCCGCTGCACCTGCGGCCCGGCGCCCGCGAGTGGTACGCGGCGTGGATCGGCCGGGAGCACCCGCACCTGCTGCCGCGGTACCGCGAGCTCTTCGGCAACGGCTCCTACCTGCCGCGGGTCTACCAGGACGAGGTCAACGCCCGGGTGCGGCTGGCCGCCCGCCGCCACGGCCTGCACCGCCCCGCCCCGGTCCCGACGGCCACCGAGGCTCCCCGGGGGTCCAGCCAGCTGACCCTGCTCTGACTACAGTCGGTTCATGCGGAGTGCTCAGCAGATCCTGGCGGAGGCGAAGGTCATCGCGGTGGTCGGTGCCTCACGGGACCCCTACAAACCGGCGCACACGGTGCCGTTGCAGATGCTCCGGCACGGGTGGCGGATCATCCCGGTCAACCCGTTCGTGCCCGAGGTCTTCGGTGTCCCGGCGGTGGCCACCCTGGCCGACCTCGGCGAACCGGTCGATCTGGTGAACGTGTTCCGGCCCGCACGGGACGCTGCCGACGTGGTGCGGCAGGCGGTGGCCGCCGGGGCGCCCGCGGTGTGGCTGCAGAGCGGCATCGTCTCGGCCGAGGCCCGGCGGATCGCCGAGGAGGCTGGCATCGACTACGTCGAGGACCGCTGCCTGGCCGTCGAACGGGCCGTCGGTCGCCTCACTCCACCGATCTGACCGGCGCGCGAGTTTTCCGGACCGGCGAAGATGGAAGGCTGCTGTACCGTGCGAGGACTTCTAGGAGGACGTTGATGAGCTATCCCCCGCCGCCTGCTGACGGCGCGCCGGACCCTTACCAGTCGCCGCCGCCCCCGCCGCCCGCCGACCCGACCCTGATGTACCCGCCGCCCCCCACCGGTCCCGCACCGACCAGTGGCGCGGGTTATCCCCCGCCACCCGGTTACGGCCAGCCGACGAGTGGTGCCGGTTACCCGCCGCCGCCCGGAACCCCGGGGTACGGACAGCCCACGAGTGGTGGCGGTTACGGCCCGCAGCCGGGTTACCCGCCGCCGCCCGGTTACGGCCCGCCGGGAACGGACAAGAACCCGTTCGGCGGCCCGGCACAGTACGGCCAGCCCGCCTACGGTTCGCCCTACGGCCCGCCGATCATGCCGACCAACACGATGGCGATCCTGTCGCTCGTGTTCGCGTTCATCTTCCCGCTGATCGCCGTCGTCCTGGGACACGTCGCCAAGGGTCAGATCTCGCGCACCGGCGAGCAAGGCGGCGGACTGGCCACCGCCGGCCTGATCCTCGGCTACATCGGCCTCGTCATCATGCTGGCCTACTGCGGTGTCTTCATCGCGGCGATCGCCTTCAGCGCCAACTCGGATTTCAGCACGTACTGAGGCAGACGATCACGGTCATGCCGGCCGACGGGGGTGCCGGCCGGCACGACGGGACGATCAGCGGAACTGCGCCTCACGGACGCTGTTGCCACCGTCCACCACGAGCATCTGGCCGGTGATGTACGAGGCCGCCGGCGAGCAGAGGAACGCCACGGCGGCGGCCACCTCGTCCGGGGTTCCGGGACGGCCGATCGGCGTACCCAAGCCTTGTTTGATCTCGGTGACGGTCGACGCCGCGGTGTAGATCGTCCCCGGCGCCACACAGTTGACGTTGATCCCGTCGGCCACCAGCTCCATCGCGAGAGCCCGGGTGAGACCCACCACGCCGGCCTTGGCCGCCGCATAGGCCGCCTCGGTGGGCAGCGCGTTCACCGGGCCGGCGGTGGCCGCCAGGTTCACGATCCGGCCCCAGCCCCGCTCCGACATGCCGCCGCAGAAGGCCCGGCTGCACAGGAACGCGGTGCTCAGGTTCCGGTCGATCTCCGCCTTCCACTCGTCGTAGGTGAGCTGGGCCACCGGGCGCAGCACCTCGGGGCTGGCCCGGCTCGCCAGACCGGCGTTGTTGACCAGCACCTCCACGTCGCCGAGCTGGTCGGAGATCGCGTCGGCGAGGGCACCGACCTCGGCCTCGTCGGTGAGGTCGGCCACGAAGCCGGTCACGCCGAGCTCGGAGGCCCGCTCGTGGATGCGGCGGGTGGTGGACACGATCGCCACCCGGGCACCGAGATCACGCAGGCGGCGGGCGATCGCGTAGCCGATGCCGTCGGGGCTGCCGGCCCCGGTGACCAGGGCGACCTTCCCGTCCAGCCGGAGCGTCACCGGACCGCCGGCGGCGGCTTCGATCTCCGCCTCGACCAGATCCTGCATGTCGGTGGACGGCTCGGCCTCATCGACCGGTGACTCGATGTCGACCGACAGGTCCAGCTCAGCGGGAGCGCTGGAGTCGGCGGGGTTGTCGGGGACGCCGGAGCGCGGTGGTCGGCCGGCGGCGGGGCGGGTGGTGTCGCGCCGGGACGGACTGCCCCCGGTGGAACGGGCGTCGAAGACCATGCGGCGATCCTGCCTGCTCCGGAAGGCCTGGGCAAACATCGTGTCACTGTGGCGTATCAGTCATCCGCCGCCGGACCATCCCCGGCGAGCCGGGGAAGACGGGTTTCCGACAGCACAAAAGCGCTGGTGCGGCGCATCATCCAGGGGTGAACGGCCGGAACGGACCCTCCGCGACGAAGATGAGTGGCGCGTGCTCACCGTAACGGGCGAGCAGTGCCCGCCGGGTCGACTCGAGATCACGGGTGCCGACCTCCACCCCGGCCCCGTCGTGCCGGCCGCCCACCGTGGTGATCTCCAGGCCCTGCGCCGACCAGTAGGACAGGTCCGCCACCAGCCGGTCGTGCCAGGCGGTCAGCTCGGACACCGGATGGGCGGCGTCGCGCACCACGACACACGCGTCCCCGGCGCTCGCCCGGATGAAGTCGTCGAAGTCGGTGGCGGGGACCCGGTAGACGACGGCCTGAACCTTCACCTGGTCGACCTCGATGCCGGCGAAACTGCCGGCGAACCGGTCCCGCCCGGCCCGGTCGATCCGCTCCATCGCGGCGGCCAGCGGCGGCGGGGTGACGAGCATCCGGCGGCTGCCGGCCGTGGAGTACTGCGCGGGCCGGCTGAACTCGCAGCCGACCGTGCGCCAGTCGCCGGTGAGCCCCGCTCCGGCGGCCGGATCGTCGTCACCCGCACCGCAGGCCGGAACGGTCATGACGAGCGCTCCGGCGAGGAGAAGCCGGACGAATTGATCGCGAAGCATCGCATCCCCCTTCAATACCCCGGTAAGGCCCGCCAGACCAAACAACGGCATCACCCGGGGGCGAGGGTGCGATCAGCGCCGAATTACCTTGAAAGAGGCCTGGTAGAGGATCACCACGGCGACTCCGGTGACCAGCAGGACCAGGCCGGGCAGTGCACCCGTCCGCGGCACCTGGTCCAGCCACCACCAGGCGAGCAGCGCGGCACCCGGCACCTCCAGCAGGATCAGCACGCTGACCGTGGTCGCCGAGGTGTGCTGCAGCGCGTAGTTGAACATCGAGTGCCCGAGCAGTTGGGCGCCGGCCACGATCGCCAGGATCGCCGCCCAGGTGTGGCCGTCGTAGCCGGTGAGATCCACCCCGGCGATCAGGCAGACCGCCAGCAGCACCGTCGCGCACGTGCCGTAACAGATCCAGGTGTAGACCGTGGTGCTCAGCGCGGTCCGGGCCCGTTCGCCGAGCGCGGTGTAGACGGCCGCGAAGATCGCCCCGAGCAGGGCCAGCACGTCGGCGACGACGGCCTGGGTGGACACCCCGAGGTCCGCGCCGGTGGCCCAGGCCGCACCGGCCACCGCCAGCCCGATGCCGGTCCAGCCCGCAGCGGACGGGTGCCGGCCCTGCGCCGCCGCGATCAGCCCCTGCCACACCGGCTGGGTGGCGACGAGCGCGGTCGCGGTGGCCACCGAGCCGAGTTGCACGGCCGGCATCCAGGTGGCGAAATGTGCGGCCAGTGCCAAACCGGCCAGCACCGAGAGGACACCGGCACCACCCCGGACCGCCCGGCGTGTCTCGGCCCGGCGGGGCCCGGCCGCGAACGGGGTGAGAACCGCTGCCGCTATCGCATTACGCCAAAAGGCGATGGCCAGAGCCGGTGCGGCCGCGAAAGCGATCAGTGGGCCTGAGGAGCTGACCGCGAGAACCGCGATCACCAAAGCGGCGGCGGTAGATGCTGGTGAGCGCATATTCATCCCCGGCCGTCGCTTCTCGCACAGTTGTAGACCACAGTTTGCGACCCTCTATTGGCGGACAGTGACCGAGTCGATACAGTCACCGACGGCTCACTGTCCGTTTCCATCCCTCGATGCCTCGGAAGCCGAATTCCATGTCTTCGTACCGCGCGGTCGTGTTTGATTTTTTTGGCACTTTGACCCGTTCTGTCCAGCGAGGCCCGCAACATGCAGCCATCGCCCGGTCCCTCGGAGCCGACCCGGACGCCGTCGTCGGCGTCCTCAACCGGACCTTCCGGGCCCGAGCCTGCGGCCGCTACGGATCCGCCGAGGCCACCCTTCGCTGGGTCATCGAACAGGCCGGCGGCCGTCCACGCCCCGGAGCCATCCGCGCCGCCATGCCCGCCCGTGTCGACGCACTCCGGGCCGACACCCAGCTGCGACCGGAAGCGATCAGCGCCCTCACCGCCATCCGAAGCCGCGGCGTGCGCACCGCTGTGATCAGCGACTGCACACACGAACTCCCCGCCTTCCTGCCCAGCCTCCCCATCGCCCCGCTGCTGGACGCCCAGATCTTCTCGGTTGAGCTGGGCGTATGCAAACCCGACCCGGAGATCTACCTGGCCGCCTGCCACCGCCTCGGAGTAGCCCCCGACGACTGCCTCTACATCGGCGACGGCGGCAGCCACGAACTCACCGGCGCCGCAGCCGTCGGCATGACCCCCGTCCGCCTGACCGCTCCTGATCTCGCCAACCACCTGGTATTCGACGCCGACACCAACTTCGCCGGCCGCACCGTCCGATCCCTCACCGACGTCCTGACCCTCCTCGACCCGATCCCCGCCCTGGTCTGACCCCAGTTCCGAACAATTGACACCAGTCACTCACCAATGGTTCGGTGGCCCATTCCCACACCCTTTCGGCAACGGTGGTCCCGGTCACTTCCCGGCGTCCGCCACACCGTTCCCGGTGGTCTTTCCCAGACCCATTTCCGGTACGCCACCGGGGCCGGACAACCGCAACGGCCCGTCCCGGACTACACCGCGAGGCGGGCGCCGGTCCGGGTCACCCCGCGACCGCCGGGCGGCGAGCGGTGGTTGACGGCTACCCCGGGCGGCCCCTTTCCGCGTGGGAGGATGACCCGGTGAGTTCTGGGGTGCTGGAAGAGGCGATCAAGAAGGCGGCCATCGCCTGGATCTCGGTGGCCGACGGGCCGGCCCATGCGCTCTGGTGCATGCCGTTCGAGACATCGCTGGTGGTGGTCAGCGGGCCCGGTGAACAGTTCGCACCCGGACTCGCCGACGCTCGGCAGGCCACCGTGCGGCTACGGGGCGACCATGGCGGCCTGATCGTGCTGGCCGACGCGGAGGTCACCAGGCTCACCCCCGGCACCGAGGAGTGGGAGCAGATCGCCCCACAGTTGGCCGGCAAACGCCTCAACGCCACGGGCAGCACCGACGAGGTGGTGACCCGCTGGTCCACCGACGGATGCGCCCTGGTCCGCCTCACCCCCGCAGCCGAGACCGCACTCGGTGCCGCCGACGTCCCGGCCGAATCCCACGCCGCACCCCCACGGGAAACCCCGGCCCGCGTCGAGACCCGCCACCCGTTCCGCCTCCACCACGTCCGCAAGCCCCCACCCGCCACATAGCTCTCCGCCCCACCGCCGCTCCCGGCACGCTCACCACACCCCAGGTCTGCGAAGTGGTGACTTGCGGCGCGAGACGGACCGCAATTCGGCATACGGCAGGGCGCGGGCACTTCGCCGGTTCGAATCGCGCAGTGAGTGGCCACGCGGGCGTCTGGGGTGCTCGTCAGGCGCTGAGTGGTCGTCAGGCGCCTGGGGTCAGCCGATGAAGGGCGGGGTGGCTATGCGGCCTTCGGCTACCGGCCAGACGTGGCCGGTGACCGTGGCCGAGACTGCTGTGCCGTTGGCTGCGGTGACCGTGCAGTTCAGACGGGACGGGCGTTTCATCTCGGCGCCCTGGTGGATCCGGTAGGTGGAGGTGCCGTCCGGTGGCAGCCAGCCTGCGGAGAGCAACCAGACTCCCAGGCCCAACGCGGCTGAACCGGTCGCCGGGTCCTCGGGGACCGAGCTTCCCACCACGAAGACGCGAGCGTGAGCCTCACCGGCCGAAACCGCCGGCGAGACCGAGCCGGCAGACATGGCAGGAGCGGCAGGGGTGGTGGGTGGGGTCCACGTGAAGATGGCGATGTCGGTCAGGTTCAGGGTGGACATCGCCCGCTGGTCGATCTGGATTCGGGGCAGGGCTTGACGCCGTACCGGCAGATAGGTCCATGGCAAGCCGCAACCTGCCGTGCGGGGGACCGCGACCCCGCCGCCGGCATGGTCTGCGGCCGTCAGGCCCGCCGCGGCCAGCAGCGGTGCCGGATCCATCGGGGCGCCCAGCGTGGGGGACGCGCCGGTCAGGGTCGCCTCGCCGGCGGCGGTGACGGTCACCGGCAGCAGGCCCGCGCCGCATTCCTGGACGACGTCGCCGGCTGGAAAGAGGCCGCGGCGCATGCCGGTGACCGCCGCACCGACGCTGGGGTGACCGGCGAACGGGAGTTCGGTCTCGGGGGTGAAGATCCGGACGCGGTAGGTGGCCCCGGCTGTGGTGGCCGGGAGCATGAAGACCGTCTCGGACAGGTTGAACTCGCGGGCGAGGGTCTGCAGCTGGCTGGTGGCCAGGGTTTCGGCTCCGAACACGACTGCCAGGGGATTGCCGGCGAACGGCCGGTCCGTGAACACGTCGACGATCTCGTACGCCAAGGTGGACATGCCCGGACCCTAACCTAGTCTGGGGTCGTGACCATGGGGACGAGGGTTTATCTGGCTCGCCTCGCGGGTCTGCCGGTTTTTGATCCGGTCGGCGACCGAGTCGGGCGGGTGCGGGACGCGGTGGTCCGGTTGCGGACCACGAACCGGCCGCCGCAGATCGTCGGGCTGGTCGGCGAGATGGCCCTGCGGCGCCGAATCTTTCTGCCGATCGGGCGTGTGACGAACATGGATTCCGAGTCGGTGGTGCTCGGGACCGGATCGTTGAACCTGCGCCGGTTCGAGAAGCGGCCGAACGAGCTGCTGGTGCTGGAGGATCTGCTGGACCGGCGGGTGACGGTGGTACCGGAGCACGGCGACGGACCGGCTCATGCCGGGACCGTGGTGGACATCGGCATGGAGCTGAACCGGAACACCGAGTGGATCATCACGCGGGTCGCGGTCCGGGAGCAAACCGGCCGACTGGCCCGCCGGGGTCACGTCTATCAGGCGGAGTACGACCGGGTCCGTGGGCTGATCGGCCCGACCGACGCGCAGGGCACCGCGAACATGATCGCGCTGCTCGATCAGATGCGCCCGGCCGACGTGGCGAACGCGCTGCAGGACATGCCCGACGCCCGGCGTAACGAGGTGGCCGCGGCGATGGACAACCGGCGGCTGGCCGACGTACTGGAGGAACTGCCCGAGCACGATCAGGTGGAGATCCTGATCGCTCTCGAACGGGAGCGGGCCGCCGACGTGCTGGAGCGGATGGACCCGGACGACGCGGCCGACCTGCTGGCCGAGTTGCCACAGTCCGAGCAGGCGGTGCTGCTGGACCTGATGGAACCGGAGGAGGCGGCGCCGGTGCGGCAGCTGATGAGCTACCGGCCGGGTACCGCGGGCAGTGTGATGACGTCGGAGCCGGTGATCCTCACCCCGGACGCGACTGTCGCGGAGGCGCTGGCCCGGATCCGGAACCCGGAGTTGTCATCGGTGGTCGCCGCCCAGGTCTTCGTGGCGCGGGCGCCGAGTGCCACGCCGACGGGTAGGTACCTGGGCATGGTGCATTTTCAACGGCTACTGCGGGAACCCCCGGCCTCGATCGTGGGTGGGCTGGTGGACAGCGGCATCGACCCGTTGCGTACCGAGACGGGACTGCATGAGATCACCCGGCGGATGGCGACGTACGACCTGATGGCGATGCCCGTGGTGGATTCGACGAACCGGCTCCTGGGCGCGGTGACCGTGGACGACGTGCTGGACCACTCACTGCCACGGGACTGGCGTGACCGGGACGCCCACGAGGACATCGCATGAGCGAGCTTGCGCGCGAATCATCCAGCACGGTCGAGAACTCACCGCGGCGCGGGAGCGAAGCGGAGGGGCTGCGGTGAGCGACAACCGTCGGGATCGGTTGGATCAGCCGATTCAGCCGGGGCGGGTGAAGCTGCCCAAATTCGATCCGGAGGCGTTCGGCCGCTGGTCGGAGGGCATCGCCCGGTACATGGGCACGGCGAAGTTCATCGTCTACATGACTGTGGTGATCGCCGCCTGGTTCACGTGGAACAGTCTCGTGCCGGAGCACTTGCAGTTCGACCCGTACCCGTTCATGTTCCTCACCCTGGCTCTCTCCCTGCAGGCGTCGTACGCTGCGCCGTTGATCCTGCTGGCGCAGAACCGGCAGGCAGACCGGGATCGCCTGATCATGGAGGAGGACCGGCGCCGGGCCGCGATGCAGAAGGCGGACACCGAGTTCCTGGCCCGGGAGATCGCCGCGCTGCGGATCGCTCTGGGCGAGGTCGCGACCAGGGATTTCCTCCGTTCCGAGCTGTCCCGGCTGGCCGATGAGCTGGATGAGGCCGCCCACCGGCGGGAGAAGCGACTCCGGATGGAGCGGGACGAAGAGCACACCTGACCGCGACGTAGAGTGGGCTGCATGTCCGCTCCTGCCTCCACGCTCGAGGACGCCATCCAGGCCGCTCTGGCGACCGTGGACGACCCCGAGATCCGCCGCCCGATCACCGACCTCGGCATGGTCGCGGGCTTCACCGTGGGCGACGGCCTGGTGAAGGTCGATCTACTGCTCACCGTCGCCGGCTGCCCGCTGCGGGACAAGCTGAACAACGACATCACCGCCGCCCTGACGAAGATCCCCGGCATCGACCGGGTGGAGATCAACTTCGGGGTGATGAGCGAGGACCAACGCAAGGCCTTGCAGACCACGCTGCGCGGCGGCGGTGACTCCGCCGAGCCGGTCATCCCGTTCGCCCAGCCCGGCTCCCGGACCCGGGTCTATGCCGTGGCCTCCGGCAAGGGCGGGGTCGGCAAGTCGAGCGTCACGGTGAACCTGGCGGCCGCGCTGGCCAAACGGGGCCTGTCGGTCGGCGTGATCGACGCGGACATCTATGGCCATTCGGTGCCGCGGATGCTCGGTGTCGAGGGCCGTCCCACCCGCGTCGAGGAAATGATCATGCCGCCGCAGTCGCACGGTGTGAAGGTGATCTCGATCGGCATGTTCACCTCGGGTAACGCCGCAGTGGTCTGGCGCGGCCCGATGCTGCACCGCGCGCTGCAGCAGTTCCTGGCCGACGTCTACTGGGGCGACCTGGACGTGCTGCTGCTCGACCTGCCGCCGGGCACCGGTGACGTGGCGATCTCCCTGGCCCAGCTGCTGCCGAACGCGGAGATCCTGGTCGTCACCACCCCGCAGATGGCCGCCGCCGAGGTGGCCGAGCGGGCCGGCGCCATCGCCCTGCAGACCCACCAGCGCCTGGTCGGTGTGGTGGAGAACATGTCGTGGCTGGAGCTGCCGGACGGCTCCCGGATGGAGGTCTTCGGCTCCGGCGGTGGCGAGACGGTGGCCGACTCGCTCTCCACCACCATCGGCGCACGGGTGCCGCTGCTGGGTCAGATCCCGCTGGACACCCGGGTGCGGGAGGCCGGTGACGAGGGCACCCCGATCGTGCTCGCCGACCCGGACGCCCCTGCCGCGAAGGCACTGGACGGGGTGGCCGACAAACTGGCGGTCCGCCGGGAGTCGCTGGTCGGCAAGCCGCTCGGCCTGATGGTCAACGCGAAACGCGGCTAGAACTCAGGTCGCGTCGAGGTCGTAACGCTGCGCCGGTCGAGGAGCCTCGGCCGGCGCCGGCGTTTTCGGGCTGCTGTTCCGGATGTCGACGGCCGAGGCCACGTCGTTCAGCTCGGACTTGACCCCGTTGAGGTCGGATTTCACGTCGTCGAAGAGGGTCTGGATCGGCTTGCGCAGCGCCTGCTCGTCCTCTTCGCTGAGCAGGTGCTTGCGGATGAAGGCCTTGGGGTGCAGGTCTTCGAGCTGAATGTCGGTACCGAGCTCACGACTCAGGTCGGCGGTCGCGCCCTGGGCCATGTTGCGCAGGCCCCGCAGCATGCGCAGGCCGTCGCCGATCACCTTGGGAAGCCGCTCGCCGAAGATCAGCAGCGCGAGCATGAGCAGCGCGCCGATCTCCCACCAGTTCAAATTCTCGAACACGTGGGCAAGCCTACGCACGCATGCTGTGCGCGAACACCCCACCAGCCTGTCAGTTGGTGTCGGCCGCCAGTGTCACCGACGCCGAGGCGGTCTTGGTACCACGGCGGTACTCGACAGCCACCACCGAACCGGGGGCGTACTTACGGACCAGGGCGATCAGGTCCGTGCCGTCCTGCAGCGGGTGCCCGTCCAGCCGGGTGATCACGTCACCGGTCCGCAGACCGGCGGTGGCCGCCGGACCAACCGACCCGACCTTGCGCAGCCGGGCGCCACTGGCGCTCTCCCCGGTCATCACCTCGGCACCGATCACCGTGCGCCGGGCCTTGCCGGTGTCGATGATGTCCTCGGCCACCCGCTTGGCCTGGTTGATCGGGATGGCGAAGGCGAGGCCGATGTTGCCGGCTTCGGTGTCGCTGCTGCCGACCGACCGGATCACCGAGTTGACCCCGATCACCTGGCCGCTCGCGCTGACCAGCGGACCACCGGAGTTGCCCTGGTTGACCGCGGCGTCGGTCTGGATGGCTGCGTAGTACCGGGTGGTGCCGCCGTCCTCGCCGGCCTGGATGGTCCGGTCGACGGCGCTGACGATGCCGTAGGTCACCGTGTTGACCAGGGCGAGCGGCGAACCGAAAGCGAGCACGGAGTCACCCACGGCAATCTCGTCGGAATTGCCCAGAGCGACCGGGGTCAGCCCGTTCTTTGCGACTTTGATCACTGCGACGTCGGACTCCGGGTCCCGCCCGACCAGCTTCGCACTGGCCGTCGAGCCGTCCGAGAACGAGACCGACATGCTCTCGCCGCCGCCCTCCACCACGTGGTCGTTGGTGATCACGTAGCCGTTCTCGGAGACCACGAATCCGGAGCCGATCGCCCCGCTGACCCGCACCGTGACGACGCTCGGCAGCACCCGCTCGGCCACCCCGGCCAGGGAGTCGGGGTCACGCTGCGTGCTCTCCGGAACGTTCTGCCCGGAGGCTCCGAGCTGGGTGCCGGAGCCCTCGACATAACCGCTGCGAACCGCGAAGACGAACCCCAGCGTGCCGCCGACGGCACCCGCCAACAGGGCGGTGACCAGGGATATCATCAGAACCGAGACGGTGCCCCGGCGCGGCTGGTCAGGGTTGGGGGCGGGGTCCAGCTGCGCCCCGCCGACCGACGGTGGCGGCTGCAGGACAACCGCTGACGCAGCGTAGGGGTCACGCCACGGATCGGACTGCGCCTCTGACCACCAGTGCGACTCCGGCTGGCGGTGTGGCTCGCCTGAGGCATGGGGGGCCGGTGGCCGGTTCCAGTTCCAGCCGTCGGTCACGTCGGTGCCTCCATCCAGTCGCCCGGCTCCGCGCATCCAGGATGACACGGATTCACCGGTCTACACCTTGCCACGGGTGCGCTCCCGTGCCGAACGGACGGTTTATCCATCGACGGCACAGTGCATCACCGGAGAACATCGCTCTACTCTCTTATCCGATGTGCGTGGTTCCACCGCGTGACGTCACTGTCGTACGGAGGTAGTCATCATCGGTCCTGCTCGTTCATTCGGTCAGCCGGCGGCCCAGTCGATACCGTTCGCCGAGACCTACGCCACCGAGGACCCGGTTCTGCAGACCGCGCGTGCCCTGGCGCACGAGCTCGGCCTGCCCTGCGTCTCGCCCGGTGCCGGCTCCGTGCTGCGCCTGCTGGCCGCGGCGGGCAGCGCCAAGGCCGTCGTCGAGATCGGCACCGGCACCGGCGTGAGCGGCATCTGGCTGCTCGGTGGGATGCGCCCGGACGGGGTGCTCACCACCATCGACGTGGAACGCGAGCACCAGCGGATCGCCCGCCGGATCTTCCAGGAGGCGGGGTACGCGCCGTCCCGCACCCGGATCATCAGCGGCCGGGCCCTGGACGTCCTCCCCCGGCTCGCTGACGGCGTCTACGACCTGATCTTCGTGGACGCCGACACCACCGAGTTCGCCGCCTGCACCGAGGCCGCCCTGCGCCTGCTCCGGACCGGCGGGGTGCTGATCGTGAACGGGGTGCACGCCGGCGGCCGGATCAATGACCCGGCCGCCCGGGACGTGGACACCCTCACCGTCCGGGAGACGGTGAAGGCGATCCGCGAGTCGGAGGAGTGGATCCCCGCGGTGATCTCGTCAGGCGCCGGACTGCTGACCGCCGTCAAGCGCTGACAGCCAGCGCACCAGGGTGCGGGCGCCCCAGCCGGTGGCGCCCTTGGTCAGCTCCCGGTCGTCCGCCTCGGCCCAGCTCGGGGCGGACATGTCGAAGTGCGCCCACCGGGTGTCGCCGAAGAAGTCGCGCAGGAACAGCGCGGCCATCACCACACCCGGGCCGGGTGACGCGTTGACCCGGTCCGCGATGTCGCTGCGCATCAGTTCGACGTACTCGTCGGCCAGCGGCAGCCGCCAGATCTGCTCCCCGGCCGCGGCACCGGCGGAGGCCAGGGCGGTGGCGAGTTCGTCGTCCGGGCTCAGCAGGGCGGCCGTCCGTTTGCCCAGGGCCACCGTGTTCGCCCCGGTCAGGGTGGCGACGGTGACCGTCAGATCGGGCTTCAGCAGGTCCGCCGAGTAGGCCAGCGCGTCGGCCAGGACCAGCCGGCCCTCCGCGTCGGAGTTGGTGTTCTCGCTCGTCGAACCGTCGTAGTGGGTGATCACGTCACCGGGGCGGAACGCGGCGGCCCCGATGGCGTTCTCGGCGAGCGGCAGGAGCGCCGTCACTCGTACCGGGAGGTCCAGATCTGCGGCGGCGAGGGTCGCCGCGGCGACCGCTGCCGCACCGCCCATGTCCTTGCGCATCAGCTTCATGCTGTCCCGCGGCTTGATCGAGATGCCGCCGGTGTCGAAGGTGATGCCCTTGCCGACCAGGGCCACATGGGTGGTCGCGCCGGCCGGCTGCCAGGAGATCTCGACGAACCGGGGCGGCGACACCGAACCGCCGCCGACGGCCCGCAGACCACCGAAGCGCTCCAGTTCGGCACCGGCCCGCACGGTCACGGTCAGGCCCGGCCTACTCGCCGCCTCGGCGACGATCTGGGCGGCCAGCCACTCCGGGTTCTTCAGCGAGGACGGCGTATTGGTGAGATCCCGGGCCAGCCACACGGCACGGGCGGTGATCTCGGCACGGGAGAGGCTCTCGGCGTACGACCCGGGGTCCTCGGCCCGCAGCCGGACCTCGCCGGACCGCACCGGTTTCGCCGCGTCGCGATAGCGGTAACCGCCCAGCCAGAGGCCCTCGGCCAGCCCACGCAGCGCGGCCGGCTCCAGTCCCGCGGGGACCAGCACCTCCAGCACCTCGTCGTCGGCTGCCTCCCGGATCGCTGCGGCACCGGCGGCACGCCAGCCGGCCTCGTCGCCGGAGCCGGTGCCGGCCAGCAGGACCCGGGCCGGGCGCCGCAGAGGCCGCGGCAGCACCGTGATCCGGCCTGCTCCGTCGTCGGGTTCCAGGGCGTCCGCTTCGGCGCCGACCTCGCCCGGAACCGGGGTGCCGACCGGGACTACCCAGGTGGACGTCTCGTCGGAGACGTCGGTCAATCGGATGGTGAACACGGGAGGATGACCTTTCCGTAAGACGTGGAAAGCCCGCCGGTACGGGCGGTACCGTACCGGCGGGCTTGCGTGAAACGTCAGCCGGCGATCGACTTCAACGCGTCACCCAGCGCGTTGGCCTCGTCCGGAGTCATCTCAACGACGAGACGGCCACCACCCTCCAGCGGGACGCGCATGACGATGCCACGACCCTCCTTGGTGACCTCCAGCGGACCATCGCCCGTCCGCGGCTTCATCGCCGCCATCTTGTCTCCCCTCAGACCTACGTCAGGGTCGGTGGGTTGCCCCACAGCCACTTGCTCCTGGAATGCCAGCAGCCACGTCACGTGCTCAGCCCCACACGACGCGGTGCTCGTTTCCGATCGGCGGCCCGCTCAGGCCGTTTCACGTCTTCACGCGTCGCAGCCCACCGTGCCGATCAAACATTTTCCCTGATGAACACCGGCGAACCCAAACCCAGCCCGGGCGGATGTGACAGCGTCTAGCATATCGCCTTTCCTGCTGTCACAATGTGCGGTCATGCAGGCGCGGTCCGCACTCTTCGACCTGTACGGTGACTATCTACGCGCTCGCGGCTCCCGGGCCCCCGTCTCTGCCCTGGTCAGGCTGCTCGCCCCACTCGGCGTCGCGGCTCCCGCGGTGCGCACCGCAGTGTCGCGAATGGTGCGACAGGGATGGCTGCATCCGCTGCGTCTCGCCTCCGGACCGGGATACGTTCTCACCCCGAAAGCCGCGCGACGGCTCGACGAGGCGGCCGCCCGGGTGTACCGGACCGGTCGCGGCGGCTGGGACGGCCGCTTCGACATGATCCTGCTGCACGACCAGGTCACGAGGCGGGAAGTGGACCGGCTCACCTATCTGGGCTACGGATCGCTGAGCGAGCGGGTCTGGGTCGCGCCACGGCCGTCCGACGAGGTCGAGGCGGTGCTGCGGGCGGCCGGGGCGGGCTTCGAGCGGTTCAGCGCGGCACACACCGCCGGATCGGAACGGCTCACCGATCAGGCCTGGGATCTCGGGCAGATCGGATCGCGGTACGAGGAGTTCGCCGCGTCGATGCAGCCGGTCGCCAAGTCGATCACTCCGCGGAGCACCGACGAGGAGGCGTACTCGGCCCGGTTCCGTCTGGTGCACGCCTGGCGGTCGATCGTCCTGCAGGACCCGCAACTGCCCACCGCGCTGCTGCCCGCGGGCTGGCCGGGTACGAAGGCCGCCGCCTTCTTCGACAAACATGCCGCGCGACTGCGCCCGGCTGCCGATCGTCATGTGGAGCGGACGCTACGTGGAGGTCGTGTGGGACCCTCAGACGCATGACCGACGCGCTGCTCGTCGACCGCACTGACGCGGTCGTCACCCTGACCCTGAACCGTCCGGAAGCGATGAACAGCTTCACCGTCGACCTCAAGGAGGCACTGCGGGACACCCTCGCCTCGCTGGAGAGCGACAGGTCGTGCCGGGCGATCGTGCTGACCGGGGCGGGCGGCGCCTTCTGTGGTGGTCAGGACCTGAAAGAGCACGCCACCCTGCTCAAGGCCGGGAGCACCGACCTCAACACGGTCCAGCTGCACTACAACCCGATCGCGCAGCGACTGGCGAACATGCCGAAGCCGGTGATCGCGGCAGTGGGCGGGATGGCCGCCGGGGCGGGTGCCTCGCTGGCGCTGCTCGCCGACTTCCGGATCGGCGGCCCGCGGACCAGCTTCCTGATGGCGTTCGCCAACGTGGGCCTGGCCGGGGACAGCGGGATCTCCTGGTCGCTGCCGCGGATCGTGGGCCACGCCAAGGCGGTGGAACTGCTGCTGCTCGCCAAGCCGGTGAAGTCCGAGGAGGCCGCCCGGATCGGCATGCTGACCGAGCTGCTGACCGACGACGCGCAGGTCCTGCCGCGAGCCCAGGAGCTGGCCGCACGGCTGGCGGCCGGGCCGACGGTGGCCTACGGCGCGATCAAGCGGGAGCTGTCCATCGCCACCGCGGGGACCCTCTCCGACGCTCTGGCGGCCGAGGCTCAGGCCCAGTCGATCTGCGGCGCGACCGCGGACCACTCGGCCGCGGTCGACGCCTTCCTGAACAAGCAGACGCCCGAGTACCAGGGACGTTAGTCCTCGTCCTCGTCTTCCTCCTCGGGGTCCTGGTTCTTCTCGGCCCCGAGGACGAAGGCCTGCATCGCCAGCTCGTCACCGGACGGCCAGACGTAGGTGGGCAGCTCGGCGGGGCCCAGCTCCAGCACGTGCGACCAGAACTGCCGCACCGCCTCCGCCGGGTTCACCGCCTCGATCGGCATCGCGACGCTGACCAGCCAGGGCTTCCTGTCGGCGGCACCACCGAGCGCGCCGGCGAACCGCTGGAACGTCGCCTCGTCGATCGCGCCCTCAGCGAGAGAGGCCGGGACCGGCTCGTCGAAGGCCCGCCGCAGGTACCACAGCGACAGCTCGCCGCCGTCCGCTTTCTCCACCCGGGCCAGGGCCACCACCTGTTCCTCAGCGACCAGCAGGACCTCGTCGCCGACTGACGCGCCTACTGAGGAACCGATCGTCACCGCGTCCTGCTGGAACAACCGCTCGGTCGCCCACTGCCCTTCCGGAATGATCACCACGAACTGAGCCATGGTGTCATCTCATCACGGGCACCCAGCAGTCCGTGAGGTGGTCGTCCACCATGCCGGTGGCCTGCATCAACGCGTACGCCGTGGTCGGGCCGACAAACTTGAGGCCGGCCTTCTTGAGCGCTTTCGCCATGGCCGTGGACTCGTCGGTGATCGCCGGGACGTCGGCTCGGGTCCGCGGACGGTCCTTCCGCGACGGCGCGAACGACCAGAGCAGCCCGGTCAGGTCCAGCTCGGCCGCGACCCGGGCGTTGTGCAGGGCCGCGTCGATCTTCATCCGGTTCCGGACGATGCCCGGGTCGGCCATCAGCCGGACCGCGTCGGCCTCGGTGAACACTGCCACCTTCGCGATCGAGAACCCGGCGAACGCCTCTCGGAAGGCCGGCCGTTTGCGCAGGATGGTGATCCAGGACAGTCCGGACTGGAAGGCTTCCAGGGTGAGCCGTTCGTAGAGGGCGTCGTCGCCGCGGACCGGCTTACCCCACTCGTCGTCGTGGTAGGCCGCGTAGTCCGGCGTGCTGCCGCCCCAGGCGCAGCGGGAACGACCGTCGGCGCCGATCACGATGCCGGCCTCGGTCATGGCAGCCGGCCCTGCTCGACCAGACGGGCGAAGCGTTTCAGGGCGCCGGTGAAGCCGAGCTTCGACCCCGGCCAGAGCACCGGCCAGGCGATCTTCCCGACCGGGCCGGCCGGGAGGTGGAACCACTCGTGCAGGACGATCTGGGTGCGGTCGCCGGACATCGCCGTGCACCGCATCGCGCCGGGACCGCGCAGCACCTTGCCACAGTGCACGACCCTCAGCTCGTACGGCGCGTTGACCTTGACCACCTGGAGCTCGTCGCGCAGCACCGCCGGCCCGATCGCGGTGATCGCCTCGACCAGGCTGCCCTCACCGCCGTCGCCCTCGACCACCCGGACCCTGGTGAACGGGATCCACTCGGACTGCTTCTCCCAGTTCATGAACGCGGCGAAGACCTTGGAGGCGGGCGCGTTGACGATCACCGTGGCGGTGAACTCCCCTGGGCCGGCCTCCGCCGCATCGTCGCTCATCGCTTCTCCACCGGTTCCTGTTCCAGCTCGATGACCGGCGCGGCCGGCTCCACCGCCGGGACCGGAGCCGGGGCCGCCGGGGCGAGTGCCGCCTCCCGGGCCCGGCGCAGCGCGTCGGCCTCCTCCAGCCGGCCCTCGCGCAGCGCGGTGACTTCGGCCTCCAGCACGCCGATCAGCTCGCTCTTGTAGCCGATGTCGTAGGCGGCCCGCTGCAGGGCCTGATCGACCTGGGCCATCCGGTAACCACGCAGCACGGTGTCGAACCTGGTCCGGGAGATGTCGTCCTCGCCGAGCGGACGGTCGCCGGGCAGCGGGATCGCCCGCCCGTCGGGCTCGACCGGAGTCAGCCCGGGGTCACTCCCGCTCAGTAGAACGGTCACGCCGAAGACGATCGTCGCGACGACGAGAGCCACGACGATGAAGAGCAGAAGCTGACCCATGCGCACGATGTTGACATGTCCGCTTTCCGGTGGCGAGCCCGCCACCCCCGCTCAGGTCCAGCGCAGGATTCGCTTGCGCCACGCGTAGAGGATGCCGAGGGCCAGCACGGCTACGAAGACACCCATCTCCGCGATGGCCGGGCCACCGAAACCCGGCCGATCGAAGATCACGGCCCAGGGAAAAAGAAATACCGACTCAACTGCGAAAAGCACATAAAGGTACGCATAGACGTAGTACCTGATCTGCGCCTGCGCCCAGTCACCTCCGACCGGGTCGATGCCGCTCTCGTACGAGATCCGTTTGCCCGGCGGCTCCGCCGGGTTCGACGGCCGGAGCAGGCGGTTCGCCCCGAACGCGGCCACGAACAGCAGCACCCCGGCGGCCAGCACCAGACCGAGAAGGGCGTACGAGCCCAGATATCCCGCCACGATCGTGCAGCCTACCGAAGACCACTAGCTCGGCAGGCCATCACATGACTACTGTGGGCAACGGTCCGGGGCCACTTCGTAAGGAGCGGCGACGTAGTGTGGAAGTAACGATCGCGCCTTCTGGAGGTTGAATCGTGGCCGCTCCCGCCAAGCGAGTCGAGCAGCTGGACCGGGTAGTCATCCGATTCGCCGGCGACTCCGGCGACGGCATGCAGCTGACCGGCGACCGCTTCACGTCGGAGACCGCACAGCTCGGCAACGACATCTCGACCCTGCCGAACTTCCCGGCCGAGATCCGCGCCCCGGCCGGCACCCTGCCCGGCGTCTCCAGCTTCCAGGTGCACTTCGCCGACTACGACATCCTGACCCCCGGCGACGCACCCGACGTCCTGGTGGCGATGAACCCGGCGGCGCTCAAGGCCAACCTGGCCGATCTCCCGGCCGGCGCCGACATCATCGTCAACACCGACGAGTTCACCCGCCGTAACCTGGCGAAGGTCGGTTACGCCGTCAGCCCGCTGGAGGACGGCTCACTCGCCGAGTTCGCCGTGCATCCGGTGGCCCTGACCGCGCTCACCCTCGGCGCCCTCAGCGAGCTGGGAGTGGCGAAGAAGGACGGTGAACGCGCCAAGAACATGTTCGCGCTGGGCCTGCTGAGCTGGATGTACTCGCGGCCGTTCGAGTCCACGCTGCGATTCCTGGAGCGCAAGTTCGTCAAACGGCCGGACCTGGTCGCCGCGAACAAGGCCGCGTTCCAGGCCGGCTGGAACTACGGTGAGACGACCGAGGCGTTCACCGTGCGTTACGAGATCAAACCCGCCCGGATGAGCCCCGGCACCTACCGCAACATCACCGGCAACCAGGCGCTGTCGCTCGGGCTGGTGGCCGCCGCGGTGCGCTCCGGGCTGCCCCTGTTCCTCGGCGCCTACCCGATCACCCCGGCCTCCGACATCCTGCACGAACTCTCCAAGCACAAACGGTTCGGCGTCACCACGATGCAGGCCGAGGACGAGATCGCCGCGATCGGGGCGGCACTCGGGGCGGCGTACGGCGGTGCTCTGGGTGTCACCACCACCTCCGGGCCGGGCGTGGCCCTCAAGGGCGAGACCATCTCCCTCGCCATCGCCCTGGAGCTGCCGCTGGTGATCGTGGACGTGCAGCGGGCCGGCCCGTCCACCGGCATGCCGACCAAGACCGAGCAGGCCGACCTCAACATGGCCCTGTTCGGCAGGCACGGCGAGGCGCCACTCGCGGTGATCGCCCCGAGATCGCCGTCCGACTGCTTCCACGCGGCGCTGGAGGCGGCCCGGATCGCCCTCACCTACCGCACCCCGGTGATCCTGCTGTCCGACAACTACGTGGCGAACGGTTCCGAGCCGTGGATGCTGCCGTCCGTCAGCGAACTGCCCGACCTGCGTGTCGAGTTCGCCACCGCGCCCAACTCCGGGGACGGGCGGTTCCTGCCGTACCTCCGCGATCCGGCGACCATGGCCCGCCCGTGGGCCGTGCCCGGCACGCCCGGCTTGGAACACCGCATCGGGGGCCTGGAGAAGGCCGACAAGACCGGCGACATCTCGTACGACCCGGCCAACCACGAGTTCATGGTCCGCACCCGGCAGGCCCGCATCGAGGCGATCAGCGTGCCGGACGTGGACGTCGAGGACCCGGCCGAGGACGCCGGCGTGCTGGTCCTCGGTTGGGGCTCCACCTACGGGCCGATCGGGGCCGCCTGCCGCGCACTGCGCCAGCGGGGCCTCGCCGTCGCCCAGGCGCATCTGCGGCACCTGTCGCCGCTGCCGGCCAACCTCGGCGAGGTGCTCACGGGTTACGACAAGGTCGTCGTCCCGGAGATGAACCTCGGACAGCTCGCCGCGGTGATCCGGGCCCGCTATCTCGTCGACGTGGTTCCGTTCAACCAGGTCAGCGGCCTGCCGTTCACCGCCGCCACCCTGGAGAGCATGCTCGAGGACGTGGTCAAGAATGGCTGATACGGTCGCCCTGAAACTGACCGCCAAGGACTTCAAGTCCGACCAGGAGGTGCGCTGGTGCCCCGGCTGCGGGGACTACGCGATCCTGGCCGCGGTCCAGCAGTTCATGCCCGAGCTGGGCATCCCCCGGGAGAACATCGTGTTCGTCTCCGGGATCGGCTGTTCGTCCCGGTTCCCGTACTACATGAACACCTATGGGATGCACTCGATCCACGGGCGGGCCCCGGCCATCGCGACCGGGCTGTCCACCTCCCGGCCCGACCTGAGCGTCTGGGTGGTGACCGGCGACGGCGACGCCCTGTCGATCGGCGGCAACCACCTGATCCACGCCCTGCGGCGCAACGTGAACCTGAAGATCCTGCTGTTCAACAACCGGATCTACGGGCTCACCAAGGGGCAGTACTCGCCCACCTCGGAGCTCGGCAAGATCACCAAGTCGACACCGGCCGGCTCGGCGGACTCCCCGTTCAATCCGCTGTCACTCGCCCTCGGCGCCGAGGCGACGTTCGTGGCCCGCACCATCGACTCCGACCGTAAGCACCTGCAGTCGGTGCTCCGGGCCGCCGCCGCCCACGAGGGCTCCGCGTTCGTCGAGATCTACCAGAACTGCAACATCTTCAACGACGGCGCCTTCGACCTGATCAAGGACGCCGACACCCGCGACGAACACCTGATCCGCCTGGAACACGGTGAACCGATCACCTTCGGTCGCTTCAACGTCGTCCACCCGGCCGGCAGCTTCGGCCTTCAGGTTCAGGAGGGCGGCGAACCGATCGTCCACGATGCGACGGTCGAGGACCCGGCGTACGCATTCGCCCTCAGCCGTCTCTCCGGCTCCGACCTGGGCACCACCCCGATCGGTGTCTTCCGGAACGTGCAGCGCCCGTCCTACGACGAGATCGTCCGCAAGCAGGTGCACGACGCCCGGGCCCAGGCCGACGGCACCCCCGAGCAGATGCTCGACAACCTCCTGAACTCCGGCGACACCTGGACGATCCTCTAGACCGGGGTTCGGGGGAGGATGCGGACCGCCTCGAAGTAGGTGAAGGCGGTGGCGTTGCACAACGGCTGGGCGGCCAGGCGGCGGGCGTCGCAGATGCGGCGCAGGTCGGCTCGGAAGACCTCGTCGATACGTTTCTTGTGCCGGGCGATGGTGGACTGGTGATTGCGGTAACCGAAGTCGTGGTGCCGGCACGCGTCGGTGAAGTCGAAACCGAACGGGGTGTCCGGGGCCAGCGTGCACACGTCGGTGGACCAGTCGAATCCGTAGGCGGCCCAGCGGGCCCGGTCGGCTCGGGCAGCCTGCCAGGCTGCGGTGCTCTCCGCTGTCGGCTGGGTCCAGCTCGCCAGCAGACCGGCCCGGTCCACGGGGGCGGGAACCACTGTGGCCAGCAGCACCGCCGACGTCACGAGTAGGGGCATATGGGGCCTCCGCGGGCGGCCGGGGCGTGGATGTGGTGTCCTACCGATGAGAGCTCAAGCTTGACGGTTAAGGTGATCGCGTGCGGGCGGTTCCATGATTCATCTACCTAGGGTCCGTCAGGGACCGT